>JANOHV010000273.1:0-5228 GCA_031406795.1 Candidatus Rokuibacteriota bacterium
GCTGCAGGCGCTCGGGGCGGATGCCGAGCCGCTCCATGCGCTTCCAGACCTTTTCGACGCGCTTCTTCGTCCAGTGGTTGGCGTCGATGTAGTGGCAGTCGCCGAAGTGGCAGCCCGAGACGAGCACGACCGGCGCGCCGAGCCGGAACGCGCGCCAGATGAAGCTCTCGTCGACGCGCCCCGAGCACATCGTGCGGATCAGCCGCGCGTTCGGCGGGTACTGCAGCCGCGAGACGCCGGCGAAGTCGGCGCCGGCGTAGGAGCACCAGTTGCAGGCGAACGTCACGATCTTTTCAGCGGGGTTCTCCTCGAGAATCGCGTCGATCTGCCCGGTGATCTGGCGGTCGGCGTAGTGGTTCATGTCGATCGCGCCGAACGGGCACTCGGCCGAGCAGGTGCCGCAGCCGGCGCACGCCGCCTCGATCACCGTCGCCTTGGTCTTCGTCTTCGCGTCGGCGCGGATCGCCTTGTACGGGCAGACCTTGGCGCAGATCCCGCAGGCGGTGCAGCGCGCCTGGTCGACCTGGGCGGTCAGCGCTTCGATACGCAGCTTCCCGCGCGACATCAGGCGCATCGAGCGCGCCGCCGCCGCCGAGGCCTGCGTCACGGCCTCCTTGATGTCCTTCGGCCCTTCGGCGCACCCAGCGAAGAAGACGCCGCGGGTCGCCGAGTCCACCGGCATCAGCTTGGAGTGCGCCTCGAGAAAGAAGCCGTCGGCGGTCTTCTGCAGCGCGAGCATCTCCTGCAGGTGCTTGTTGTCCGAGCGCGGTAGGATGCCGACGGAGAGCACCGCGAGGTCGAAGCGCTG
Source organism: Candidatus Rokuibacteriota bacterium (assembly GCA_031406795.1). GTDB lineage: Bacteria > JAUVQV01 > JAUVQV01 > JAUVQV01 > DATDCY01 > DATDCY01. Next base: position 809 of record JANOHV010000273.1, read on the forward strand.
CCGCTCGAGCTTCCCGGTCGACGTGTTCTCGACGTCGATCAGCAGATCCCCGGTCGCTTCGTCCTGCTCGATCAGCCCGGGCAACCCGCGCAGGTAGCGCACGCCGGCCTCGCGGCTGCGGGTGTAGAGGTCCTCGAAACCCTTGCCGAAGGCGCGGATGTCCAGGTAGAAGACCGCGACCTCCATCTCCGGGTAGTGCTCCTTGAGCATCAGCGTGTCCTTGATCGTCACCATGCAGCAGACGTTGCTGCAGTACGGCTTGCAGCCGGCGCTGCCGCTGGTGCTGCGCGAGCCGACGCACTGGACGAACGCGACCGATTTCGGCACCCTGCGGTCGCCGGGGCGCACGACCTCGCCGAGCGTCGGGCCGCCGGCGTTGATCAGCCGCTCGAACTCCAGGCTCGTGACGACGTTCGGGAAGCGCCCGTACCCGTACTCCTCCATCGCGGTCGGGTCGAAGACGTCCATGCCGGTGGCGACGACGATCGTGCCGACCTCGAAGTCGTGGACGGTCTCGGTCATGTCGAAGTCGATGCACTTTTTCTTGCAGGCCTTGATGCACTTGCCGCAGACCAGCGGGTCGTGGCCGAGGCAGGTCGCGGGGTCGACGAGGTACGCCGACGGGACCGCCTGCGCGAACGGCGAATAGATCGCCTTGCGCGTGGCCAAGCCGACCTCGAACTCGTTTGGCGTCGCCTGCGGGCAGACCTTCGCGCAGTCGCCGCAGGCCGTGCACTCCTTCTCGCGCACGTAGCGCGGGCGCTGCTTGACGCGGACCTTGAAGTTGCCGACGTAGCCGCTGATCTGCTCGATGTCCGCCAGCGTCAGCAGCTTGATGTTTGGATGCCGACCGGCATCCGTCATTTTAGGACCGAGAATTCATATCGAACAGTCCATGGTGGGGTAGGTCTTGTCGAGCTGGGCCATGACGCCGCCGATGCTCGACTGCTTCTCCACCAGGATCACCTCGTAGCCCGAGTCCGCCAGATCCAGCGCCGCCTGGATGCCGGCCACGCCGCCGCCGACGACCAGCGAGCGCTTCGTGACGGGGACCTCCATCTCGTTCAGCGACTTGAGCGCGCTGGCGCGGCGCACGGCCATCTTCACCAGGTCGGTCGCCTTGGCGGTTGCCGCCGGCCGGTCGTGGCTGTGCACCCAGCTGACCTGCTCGCGCAGGTTGGCCATCTCCATCAGGTACGGGTTGAGGCCGGCATCGGCGACCATCGCGCGGAAGGTCGGCTCGTGCAGGCGCGGCGAGCAGGAGGCGATCACGACGCGGTTGAGGCCGCGCTTGCGGATCTCCTCCTTCATGCCGACCTGGCCGGGCTCGGAGCAGGAGTAGGGCTGGTCGGTCGCGAAGGCGACGCCGGGGAGCTTCGCGGCGACTTCGGCGACGGCCTTGGTGTCGACAGCGGCCGCGATGTTCGCGCCGCACTGGCAGACGAAGACGCCGATCCGCAGCTCCTCGCCGTCGGGTGACTTCGCCGGTTCGCGTTCAGTCATGACGATCCTCCTTGATGAACCATGAATCGCTGCGGGGTCCTGTCGCTATCCTGGTCATGTCTTGGCATCCGCCGGAGCAAGGGATTGCGCGAGGATTTCAGTTATGTCGGCGAGAGCCAATGATTTCCTTGGGCCGGCCGGCAGATCGGCCTGGGCGCAGCGCAGGTGGATGACGCACTTGGGGCAGGCCGTGGCGAGCACCTCGCTCCCCGTGGCCGCGGCCTCGCCGAGGCGGGCGAGCTGAATCGCCTTGTTCGTCGCGCCGCAGCGCACCCAGGCCGATGTGCCGCAGCAGAGCGCTTTCGCGCCGTGATGGCGCATCTCGGCCAGCTCGAGGCCGGGGATGCGGGCGAGCAGGCGTCGGGGAGCATCGACCACGCCGGACATCCGGCCGAGGCGGCAGGGGTCGTGGTAGGTCACCCGGCCCGGGACGGCCGCGAACTCGACCGTGCGCCCGGACAGTTCGCGCTCGAGGAAGGTCGCGAAGTGCTCCACGTCGAGCGAGAACTCCGGAACGGCGCCGCGGTAGTGGAAGGCCATGACGTGGTAGCTCTCGGCGCAGGTCGTGACGATCCGTCTGACGCCGGCGGCGCGCATCGCGTCGGCGTTGAGCTGCGCGAGGCGGCGGAAGCCCGCGACGTCGCCGGCGAAGAGCAGATCGTGGCCGCTCGAGCGCTCCTTCTCGAGCAGCACCGGCGTGATGCCGATGCGGTTCATGATCCGCAGCGCGGCGGCGGGCGCCGCGGTTGTGGTGGCGCCGAGGTAGTCGAAGTAGCGGTCGTAGTAGGGCGCGGATCCGGTGAAGAGCAGCGTCTCGCCCTCGCACGCACAGGAGGCCCCCGCGGGGATCCAGCCCAGCCGCCGCTGCTGTCGCGCGGGCTCGGCGGTCAGGCGCTGGATCGTCTGCAGCGCCCCGCCGTGGCTGCACTCGCGCATGATCGCGTCACCGGGCAGCAGCGCGCGCGCGTCGCGCACGAACCCGGGGAAATCAACGCCGACCGGACAGATCTCGCGGCAGGCGCCGCAGGTCAGGCAGTCCCAGAGGGCGGATTGCAGCGCCGGCCCCGGATCCTCCAGCGCCATCTGCCCCAGCCGGCGCGGCGAATAGAGCGCGCCGCCGAGATTCACGGGGCAGACCGACGTGCACTTGCCGCAGTCGTAGCAGCGGCGCAGCGAGCGAGCGCGCGCCAAATCGGCGAGGTCGCGGCGCAGCGCACTCGAGTCGTCGGCAGGGGGCCGTGCCGCCTCCGGCGCGCGGCTCATGGCGCCGGCTCCGGCGGCGCCTCGAGCGACGCGGCGAACGCTTCCAGACACGCGGAGAGTTGCTCGCCCTCGTGGGGGTGGAACGCGGCGACCAGCAGGCGCTCAGCGGGAATGCCGAGGGTCTCGATGATCGCGCGCAACGTCTCCACGCGCGCGTGGAAACGATCCAGGTCCAGTCCGTGTCGGCAGAGCTCTCGCGGGCAGCCGAGCACGGCGACCCCCTCGGCGCCCTGGCGGAAGGCTTCGAGAACGACATCCTCGCCGACGCGGCCGACGCAGGCGGCCAGCACGCGCACCGCGTCGCCCTCGCCGCGCCGGCCGCGGCGATAGAGGCTCTGGAGGGCGTAATGCGGCGCCCACTGGCAGGAGAAAACCACGATCCGCGGGGAGGTCATGGTCGCTCTCCGGCGAACGCCGCGGCGAGGGCTGCCCGGAGTTGGCGGTGCCCGGCCAGCGGGGCGTCCGGCGCGCCGGTGGGGCAGACTGCCAGGCAGCGGCCGCACAGGGTGCACGCGCCGGGTTCGACCTGCGCCAGCGGGATGCCCGTAGCGCGCGGCTGTAGCTGGATGGCTTCCTGAGGGCAGTTCCTGACGCAGGTCCCGCAGCCGCGGCAGAGCGCGGCGTCGATCCGCGCCGCGGTGGTGACGCATCCTGGCAGCGGGAGCGGGGCAGGGCGGTCGTCGCGTCGCGCCGGCGCGCTGTCGCCGCCCGGCACTGCGGCAGTCCCGGAGTCTGTCGTCGGCCCGGTCCGTGTGGCGGCCGCGACGCCGGCGAGCGCGCGGGCAACGCCGGCGGCAAGCGAGCGGCGGGCCAGCCTCAGCGCCGCATCGCGGTCCAGGCCGCGCTGGTTGAGCACTTCGTCGCGCAGGTTGATGGTCTCGACGAACTGGAGCGGAATCCCCTCCCCGGAGAAGAGGAAGCCCTTGGCCCGGGCGCGCTGGTGGGTGCAGCTGCCGCAGAGGATTTCGAGCGGACAGCAGAGGCAGGCGGCGAGCAGGATGCGCCCGTGCTCCCCCGCGATCAGGCCCGCGGCGAGCGTGCGCCCGCCATCCGGCTGGCACGCGGCATTGACGATTGTCGCGCCGGTCACGCCGGGCAGCGCGCGGACCTCGGCGGCCAGCGGCTCGTCCAGGTCGCGATGGTGCACTGAGTCGTTGCAGGTGCAGAGATAGACGTGGACCCCGGGCGCCGCGGCGATCGCAGCGCGCCGCGCCGGGTGCGCCGCGTGCGCTGCCTCGCGCAGCCGCTCGAGCAGGGTGCCCGCGTCCGTCGCCGGGGCGTCGGACATCAGCAGGCCGGCGCCGGTCGCAACCGGTTCGGCGGCATCCGTGCGCACGGCGGCCAGCAGCGGCAGGGTGAACGTCGCCGCCCTCCCGGCATGGTCGATCGCGCGCGCCTCGCCGCAGGCCGCGACGCACGCGCCGCATTCGCAGCAGATCCCGCACTGCAGGCAGCGCGAGGCTTCGGCGACGGCGTCCTTCTCCCGGAAACGCGCCTCGACCTCGGTGAAGCCGGCGCGCCGGCGCCCCGGCGCGCTGTGCGGCGACGTGCGGCGCGCGGCCGTGACGCCCCCCCCGCGCAGCGCCGACGCCCCGGCGTAGTCGGTGGGCGGCCAGTCGGGCCGTGCGACGGTCACGCCGCAGACCGCTGCCTG
>JANOHV010000035.1:0-1622 GCA_031406795.1 Candidatus Rokuibacteriota bacterium
CGTTGCTCCGCGCGTCGCTTGTGCGGCGCACACGGAGTGCGCCTCCGCGCGCGCTTGTCGCGGCCTTGCCGGAACGCATCATGACGCTCCTGACTGCCCCGGGCAGCGAATTGTCCATAACGGTCGCGGGGAGGACGTTCAAAAGGGTCCAGGTGCAAGGCGCCAGACGCACCGCGGACTGAGGCGGGCTCGTGCCCGCCGCAGGGAGGCGGAAGTCGGGCAACGCAGCAGATGGGCCCTTTTCAACGCCCGTAATCACAGGGCATTCACCTCGGTCTGGAAGTGGCGGCCGCGCTCGGTGTAGTTCGCGTACTGGTCGAAGCTCGCGCAGGCCGGCGAGAGCAGCACGGCGTCGCCGGGCCGGGCCAGAGCGGCCGCGCGCCGGACCGCGGCCCCCATCTCGGCGACCATTTCGATCGGGGCGGTGCCGGCGAGTTCCGCGGCGATCTTCTCCCGGGCCTCGCCGAGCAGCACGAGCGCGCGCACCCTCCCGCGCACGAGCGGCGCCAGCGGCGCGTAGCTGCCACCTTTGTCCTTGCCGCCGAGTATCAGCACCACCTGGCCGGGCATCCCGGCGAGCGTGCGCGCCGTGGCACCGACATTCGTCCCCTTCGAGTCGTCGTACCAGCGCACGGCGCCGACCTCGCGCACGAACTCGGTGCGGTGCGGCAGGCCGCGGAAGGAGCGGAAGACTTCGCGCACGTGCTTCGGCGCGCAGCCCGCGAGCAGGGCCAGCGCCGTGACGGCGAGGGCGTTTTCCTGGTTGTGGGTCCCCGCGATGCGCATCTCGGACACCGGGAGCACCCGCTGACCGAGACGCTCGCCGAGCCGCGAATAGATCCAGCCCCGGAAGAGGTAGACGCCGCGGCGGGGGATGCGCCGCATCGAGAACCAGACGGCGCGGGCCCGGGCGGCGGCGGCGCGGTCGACGACGAGCGGGTCGTCGGCGTTGAGCACCAGATCGTCCCCCGCCTCCATGCGCTCGAAGATCCGCAGTTTGGCCTGCAGATACGCCTCGTACCCCGGATAACGGTCGAGGTGGTCTTCGCTCAGATTGAGCAGCGCGGCGATGCGCGGCCGGAAGGTCTCGATCCACTCGAGCTGGAAGCTGCTGATCTCCGCGACCACCCAGCGGGAAGCGCCGAGCGTGTCCAATTCCCCGATCAGCGGGTTGCCGATGTTGCCGCCGACGCGGGCCGGAATGCCGGCCGCCTCGAGCGCCAGCCCCAGCGCGGTCGTGACCGTGCTCTTCCCGTTCGTCCCGGTCACCGCCACCAGCGGCACCGGCAGGAAGCGGTAGGCCAGCTCGACTTCGCTGATGATGCGCACACCCGCCGCGCGGGCCCCGACCAGCAGCGGGTCGTCCATCGCCATCCCCGGGGAGGGCACCACCAGGTCCTGCTCGAGGAAGGTTGCCGCGCGGTGGCCGCCGATTTCGCGCCGGACGCCCGGCTCGAGCGCGGCCAGTTCGCCCGCGAGCACCGACGCTTCCTTGCGGTCGGTCACCGTCACGACCGCCCCGCGACGGGCGAGGAAGTTCGCTGCAGCCAGTCCGGTGCGCGCCAGGCCGACCACGAGCGCCCGCCGGCCAGCCAGCTCGAGCGGTTCGCCGCGCGTGAAGG
>JANOHV010000126.1:0-8912 GCA_031406795.1 Candidatus Rokuibacteriota bacterium
GATCCGGGCCGGCGGCGCAGACGCACGACCGAAGGGACGCCCCCGCCGCCTCGCGCACGGGAACAGCCGTCTTGCTCTTTGCACGGTGGTCGGGGATACTTCCGCACTACCATGACGAGCTCTGAAAACCTGCCCGAGGACGAACGCAAACGCCGGACCTACCGGCGCCTCCTCGTCTATCTGCGCCCCTACAAGGCGCGCATGAGCCTCGCCGTCTTCTCGATGATGCTCTTCGGCGCCCTCGACGGCGCCATCCCGCTGCTGCTCAAACACATCTTCGACGACATCTTCCACGACCACAACCGGCGGATGCTCTGGGTGCTCGTCGGCCTCATCGTCGGCCTCGCCCTGCTGCGCGCCCCCTTCGGCTTTTTGCACCGCTACCTCTCGGCCTCGGTCGGCCTGCGCGTCGTGCGCGATCTGCGCAACGACGTGCACCGCCACCTGCTGACGCTCTCGGACTCCTTCTTTGCGCGGCGTTCCAGCGGCGATCTGATGTCGGGCGTCGCCGCCGACACCCTGTTCGTGCGCAACGCCCTCGTCGAGGCCTCCGTCACCATCGTGCGCGGCGGCTTTCGCGTCATCGCCCTGACCGCGGCGGCGTTCTACCTCGACCCGCCGCTCGCCGCCGTGAGCCTCGTCGGGCTCCCGCTCTCGCTCTACCCGCTCTGGCGCTTCGGCATCAAGGTCCGGCGCTACAGCCGCACCGGCCAGGCCCAGACCGGCGGGCTCACCGCGCTGTTGCAGGAGAGCATCCTCGGCCACCGGGTCGTGCAGGCCTTCGGCCGCGAGGCGCACGAGCAACAGCGCTTCGAAGGCGAGAACGAGCGGTTGACCCGCACCTGGGAGAAGGCCGAGAAGTATGCTTCGCTGGCGTTTCCGACGACCGAGGTCTGCGCGAGCGCGGCGATCGCGCTGGTGGTGATCTACGGCGGCCTCTCGGTGATCACGGGAGCCCGCCAGCAGGGCGATTTTCTGGCCTTCATCACCGGGATGTTCCTGCTCTACGACCCGCTCAAGAACCTCGGGCGGGTCCACAGCACGATCCAGATGGGCGTCGCGGCCGGCGAGCGGCTGTTCGACCTGCTGGACGCGACACCCGACATCGTCGATCGGCCGGGGGCGGTCGAGTTCCGCGCCGACAAGCCGGGGGGCTCCCGCATCGAGTATCGCGACGTCGGCTTCCATTACCCGGTCGCGCCCGGCGCAGGCGGCGAAGAGGCGGCGCCCGCGCTCGAGGGTGTCTCGTTGAGCGTCGAACCGGGACGCACGCTCGCGCTCGTCGGGATGTCCGGGGGCGGCAAGACCACGCTCGTGCATCTGCTGCCGCGCTTCTTCGATCCGACCGAGGGGGCGGTGCTTCTCGGCGGCGTCGACCTGCGCGACTACCGCGTCGCGTCGCTGCGGGCGGCGATCGCACTGGTCGGCCAGAACGCGTTTCTCTTCAACGACACGGTACGCGCCAACATCCGCTACGGGCGGCTCGAGGCGAGCGACGCCGAGGTCGAGGCGGCGGCGCGCAGCGCCAACGCCCACGAGTTCATCCTCGGGCTGCCGCAGGGCTACGACACCGGACTCGGCGAGCAGGGCCTGCGGCTCTCCGGCGGCGAGCGCGCGCGGATCGCGATCGCGCGGGCGCTGCTGAAGAATGCCCCGATCCTGATCCTCGACGAGGCGACCGCGGCGCTCGACAGCACCTCGGAGCAACTGGTCCAGGCGGCGATCGAGCGGCTGGTGCAGGGACGCACGACGCTGGTGATCGCGCACCGGCTCTCCACGGTGCGCCGCGCCGACGCCATCGCGGTGATCGAACACGGCCGGGTGGTCGAACGTGGGACCCACGAGGAGTTGATTGCGCGCTGCGGCGCCTACGAGCGTCTGCACCGCATCCAGTTCGCAGACCGCTGAACAGGGCCCGCCTGCGACGTCAGGCGTCGCCCTCGTCGTCCGCGGGCATCTCGCCGGCTTCCATGCGATCGAGCATATCCGCGTCCTCTCCCTCGAGCGGCTCTCCGGTCTGCTCGCTCATCTTGCGCATCAGCCGCGCCATCCCGCGCGGGTCGTTCTCGTCCAGCCCCCCCAGCGACGAGTCGTCCGCAAGCGATTCCAGGCGCCGCTCCTCGGATTTCGGGCTGGAGAAGCGCGACATCAACCGGGCCAGGCCCGTCGCCCCGCAGGCCGGACAGGCCAGCGAGTGCTCCTCGGCGGCGGCGGGAAGGCGCAGCCAGATGTGGCTGGTTTTTCTCTGGCAGGCGGTGCAGCGGTATTCGTAGATCGGCATCGTGCCCTCCGTTCCCGTTCAGGCTGCGGGGTCCTGACGCTTCAGCAGGGCAATTCTACGCCAGAAGCCGCGCACGGTGTCAATCGCGGGCCGTTTCTGTTTCAATGGCCGTCCACCGAGGGCGAGGAGCGCGATGATGACTGGGGCAAAGGCGGTGCGCGGGCTCGGCCTGATCAGCGGCGGGCTCGACAGCATGCTCGCGGCGCGGCTGCTCATGGAACAGGGCGTGGCCGTCACCGGCATCGCGTTCGTCACCCCGTTCTTCGGCTCCAGGAACGCCGAACTCGCGGCCGCCCGGGTCGGCTTCCCGCTGCTCGTGCGCGACATCACCGCGCCGCACCTGGCGATGGTCAAGAACCCGCCGAGCGGCTACGGATCGCGGATGAACCCCTGCATCGACTGCCACGCGCTGATGCTCGTCAGCGCCGGAACGATCATGGACGCCGAGGGGTTCGACTTTCTCTTCACCGGGGAGGTGCTCAATGAGCGGCCGATGTCGCAGAGCCTGCGCTCGCTCAACCGCGTGGCGAACCTCTCCGGCCGCCCGGGCCACGTCCTGCGCCCGCTGTCGGCGCGGCGCTTGAAGGAGACGATCGTCGAGCGCGAAGGCAAGGTCGACCGGACGCGGCTGCTCAACCTGGAGGGGCGCTCGCGCCGCCGCCAGTTCGAACTGGCGCGGCAGTGGGGGATCACCGACTACCCGAACCCGGCCGGCGGGTGTCTGCTCACCGACCCGGGGTTCTCGCGCCGCCTCAAGGACCTGCTCGACCACGGCCCCGACGCCGACCCGCACGACCTGGAGCTGCTGAAAATCGGCCGACAGTTCCGCATCAGGGAGGGGGTGAAGGCCGCCGCGGGGCGCAACGTCGCGGACAACCAGGCGCTCACCGCGCTGCGCGGCCCCGGCGATCTGCTGCTGCGCACCGGGGGCGTCCCCGGCCCGGTGATGATCATCTCGGGGGCCGCCAACGAGGCCGACGTCGCGCTCGCCGCCGGCATCTGCGCGCGCTACAGCGACGGGCGGGCCGGCCGCGTGCGGATCATCGTCGAGAGCGACGCCGGCACCCGCGAATTGCTCACTGAGCCCATCGCCCAGACCGAGCTGGTCGCACGACGAATCTGACAGACCGCTTTCACCGAGTAGTTCGTCCCCGACAACGTACTTGGCGGAGGGGTGGCGCGGAGGGGAGGTCTCCATCGGCGGAACGAAGTGAGCACGATGGAGGTCCGCAGCGTCAGGACCCCGCAGCCAGAACGGGGCAAGCCGGGCCGATCCTTGACAGGCTCCGCGGCGGAGTGCATCATTTTAAGCGACGTTGAAACAATTTTCTCCCGCGAATCAACGGGTTAACGACGAGAAGGAGAAGGCGTGAGAGAACTCGACGCCGCAGTGGTCACTGAAAACGTCGCCCGCCTGTTCGTCGAGGCCAACACGTTGCTCGGCGACGACATCGTCTCGACGTTCAGGAGTTGCCTGAAGTCCGAAACCTCGCCCACCGGGCGTGACGTCATCAGTCAGTTGCTCGAGAACGCCGAACTGGCCCGCGATTCCGGCGTGCCGCTCTGCCAGGACACCGGGCTGGCCGTCGTCTTCCTGGAGATCGGCCAGGACCTGCACATCACCGGCGGCGACCTGTACGAAGGGGTCCACGAAGGCGTCCGCAAGGGGTGCGCCGAGGGGTATCTGCGCGCCTCAGTCGTCTCCCCGCCGCTCGGCAGGCGCGTCAACACCGGCGACAACACGCCGGCGATCATCCACACGAGCATCGTGCCCGGGGACCGGCTGCGGATCGTGGTCGCGCCCAAGGGCGGCGGCAGCGAGAACACGAGCGCCGTGCGGATGCTCCGGCCGGCCGACGGGCGCGAGGGGGTGAAGCAGTTCATCCTCGACACCGTCGCCAAGGCCGGGCCGAACCCCTGCCCGCCGATCGTGGTCGGCGTCGGCATCGGGGGCACCTTCGAGCTGTGCGCGCTGTTGGCCAAGAAGGCGCTGCTGCGCCGGCTCGGCGAATCCCACCCCGAACCCGATTTTGCCGCGCTCGAGGGCGAACTGCTCGAGGCCGTCAACCGCCTCGGGACCGGCCCGGCCGGGCTCGGCGGCAATGTCACGGCCCTGGCGGTGCACGTGGAGACCCACCCCTGCCACATCGCGAGCCTGCCGGTCGCCGTGAACATCAACTGTCACTCGCATCGACACAAGGAGGCGCTGCTGTGAGCCGCGGCCACGACATTCCCGTGCGCCTCACGACGCCGCTATCGCGCTGGGACACGGAGTCCCTGCACGCCGGCGACCGCGTCCTGCTCTCGGGGGTCGTCTACACAGCCCGCGACGCCGCCCATGCGCGATTGATCGCGCTCCTCGAGCAGGGCGAGCCGTTGCCGTTCCCCACCGAGGGTCAGGTGCTCTATTACGTCGGGCCGACTCCCCCGCGGCCCGGCATGCCGATCGGCTCGGCCGGCCCGACGACCAGCGGCCGGATGGACCCCTACACGCCCGCGCTGCTCGCCGCGGGCATCAAGGGGTTGATCGGCAAGGGCAGGCGCTCGGCGGAAGTCCGCGACGCGCTGGCGAAACACCACGCCATCTACTTCGCGGCCACCGGGGGCGCGGGCGCGCTGCTCGCGCTGAAGATCAAGAGCGCGGAGGTGGTGGCCTGGGAGGATCTCGGCGCCGAGGCCGTGCGCCGGCTCGTCCTCGAGGAGTTCCCCCTCGTGGTGATCAACGATGTCTTCGGCAACGATCTTTACGAGGAAGGCGCGGCCCGTTACCGCGTGGACAACCGCTGACGGGGGGACGGCGGATCCCCGGTCCGCCCCCGCCGTGACAGGAGACGACCAACCATGACCCGAACTGCCGATCCGCTTGCCCCCACGGGAAAGGAACTGCGGCAGCTGCTGGCCCGTCGCCTTCACGACCCGCACAGCGTGCTCGGCGTCCATCCCGTCCCCGGGCGCCCCGCGACCTGGGTGCTGCGCGCTTTCCACCCCGGCGCCGACAGCGCCGAGGCGCTCCTGCCCGGCGGCGCGCTCCCGCTGCGGCGCCTGCACCACACCGGTCTTTTCGCGGTGCTGCTCGGGGAGCGCGCGGAGCCCCCGTCCTACCGGGTGCGCTTCTACTTCGCCGGGGGCGGCGTCGTCGAGCGCGACGACCCCTACCGCTTTCTCCCGACGCTCGGCGACCTGGATCTGCACCTGATCGGCGAGGGGTCGCACCAGCGGCTCTGGGAGGTCCTCGGATCGCACCTGCGGGTCGTGGACGGCGTCGCGGGCGTCGCCTTCGCCGTCTGGGCGCCGAACGCCGCGCGCGTCAACGTCGTCGGCGATTTCAACGCCTGGGACGGGCGCGTCCACCCGATGCGGCCGCTCGGCAGTTCCGGCGTCTGGGAGCTGTTCATCCCCGAGTTGGCCGAATGGGCGATCTACCGCTATGAAATCGTCGCCCGGGACGGCTCGCTCTGCCTCAAGACCGACCCGCTGGCGTTCACCTCCGAGCTGCGCCCGAAGACCGCCGGACTCGTCTTCGACCACGATCGCTACGCCTGGGGCGACGCCGACTGGCTGGCGGCGCGCGCCGGACGCGTACCGCGCCAGGAGCCGCACGCGGTGTACGAGGTGCACATCGGCTCGTGGATGCGCTCGGGAGGCGAGAGCGGCGAGTGGCTCACCTACCGCGAGATCGCCCCGCTGCTCGTCGCTCACGTGCGCCGCCTCGGCTTCACCCACGTCGAACTGCTCCCCGTGGCCGAGCACCCCTTCGATCCCTCCTGGGGTTATCAGGTGACCGGTTTCTTCGCGCCGACGAGCCGTTTCGGCAGCCCGGACGATTTCAAGTTCTTCGTCGACACCCTGCACCAGGCCGGCATCGGCGTGATCCTCGACTGGGTCCCCGGCCACTTCCCCCGCGACGAGTACAGCCTGCGCCGCTTCGACGGCACGGCGTTGTACGAGCACGAGGACCCGCGGCTCGGCGAGCACCCGGACTGGGGGACGATGATCTTCAACTTCGGACGCAGCGAAGTGCGCAACTTCCTGCTCGCCAACGCGCTGTTCTGGCTGGAGGTCTTCCACATCGACGGACTGCGCGTCGACGCCGTGGCCTCGATGCTCTATCTCGATTACAGCCGCAACGACGGAGAGTGGATCCCCAATCGCTACGGGGGGCGCGAGAACCTCGAGGCGGTGGCCTTTCTGCGCCGGCTCAACGAGCTGGTCTACGGCCTGCACCCCGGGTGCTTCACGATCGCCGAGGAGTCGACGGCCTGGCCCGCGGTCTCGCAGCCGGTCTGGCTCGGCGGCCTCGGCTTCGGCTTCAAGTGGAACATGGGCTGGATGCACGACACGCTGTCCTACTTCGCCCGCGACCCCGTGCACCGCGTCCACCACCACAACGAGCTGACCTTCTCGATGCTCTACGCCTACACCGAGAACTTCGTGCTGCCGCTCTCGCACGACGAAGTCGTCCACGGCAAAGGCTCGCTGCTCGGCAAAATGCCCGGGGACCGCTGGCAGCAGTTCGCCAACCTGCGCCTGCTGCTGGGGTTCTTCTGGACGCACCCCGGCAAGAAACTGCTGTTCATGGGCAGCGAACTCGCCCCGGACCAGGAGTGGAACCACGACCGCGGGCTGCCGTGGCACCTCGCCCAGGACCCGCCGCGGGCCGGCGTGCTGCGTCTGATGGAAGACATCGGGCGGCTCTACCACGGCGCGCCGGCGCTCTGGGAACTCGATCACTCGCCGGAGGGGTTCTGCTGGATCGACTGCCAGGATGCCGCACAGGGGGTCGTCTCTTTCGTGCGTCGCGGCAAGCGCGACCACCTCGTCGTGATCCTGAATCTCACGCCGGTGCCGCGACTCGGGTATCGGGTCGGGCTCCCCGAATTGCGGCGCTACCGCGAAGCGATCAACACCGATGCCGCGATCTACGGCGGCGGCAACCTGGGCAACGGCGGGGCGGTCCGTGCCGAGCCGCTCCCGATGCACGGCTACGCCCAGTCCGCCGCGTTCACGCTGCCGCCGCTCGCCGCGCTCATCCTGCAGCCGGCCGACTGACGCGAGGTCCTGGCGCTCCGATGGGCGAAAGCCGGATGACCCCGCTCGAGCGACTCGCCGCCGCGAACGGCATCGAGCCCTTGTGGCGCGACAACTGGGGGGGCGTCCATCCCACCAGCCCGAAGACCAACGCCGGTTTGCTCGCGGCGATGGGCATCGGCGCCGCATCGGCCGCCGAAGCCCGACGCTCGCTGGCCGCGCAACAGCAGGCCGCGTGGTGCGAACCCGCCCCGCCGGTGCTCGTCGTGCGCACCAACACGCCGCCCGCGCGCTTCTCGATCGCCCTGCCCCGCCCCAGCGGCACCGCCCGGCGGGGGCAGCCGCAGGTCTCGCTCGAGACCGTCGAGGAGACGGGCAGCCGGCGGCTCGTCAACCTCGCCGCCGGCGCGGTCGCCCACCTGGGCACCCGAACGTACGGGGACCGCGACTGGGATCGGTACGAGATCCCGCTGCCCGGCCCCTTGATGCCCGGTTACCACGAGCTGCTGGTCGTGGTCCGGCGGGACCAGGTCGTGCTCCAACAGGCGGTAGCGCTGATCGTCTGCCCGGAGCGGGCCTACGAAGCGCCTGAAGCCGATGGGGGGGCGCGCTCGGCGGGCCTGGGCGTGGCCCTCTACGGCGTGCGTTCCGACCGCAACGCGGGCGTCGGCGACTTCGGCGACCTGCGGCGTCTGACCCGCTGGGCCGTACGAGCGCTCGGCGCACGCTTCATCGGGCTCAACCCGCTGCACGCCATCCGCAACCGCTACCCCTTCAACCACAGCCCGTATCTGCCGCTGAGCAGCCGCTTCGCCAACCACCTCTACCTGGAACTCGAGGCAATACCCGAGTTCGCCGCCAGCGACGCGGCCCAGCAGCAGCTGGCCGCCGCCGCGCCGCTGCTCGCGCGTCTGCGCGCGACCCCGCACGTCCCCTACGACGAGGCGGACGAATTCAAGCTGCGCGTGCTGCGCACCCTGTTCGCGGAATTCCTCGCCGGCTGCTGGAATCGCGCCGGGGACAGCCCGCGGCGCAAGCGCTTCGAAGACTTCCTCGCACGCGAAGGTCGGGCCCTCGAACAGTTCGCGCTGTTCCAGGCAATCGACGCCCAGCTGATCGCGGCCGGCGAGTGCGGCTGGTCGTGGCGCCTCTGGCCGGAGGGGTTCCGGCGCCCCGACGGCCCGGACGCGCGGGCGTTTCTCGAACAGCGGCGCGAAGAGGTCCTCTTCCGGCAATACGTGCAGTGGCAGCTCGACGAGCAGCTCGGCCAGCTCAATCGCGACGCGAGCCAGGCCGGGCTGAGCCTCGGGTACTACCACGACCTGGCGCTGGCCGTGGACGGGCAGGGCGCCGACACCTGGGCGCAGCAGGAGCTCTTCGCCGCGGGGGCCCGGGTCGGGGCGCCGCCGGATGACTTCAACGCCGCGGGCCAGGATTGGGGCTTTCCGCCCCCGCATCCGCAGCGCGACCGCGCGGCGGGTTACCGGACGTTCGCCGCGCAGATCCGCTGCGCCTGCCGGCACGCCGGCCTGCTGCGCATCGACCACGTCATGCGCCTCGCGCGCCTGTTCTGGATTCCCGACGCGATGCCGGCGTCCGCCGG
>JANOHV010000179.1:0-3268 GCA_031406795.1 Candidatus Rokuibacteriota bacterium
CCAGGCGAAGATATTTATTGGGGCCGCGAAGACACCTGGCTGGGCGACGAGCGCTACACCGGCGACCGGGAGCTTGAGAAACCGCTCGGCGCCGTGCAGATGGGCCTGATCTACGTGAATCCGGAGGGGCCCAACGGCAACCCGGATCCGATCGCGGCGGCCCGGGACATCCGCGAGACCTTCGCCCGCATGGCCATGAACGACGAAGAGACGGTGGCGCTCATCGCGGGAGGCCACACCTTCGGCAAGACTCACGGCGCCGGCCCGGCCTCCCACGTGGGTCCGGAGCCGGAGGCCGCCCCGATCGAGGCGCAGGGGTTCGGCTGGAAGAGCAGCTTCGGCACGGGCAAAGGCGGCGACGCGATCACGAGCGGCCTGGAAGTCACCTGGAGCACGACGCCGACGCAGTGGAGCAACCGCTTCTTTGAGAACCTGTTCGGCTACGAGTGGGAGCTGACCAAGAGCCCGGCGGGCGCGCATCAGTGGAAGCCGAAGGGTGACGCGGGCGCCGGAACGGTGCCCCACGCCCACGACCCCTCGAAGCGCATCGCGCCCTCCATGCTGACCACCGATCTCTCGCTGCGCCTCGACCCGGCCTACGAGAAGATCTCGAGGCGCTTCTTCGAGCATCCGGACCAGTTCGCGGACGCCTTCGCCCGGGCGTGGTTCAAGCTGACCCACCGCGACATGGGCCCCCGGCCGCGCTACCTCGGCCCGGAGGTGCCGGCCGAAGAGCTCCTCTGGCAGGACCCGATTCCCGCGGTCGATCACAAGTTGATCGACGAGACGGACATCGCGTCCCTCAAGGGCCAGATCCTGGCTTCCGGGCTGCCCGTCTCGCTGCTGGTCTCCACGGCCTGGGCGTCGGCGTCCACCTTTCGTGGCTCCGACAAGCGCGGGGGTGCGAACGGCGCACGCATCCGCCTCGCGCCCCAGAAGGACTGGCCGGTCAACCAGCCGTCGGAGCTGCCGAGGGTGCTCCAGACGCTGGAGGGTATCCAAAGCGAGTTCAACAAGGCGGCCTCCGGCGACAAGAAAGTCTCGCTCGCCGACCTGATCGTCCTGGCCGGCGGCGCGGGCGTCGAGCAGGCGGCGAAGAAGTCCGGCCACGACGTGAAGGTCCCCTTCACGCCCGGTCGCATGGACGCCCGGCCGGAGCAGACGGATGCCGAGGCGTTCGCCGTGCTCGAACCGATCGCGGACGGCTTCCGCAACTACCTCAAGGGCCAGTACACCGTTCCCGCCGAGGCCCTGCTGGTCGACAAGGCGCAACTGCTGACGCTGACCGCGGTGGAGATGACGGTTCTTGTCGGCGGGATGCGTGTTCTGAACGCCAACGCCGGACAGTCCAAACACGGCGTCTTCACGAAGCGGTCGGAGTCGCTGACCAACGACTTCTTCGTCAACCTGCTCGACATGGGCACGGAGTGGAAGGCCGCCTCGGAAGCCAAGGACGTGTTCGAAGGGCGTGATCGCAAGACCGGTGAGCTGAAGTGGACGGGCACGCGTGTCGATCTCATCTTCGGGTCCCACTCGGAGCTCCGGGCGCTGGCCGAGGTCTACGGAAGCTCCGACGCGCAGGCGACGTTCGTCCACGATTTCGTGGCGGCGTGGAGCAAGGTAATGAACCTGGACCGTTTTGACGTTGCGTAGTCCTTACGGTGATCGGGCGGAGTCGAGGGGGTTCGAACCGTGACCCCCTGACTTCCATCCATGCGCGGCGGAGTCGGCGGCCCTCGCGGCGAGATGCAGTGTCCGTCTCGCCGTGATGGTTCCGCCCGGTGCCGGCAAGCCGCCCCTCGCTCGCGGTATCCTCCGGCATGATCGAACCGCTACCGCCGCCGCGCCACTACTCTGCGGACGAGCTCGCCCAGGTACTCACGATCGAGCGCCCGCACCGCGCTCTCCTGCGATACTACGCGCTCGGGCTCGTGTTGTACCTGCCGGTCTTCCCCGTCCTCCCTTTTGTCGCCCTGCTGCTGTACTTCCGATATCACACGATGCGCTATCGGTTCGACCAGCAGGGCGTGATGATGCGTTGGGGGATCCTCTTCCGCCGCGAGATCGTGCTCGCCTACGCCCGCATCCAGGACATCCATCTCACGAGCAACGTCGTCGAACGCTGGTTCGGCCTGTCGCGCATCCAGATCTCCACGGCCAGCGGCTCGGCGGCGGCGGAGATGACGATCGAAGGACTGCGCGAGTTCGAGCTCGTGCGCGACTTCCTCTACACGCAGATGCGCGGGGCGGGGGCGACGGCGACGGTGGGCGCCGTTCCCCTGGAGGGCGCGGCCATGGCGACCTTGTGCGACGCCCTCCATCAGGTGAGCGAGGATCTGCGCGCCGTGCGCGTGGCCTTCGAGACCTCGCGCGGGAAGACGTCATGATCGGCCTCGGCCTCGCCTTCTTCAAGGCCCTGACGCTGTCCCTCATGCGCGTGCCCGCCGAGCCACACCTGCCGGCCGGCGACCCCGGATCGGCCCGGGTGTTCCGCGCCGGGCTCAACTATTGGCGGCTGCGGTGGCTCTGGTGGATCGTCCATCAGGCGTTCACCTTCGTCGTCTTCATCCTGATGCTAACCCTCCTTCACAACGTGCCCGACACCCTCCACGTCAAGCAGGGAAAGGGCGAGAACCGGCGCACGGTGCCCGTTTCCATCGGCGGCGCCGTCGTCGCCGCCCGCGTCGTCGAGAGCGTGAGCTGGGTGCTGTGGCTCGTGCAGATGCCCCTCACCTTCGCCCTGGCTCGGCTCGACTACGAGATGCGGTGGTACATCGTGACGGATCGCGCGGCCCGGCTGCGCGACGGCATCCTGAAGGTCAACGAGATGACGCTCACCCTGGCGAACGTGCAGGACATACGCATCAATCAGGGGCCGCTCCAGCGGCTCCTCGGATTGGCGGACGTCGAGCTGCGCACGGCCGGCGGATCGGAGACCTCGCCCAATCCTCACACCGGACAGGGGATGGGGCCGAACCTGCACCTGGCCCGCTTCCGGGGCGTGGACAACGCTCCCGAGATCCGCGACCTCGTGCGCGAGCGCATGAAACACGCCCGCGGCGCGGGCCTGGGAGACCCCGACGACAGTGTCCACGAGGAGAGGGCACCGGGCTCGACGGAAGCGCTGACGCTCGCCATCGACGCGATCACGCGGGAGGCAGCCGCGCTGCGGCAGGCCGTGGACACTCCCCCTTCCCGCAGTGGCGAGACAGAGGGCGACGCCGGTGCCTATTGAGGCACGATCAGGAATCGGAGCGGTCGCGGTCGT
>JANOHV010000200.1:0-7298 GCA_031406795.1 Candidatus Rokuibacteriota bacterium
CGACCAGCAGCGGGACGCGTGCGGCCAGCTCGCGCACCACCTTCTCCGGGAAGGGCCAGGCGGTTATCAGCTTGAGCAGGCCGACGCGGATCCCCTCGCGGCGCGCCAGCGCCATCGCCTCCAGCGCGGGCCGCACCGTGATGCCGTAGGCGACGATCACCGCCTCGGCATCCTGCGTGTCGCGCTCCTCGACCATGACGATCTCGTCGACGTTGTGCCGGATCTTGTTGACGAGCCGCTCGACCATTTCGCGCTGAATCTCCGGCGTGAGCACCGGGTAGCCGCGCCGGTCGTGCGTGAGCCCGGTGACGTGCATGCGATAACCGGTTCCGGCCGCCGGCATCTCCGGAATTCCGTCGGCGCCGGGCTGATAGAGCAGGAATTCCCCCGGCGGCTTCGTCGGCGCGCGCCGCGGCGTGACGGCGATCTGCTCGACGGCCGGGATGACGACCTTCTCGGACATGTGGCCGATCACCTCGTCGGTCATCACGAGCACCGGCAGCCGGAAGCGCTCCGAGAGGTTGAACGCGTGCACCGTCAGGTCGAACAGCTCCTGCGGCGACGAGGGGCAGAGCGCGATGATCTCGTAGGGGCCGTGCGAGCCCCAGCGCGCCTGCATCATGTCCCCCTGCCCGGCGGCGGTCGGCAGCCCGGTCGAAGGCCCGGCGCGCTGGACGTCGACCACGACGCAGGGGGTCTCGGTGACGATGCCGAGCCCGAGGTTCTCCATCATCAGCGAGAAGCCCGGCCCGGAGGTCGAAGTCATGGTCTTCGCCCCGCCCCACGCGGCGCCGAGGATTGCGGCCATCGAGGCGATCTCGTCCTCCATCTGGATGTAGATCCCGCCGATCTTCGGCAGGCGCTCCGCCATGCGCTCGGCGATTTCGGTGGCGGGGGTGATCGGGTAGCCGGCGAAGAAGCGGCAGCCGACGGCGATCGCGCCCTCGGCGCAGGCCGTGTCGCCGTTCATGAACCAGGTGCCGGTGAGCGCGTGCGGCGTCGTCACGGCTTCGCCCCCCCGTTCGCGGGCGGCGGCTCTTTCCCCGGCGGGACGATTTCGGTGGAGTGGATCGCGAAATCCGGGCAGAGCACCTCGCAGAAGTGGCAGTTCACGCACCAGGCGCCGGCCTTGACCTCCGGCGGGTAGTAGCCCTTGGCGTTGAACTGACTCGAGCGCTCGAGCACCTGCTTGGGGCAGAACTCGATGCAGATGCCGCAGCCCTTGCAGCGCTCGCTGTTGATCCGCACCGCGCCGCGCGGGACGTGGACCTGCCCCGCGTCGAGCGGCGTGCGCCAGTATTTCACGCGCTCCCTCGTTTTCTGCCCCCGGGCTTCTTCCCGGGCGTCGTCGGGCCCGCCGCGCGCCGCGCCTCGAACCACGCGGCGACCGTCTCGCCCATGCGCGCCGGGTTCTCGATGACGGTGACCCCGGCGGCGGCGAGCGCCGCGGCCTTGCCCGGCCAGCCCCCCTGGCCGTGGGAGATCACGGCGCCGGCGTGGCCCATGCGCTTGCCCGGCGGCGCGGTGCGCCCGGCGATGAACGAGAAGACCGGCTTGGTCACGTTCTCCTTGATGAACGCCGCGGCCTCTTCCTCGGCGCTGCCGCCGATCTCGCCGAGCAGCACGATCGCCTCGGTCTCGGGGTCCTCCTCGAACAGGCCGAGGCAATCGACGAAGGTCGTCCCGATGACCGGGTCGCCGCCGATTCCGACGCAGGTCGACTGGCCCAGGCCGCGGCCGGTGAGCTGGTGCACGACCTCGTAGGTCAGCGTGCCGCTGCGCGAGATCACACCGACAGTGCCGGGCTTGTGGATCGAGCCGGGCATGATGCCGACCTTCGCGGCGGCCGCCGGGGTGATCAGCCCCGGACAGTTCGGTCCGATCAGGCGCACCCCGTGCGCGTTGACTTCGCCGACCGCCAGCAGCGTGTCGCGCACCGGGATCCCCTCGGTGATGCAGACGATCAGCGCCACGCCCGCCGAGGCGGCCTCGCAGATCGCATCGGCGGCCCAGGGGGGCGGCACGAAGATCAGCGAGACGTCCGCGCCGGTCTCGCGCACCGCCTCGGCGACGGAGCCGAACACCGGGAAACCCTCGTGGGTCGTGCCGCCCTTGCCGGGGGTGACGCCGCCGACCACGCGCGTCCCGTACTCGCGCATCTGGGCGGCGTGGAAACTCCCCTCCTTGCCGGTGATCCCCTGGACGATGACGCGCGCGGTGCGATTCAGCAAGATTCCCACGGCTAGTTCCCTCCCGCGGCGATGGAGACCGCCCGCAGCGCCGCCGTCTCGAGGTCGTCCTCGACGATCAGCGGCAGGCCGGACTCGGCAAGCACGCGGCGCCCTTCGTCGCGGTTGGTGCCGATCAGCCGCACGACCACCGGCAGGTTCGCGCCCGCGAGCTTGAGGCCGGCGATCAGCCCGCGCGCGAAGACGTCGCAGCGCAGGATGCCGCCGAAGATGTTCACGAAGATCGTCTTCACGGCCGGATCCTGCAGGATCAGGCGCAGCGCCGCGGCGACCTTGGCCGAGTCGGCGCCGCCGCCGACGTCGAGGAAGTTGGCCGCGCGGCCGCCCAGATGGGCGAGGATGTCGACGGTCGACATCGCCAGCCCGGCGCCGTTGACGACGCAGCCGATATTGCCGTCGAGGTGCACATAGCTGACGCCGATGCGCGCCGCCTCGCGCTCGACCGGGTCGGTGATGTCCCGCCGCGCCGTGTCGGCGAGCAGGCGCTGCCGGTAGTCGGCGTTGTCGTCGAGCCCGATCTTCGCGTCCAGCGCGACGACCCGGTCGTCCTTCGTGATCGCGAGCGGGTTGATCTCGAGCAGCGAGCAGTCCAGCTCGCGAAAGAGCGTGAGCAGCTTGCGCAGGGTCTCGTGGTAGGCCTGTGCCGTCCGGCCGGCGAGGCCGAGCCCGGCCGTGAGTGTGCGGATCTGGAAGGGCCAGATGCCCGAGGCCGGCGTGATCGCCTCGCGCAGGATCGCCCGGGGGTCGCGCAAGGCGATCTCCTCGATCTCCATGCCGCCGGAGGCGGAGGCGATCACCGTTTCGCAGCCCAGCGAGCGGTCGATCGCGAAGGCGAGAAAGAGCTCGCGGGCGATCGGCACCTGCTCCTCGACCAGCACGGTCTCCACGGGGTCGCCCTTGGGACCGCTCTGAATGGTGACCAGGTGGCGGCCGATCATCTAGGCGGCAGCGGCGGCGGCTTCCTCGGGGGTCGCGGCGAGCTTGACGCCGCCGGCCTTGCCGCGGGCGCCGGCAAGAACCTGGGCTTTGACGACGACCGGACCGCCGATTTCGCGCGCGGCGGCGGCGGCATCCTCGGCCGAGCGGGCGACGCGCCCGCGCGGCACCGCGACGCCCGCGCCGGCGAGCAGCGACTTGGCCTGGTATTCCTGCAGATTCATGACACCACCCCCTTGCCGCGCACGTGCCGCAGCGCCCCGCCGGCCCGCACGACCTCCAGGTCGCGCGCGCCGAGCTGGTGCTTGAGCGCAATCTGGTCGCCGTTCCCGTTCACCAGCGTCGCCAGGCCCAGGTCGAGGTCGGCCAGGTCGAGGCGCACGCGTTCGCCCTGCTCGATGCGGTCGTAGTCCTCCTCCCGCACGAACGTCAGCGGCAGGATGCCGAAGTTCACCAGGTTCGCCATGTGGATGCGCGCGAACGACTTGGTGACCACGGCCCGCACCCCGAGGTGCATCGGGGCGAGCGCCGCGTGTTCGCGGCTCGAACCCTGCCCGTAGTTGCGCCCGCCGACGACGAACCCGGTGCCCGCCCGCTTCGCGCGCGCCGGGAACTCCGGGTCGACCGCGGCGAAGACGAATTCGGCGATCGCCGGGATGTTCGAGCGCAGCGGCAGCACCTTCGCGCCCGCGGGCATGATGTGGTCGGTCGTGATGTCGTCGCCGACCTTGATCAGCACCTCCCCCTCGAGGCCGTCGCCGAGCGGGGTGCCTTCGGGCAGCGGCTTGATGTTCGGGCCGCGGACGATCTCGACGCGTTCGGGCTCAGTCGACGGCGGCAGAATCATGCCGTCGTCGACCAGGAACGCGCCCGGCGCCTTGACGCGCGGCGCGGCGCCGAGGGCGCGCGGGTCGGCGATCGTCCCGGCGATGGCCGAGGCCGCGGCGACCTCGGGGCTCACGAGATAGACCGCGGCGTCCTTCGTGCCGCTGCGCCCCTTGAAGTTGCGATTGAACGTGCGCAGCGAGACCGCGCCGGTCGGCGGCGCCTGACCCATGCCGATGCAGGGGCCGCAGGTCGATTCGAGGATCCGGGCGCCGGCGCCGACCAGATCGGCGAGCGCGCCGTTGGCGGCGATCATCGCGAGCACCTGGCGCGACCCGGGGGAGATCGTCAGGCTGACCTCGGGGTGGACGCGCCGGCCCTTCATGATCGCGGCGACGGTCATCAGGTCGCGGTACGAGGAGTTCGTGCAGGAGCCGATGCAGACCTGCTGGACCGCGGTCCCGGCCAGCGACTCGACGGTCCGGACCGCGTCCGGGCTGTGCGGCGCGGCCGCCAGCGGCACGAGCCCGGCCAGATCGATTTCCTCGATGCGGGCGAAGCTCGCGCTCACCCCCGGCTCCAACTCGCGCCAGGACCCGCCGCGCCCCTGCGCATCGAAGAACTTCTGTGTCACGCGGTCGCTCGGAAAGATCGACGTGGTGGCCCCCAGTTCCGCCCCCATGTTCGTGATCGTGGCGCGCTCGGGCACCGCGAGGGAGCGCACGCCGCCGCCGAAGTACTCGAAGATCTTGCCCACGCCCCCCTTGACGGTGAGACGGCGCAGCAGCTCGAGGATCACGTCCTTCGCCGAGACCCACGCGGGCAGCTCGCCCAGCAGGCGGACGCCGACGACCTCCGGGGCGGTCAGCGTGAAAGGCTCGCCGGCCATCGCCAGCGCCACGTCCAGGCCGCCGGCGCCCATCGCCAGCATCCCGAGGCCGCCGGCCGTCGGGGTGTGGCTGTCCGAGCCGAGCAGGGTCTTGCCCGGCACGCCGAAGCGCTCGAGGTGCACCTGGTGGCAGATGCCGTTGCCGGCCCGCGAGAAGAGCAGGCCGTATTTCGCGGCCACCGACTGCAGATAGCGGTGGTCGTCGGCGTTCATGAAATCCGTCTGGAGCGTGTTGTGGTCGACGTAACTCACCGAGAGTTCGGTGCGCACCCGCGGCACGCCGAGGGCCTCGAACTGCAGGTAGGCCATGGTGCCGGTGGCGTCCTGGGTCAGGGTCTGATCGATCCGGACGGAGATCTTCTGCCCGGGCTCGAGGTCCCCGGAGACCAGGTGCTCCCGAAGAATCCGGTACGTCAACGATTCCCGCTTCGCCATCTTCCGTTCCCGCTCCCCGTCCAGCGTTGGCACCGTTGCCAAAACAGCAAAAAATGATACCGTGAGCGCGGCTGAAATCAAAGAGAAAAGGGAGGGCGGGGGCGGAGAGATGGGGAAGCTCCGGGAAGCGCCGCCGGCCAGGCTCTTCGTGGCCGTCATGCACCGCCCCGAATTCGATCCGGAGGCGTTGCTTGCGGAACTCGCCGGCAGGTATGGAGCCGTGGACTCCCGCTGCGCTCCGTACCCGTTCGGGTCGAGCTACTACGAGGCGGAGATGGGGCCGGGCCTGGCCAAGTTCTTCGTCTCCTTCGGGCCGCTAATCGCCCAGGATCGCCTGGCGGGCGTGAAACGGGAGACGAACAGCCTCGAGGAGCTCGGGGCCGACTCCCGGGGGCGACTCTGCAATCTCGATCCCGGGATCATCACCCACTATTCGGTCATCCTGGCCACGACCAAGGGCTACGCCCACCGCATCTATCTCGGGGAGGGGATCTACGCGGAGCCGACGCTGCTGTTCCGGCGCGGCGGCCTGGAGGCGCTGCCCTGGAGCTACCCGGACTACCAGACCCCCGCGGCGCACGCCTTC
Source organism: Candidatus Rokuibacteriota bacterium (assembly GCA_031406795.1). Classification (GTDB taxonomy): domain Bacteria; phylum JAUVQV01; class JAUVQV01; order JAUVQV01; family DATDCY01; genus DATDCY01. The sequence continues at coordinate 5,921 of JANOHV010000200.1, forward strand.
TTCAGGGCGGCGCGGCGAAGCCTGCTGGAAGAGACCTCCCCGACAATCCCTTCACACACGCTATGCGGCGGCGGGCACGACTGAAGTTGACTGCGCGGCACTATCCAGTCGTGGTGGTGGCGGGTAAGACTGGATAAGGCCGCGGCGTTCTAATCACATGTTGCGAAAAGAGAAAGAGCAACAAGGCTAGCTGCACTCCGATTGCCTCTGTGATCGACCTTGAGTATTATGATCGTGAAGCCCTAAATCAGTGGGGGCAGCCTGGCGAGGCACTGGGAGGAAGTCATGACGAAGTTACTAGAAAGAGCATTCAAGAGAGCGTCCCGCCTTCCCGTGGTTGAGCAGAATGCTCTCGCCAAATGGCTGATTGATGAGCTCGAAGCTGAACGGGCCTGGGACGCTAGGTTTGCGGAGTCTGAGGACATTCTCGAGTCACTAGCAGATGAAGCCATCGAACTCCGGAAGAAAGGCAAAGTCAAATCCCTTGACCTGAGCAGGCTGTGAACTCCAAAGTCCATTGACAGGTTTTGGAAACTCTACGCGGCGCTGCCGTCAGACATCAAAAGGCAAGCTCGCGCTGCATTTCACCGGTTCCAATCAGATCCATATCATCCCGGCCTGCACTTCAAGCGCGTTCATTCCACCAAGCCAATCTATTCGGTCAGGGTATCACGTGACTATCGAGCCGTCGGCTTGTTCAGGAAGATGACATCACTTGGTTCTGGATTGGTTCTCACGAGGACTACGACAGGCTGATCAAGGTCAAGAAGCACGCATAACCAGACGTTGTAGCCGGCACGCTTGCAACAAATTCAAGTCGGGTACAAACGGGGGGAGGCACATGGCGAAACAGATCTTCGTGAACCTGCCGGTGAAGGACCTGGCCCGGTCGAAAGCGTTCTTCATTGCCCTGGGGTACGGGTTCGACCCGAGGTTCACCGACGAGAAGGCCGCCTGCCTCGTGATCGGCGAAAACATCTACGCCATGCTCCTGGTCGAGAATTTCTTCAAGACTTTCACGAAGAAGGAGATCGCCGACGCGACGCGAAGCACGGAGGCGATCATGGCCCTGGCCTACGAAAGCCGGGCGAAGGTCGACGAGATCGTCGGCAAGGCGCTCGCCAACGGCGGGTCCCCCTCCAACGAACCGAACGACTTGGGCTGGATGTACGGGAAGAGCTTCCAGGACCCGGACGGCCACCTCTGGGAGGCCTTCTGGATGGACCCGGCCGGGCCGCCGCCGGCGTGATTTCAGCGCTACGGTACTGACGGAGTCAGGGCGCTCAATGGGGATGCTGCGTGAGGCGCCGCCAGCCAGACTCTTCACGGCTGTCATGCACCGCCCCGGGTTCGACCCCGCGCCAGCAGCGGCGTGGGG
>JANOHV010000214.1:0-16851 GCA_031406795.1 Candidatus Rokuibacteriota bacterium
CAGGATGATCCCCGACGCGGTGCCGAGGTTGAACGAGTCGATGACCCCGGTCGAGGGGATCCGCACCAACTGGTCGCACAACTCCCGCGTCAGACGGCGCAACCCCTCGTGTTCCTCACCCAGAACGATGACCGCGCGCCCGGCGAATTCCACCCGGAAGAGATCCTCAGCGCCGGCTTCGCCGGCGGCGCCGTAGATCCAGAAGCCCTCCTCCTTGAGCTTGCGCAGCGCCTGGGCGATGTTGCCTGCGCGAACGACCCGCACGTGCTCCAACCCGCCCGCGGCGACCTTCTCGACCACGGGCGTCACCCCGGCCGAGCGGTCATTCGGGATCAGCACGGCCGCCGCGCCGGTCAGCGCCGCGTTGCGGACCACGGCGCCGAGATTGTGCGGGTCCTGCACGCCGTCGAGAACCACGACGACGGCCTGCTCCTGCCCGGCGAGCTCGGCGAGGAGCTCGTCGAGGTCGAGGCTCGGCCGGGCATCGGCCTCGACGACAACGCCCTGGTGGACGGCGCCGCCGACCATGCGGTCGAGCGTGCGAACGTCGGTGCGCCGGACCTTGAGCCCCCGGGTGCGCGCCAGCTCCTCGATCTCGCGCAGACGCCCGCCCCGGGCGCCCTCGGCAAGATAGAGCACCCCGACGGAGCGGGAACCGGAGCGCAGGGCCTCCTCGACGGGGTGGACCCCGTAGAGAACCCCTTTCAAGCCTTTTTGAGCCGCCATGTCGTCCCCCCGGGATTGTCCTCGAGGGTGACCCCCCGTTCGAGCAACTCCTGGCGGACCCGGTCGGCGGCCGCGAAGTCGCGCGCCGCGCGGGCTGCCGCACGCTCGGCGATCTTGCCCTCGACCCAGGCCGCATCGACGTCTGCGGCGAGGCCGGCCTGCTCGAGCGAGCGCAGGCGCGCGGCCCATTCCGGAGGGGCGCTCGTGAAGAGTCCGAGCACCTCGCCGATCCGGCGCACTGCGCCGACGAATCCCGCAAGCGTCGCGCGGTCCAGGCCGCCCCCGCGGGCCAGAGCCCCGGAGACGGCGCGCATCGCCTTGAAGACCTCGCCGATCGCGCCGGCGGTATTGAAATCGTCGTCCATCGCCTCGCGGAAACTCTCGTCGAGCCGCGCGACCGCGGCGGCTGCCTCCGCATCGCGCGGTCCGTCCGCGTCCGCGGCGGCGAGCGCGTCCGCCTCCTCGATGAGCCGGTAGATCCGGTCGAGCGTCCGCGTCGCGTCCGTAAGCTGCTGGTCGGAAAAATCGATCGGCGAGCGGTAGTGCGTCCCGAGCAGGAAGAAACGCAGCGCTTCGGCGTCGAATTTCTTCAGCACGTCGCGGATCGTGAAGAAGTTGCCGAGGGACTTGGACATCTTCTCGTGGTTCACGTTCACGAACCCGTTGTGCATCCAGATCCGGACGAATGGCCGGCCGGTGAGCGCCTCGGTCTGGGCGATCTCGTTCTCGTGGTGCGGGAAGGCCAGATCCTTGCCGCCGCCGTGCAGGTCGAGCTCGGGCCCGAGGTGCTTCATCGCCATCGCGGAACACTCGATGTGCCACCCCGGCCGCCCCGGACCCCACGGGCTCTCCCACCAGGGCTCGCCGGGCTTGGAGGACTTCCAGAGGGCGAAGTCCATCGGGTCCTCCTTGCGCTGGTCGACCTCGACGCGGGCGCCGGCGAGCATCTCCTCGAGGTCGCGGTGCCCGAGCTCCCCGTAGGCGGGAAACGACTTGACCCGGAAGTAGACGTCGCCATCGACGGCGTAGGCCTTGCCCTTTTCCACGAGGGCGGCAACCAGCGCGACGATCTCGGCGATGTGGTCGGTGGCCTTGGGCTCGACATCGGCCGGCCGCACGCCAAGCGCGGTCATGTCGACGACGTACTCGCGGATGTAGGTCTCCGCCAGCTCCTGCCAGGGCAGGCCGCGCTCCGCCGCGCGCTTGATGATCTTGTCGTCGATGTCGGTGTAGTTGCGCACGTAGTTCACCTGGAACCCGGCGTAGGCGAGGTACCGGCGCACGACGTCGAAGACCAGCGCACCGCGGCCGTGGCCGAGATGGCTCAGGTCGTACACGGTCACGCCGCAGACGTACATGCCGACGCGCGGGGGGGCAATCGGGACGAAGTCCTCCTTGCGGCCGGTCCGGGTATTGAAGATGCGCAGCGTCATGATAGGGTGGTTATCATACCCGAGGGGCGAAAAAGGGGACAGATTTATTTTTCCTACAAAAATAAATCTGTCCCCTTTTTCGGTGCCCCTCGCGATTTACTCCTTGCCTCCGCGGCGCCTGTGGCCTGACAATGCGCGCAATGCGTCACTGGTATGTGGTTCAGAGCAAGCCCCAGCAGGCGGATCGGGTCGCGGTTCAACTCGAGGAACTCCTCGCCATCGAGGTCTACAACCCGAGGATCGAGGTGCGCGTCGTGCGGGGCATCCACAAGACGACGCAGATCAAGCCGCTGTTCCCGAACTACCTCTTCGCCCGGCTCGAGCTGCCGGGGGAATGGAAGACGATCACGTTCACCCGCGGCGTGGCCCGCGTGCTCGGCGGCTGGGAGGACCCGCGCTCCGTCGACGACGCGGTCGTCGCCGCCATCCGCACCCAGGAGCGCCGCAAGGATCGCCTGATCGCCTACTACCGTTTCAAGCCCCGGGAGCGGGTCGTGGTGCGCTCGGGGCCCTTCAAGGACATCCACGGCATCTTCGAGCGGTACGTCGACGAAGGGGAGCGGGTGCGCATCTTGCTGTCGCTGATCGGTTACGACGCCTCGGTTGAACTTGAGTCCGAGCAGGTGGCGAAACTGTGACGACGGCGGTCGCGATCCTCAGGAGCACGCGTCCGGCCCAGTGGCTGAAGAACGTCCTGGTCTTCGCGCCGCTGATCTTCGCGCACCAGGCGCTCGAACGCCACGCCCTGCTGCGCTCGCTGGCGGTCTTCGGCCTCTTCTGCCTCGCCTCGGGAGCGGTGTACCTCGTCAACGACCTGCTCGACCGCGCCAGCGACCGCGGGCACCCCGTGAAGCGCCGCAGGCCAATCGCCTGCGGCGAGCTGTCCCCGGTCGCAGCGGGGGCGGCCGCGGCACTGCTCGGCTTCGGGGCGATCGCCGTCGCGGCGCTGCTGGACCGGCGCGTCGCGTTCGTCCTCGGGGTCTACCTGCTCGTCAACCTGCTCTACTCGCGCGTGCTCAAACACCTGGTCATCCTCGACGTCATGACGATCGCCGCCGGCTTCGTGCTGCGGGTGGTCGCCGGGGGCATCGCCGTCGGCGTCGCGCTCTCCTCGTGGCTGCTGCTGTGCACCTCGCTGCTGGCGCTGTTTCTCGGTTTCGGCAAGCGCCGCCACGAACTGGTGCTGCTTGAGGTCAACGCCTCCACCCACCGGCCGATCCTCTCCGAGTACAGCCCCTATTTCCTGGACCAGCTGATCGCGGTGGTCACGACCTCCACGCTCGTGACCTACGCGCTCTACACGATGGATCCGCTCGTGCAGCAGAAGCTCGGCACGCCCTACCTGCCGCTGACCATCCCGTTCGTGCTCTACGGGATCTTCCGCTACCTCTATCTCGTGCACCAGAAGCAGGAGGGCGGCGACCCGTCGCAGATCATCTTCAACGACAAGCCGCTGCTGCTGAACGTCCTCCTCTGGGCCGCCACGGTCTTCTTCATCCTGTATTTCAGTTAGCCCGGGTCGGCTGGGAGGCCCTGACGCGCCCTGGCGGCGTTGCGGACCGGGTTGCTTGTGCGGCGGGCACGAGCCCTCCTCCGCGCACCCTTCCCGCTGCCTTGCCAGGACGCGTCAGGACGCTCCCAGCCGACTCGGGCAGCACGTGAACGGGAACGCCCGGGAACGTTACCGGGACGTTGACGTTGCCCTCGCTTCGCTGGGCGATGCCGCCGGGCCGATCGTCTTCCGTGGCCAGTTCCATTGCCCAGCGAAGCGCGGGCGATGAGACGCCGCACGGGAATTGCGACCTCGCGACATTGCCCGGCGAAGCGAGGACGACGACCCCGAAGTCATCGCCCAGCGAAGCGAGGCAACGCCCCCGACATGGCCCCAGTCCATCGGCAATTGACTGCCCGAGTCGGCCGGGAGCGTCCTGATGCGTCCTGGCAAGGCAGCGCCGAGCGCGCGCGGAGGCGCACTCGTGTGCGCCGCACAAGCGACGCGAGAAGCAACGCGGCCAGGGCGCATCAGGGCCTCCCCGCCGACCCGGGCTGACGGTTAACGGTTGACGCGGCGGCGCGCTAGGGCGAGGACAGAGGTGAGTTCTTCGCTGCCGAGCAGGCGGCTGGCGCCGCAGTAGATTGCAATGCAGAGCGACGCGGTCCCGGCGAAGAGCGCCGTCTTCAGCGCGGTGTGGCCGCCGGCCTCCCAGAGTTGCCCGCGCAGCAGCGCCCAGCCGACCAGACCCATCAGCGCCGCGGCGGCCGCGGTGCGCAGCAGCGAGCGCGCGATCCTCCCGGTCTCGATGCGGCCGAGCCGTCGACGCAGCAGGAGAAAGAGCGCCGTGAAGTTCGCCATGGAGGCGCAGGCGTTCGCGAGGGCCAGCCCGGCGTGGGCCAGCGGCCCCATCAGCGCCAGGCTCAGCGCGAGGTTCACGAGCATCGTCGCCATGCCGACGCGCACCGGCGTCCGCGTGTCCTGCAGCGCGTAGAAGGTCGCCGTGACCACCCGCACGCCGACCACGGCCCAGATGCCGAACGCGTAGCAGAGCAACGCCTGGGCCGTCCCCGCGGCGGCGGCCTCGTCGAAGCGTCCGCGCAGGAACAGCAGGTTGACGATCGGCCCCCGCAGCGCGATGAGCCCCGCCATCGCCGGGACGGTGATGAAGAAGAGCAGCCGCAGCGCGTACGAGAAATCCTCCCGCAGCCGCTCGGTCTCGCCGCGCGCCGCGTGCTCGGAGAGCGCGGGGAGCACCGCCATGCCCATGGCCACGCCGAAGATGCCGATCGGGAATTGAATCAGCCGCATCGAGTAGTACAGGTACGTGATGCTCCCCTGCGCCAGGTACGAGGCGAGGATGTTGCTGACGAAGATATTGACCTGCGCGACTGCCATCCCCAGCGTCGCGGGCAGCAACAGCACGCCCATGCGCCTGAGGCCCGGGTGCCCGAAGCGGAACGACGGCACGAGCGAGTAGCCGGCGCGGAGAAAGGAGGGGAGCTGGAAGGCCAGTTGCGCGCCCCCGCCGATCGCGACGCCCACCGCGACCGCGGCGATGGCGGGACTCACCCGGCCGGCGAGCAGGGGCACCGCGGCGATCCAGACCGCGTTGAACACGGCCGACGCCAGCGCCGGCACGAAGAAAACCCGACGCGTGTTGAGGGCCCCCATGACGAGCGCCGCGAGACTGACAAACAGCAGAAAAGGGAACATGATCCGCGTCATCAGCACCGTCAACGCGAGTTTCTCCGGGTCGGCGCGAAAGCCCGGCGCGATCGCGACCACGATCTCGGGGGCGAAGAGCACGCCGAGTGCGCAGACTGTGCCGACGAGCAGGAACATGAAGGTCAGCGCCGCGCGCACGAGTCGGGTCGCCTCCGCCTTCCCCTCCGCCGCCTCGACCCGGGAGAGCACCGGCACGAAGGCCGAGGACATGGACCCCTCCGCGAAGAGTTCGCGCAGCAGGTTCGGAATCCGGAAGGCGACGAAGAAGGTATCCGAGGCCCCCGCCGCGCCGAAGAAGCTCGCGAGCGTCATGTCCCGGACAAAACCGAGAATCCGGCTGATGAGCGTAGCGGCCGACATCACGCCGGCGGCCTTCGCGATCCGACCCTGGCTCCCCATGGGGCGCGATTCTAGCACGCGCGATTGACTCGCCGCCGCGCTGCAGGTAGGAATACCTCATGGTTCCCCACGCCGCGGCGATCTTCCTTTCGGCCTTCCTGCTGTTTCAAGTCCAGCCGCTGGCCGGCAAGGAACTCCTCCCCTGGTTCGGCGGCAGCGCCGCGGTCTGGTCGGCCTGCCTGCTCTTCTTCCAGGCCGTGCTCTTTCTCGGCTATCTCTACGCGCACCTTATCGGGACGCGCCTTGCGCCGCGCCGCCAGGGGATCGTGCACCTGGCGCTGCTCGCGATCGCCCTCGCCTTCCTGCCGATCGCCGCCGGCGCGGCCTGGAAGCCCCCCGACCAGTCGCTGCCCGTCCCGAGGATCCTGGCCTTTCTCGCCGCGACGCTCGGCCTGCCGTATTTCCTGCTCTCGGCGAACGGGCCGCTGCTCCAGCGCTGGTACACGCTGCGCTCTCCCGGCGCTCCGTGGCGCCTGTACGCGCTGTCGAACGCCGGTTCGCTGCTCGGGCTGCTCTCCTACCCCGTCCTCGTCGAACCGTTCCTCTCGCTCGGCGCCCAGCGGCTGCTCTGGTCCGCCGGGTACGCGGCGTTCGTGGCCGCCGCCGCCGCCTGCGCCTTCGGACTCGTCCGCGCCGCCCCGCCGCTGCCGCCGGCACCGCCCGATCAGCGCGGATCGCCCGGGAGCCGCGACTCCGGCGCGGGCTGGACGGCTCTCGTGCTGGCGCTGTCGCTCACCGGCTCGCTGCTGATGGCCGCGACGACGCACTACCTGTGCCAGCACGTCGCGGTCATCCCGCTGCTCTGGATTCTCCCCCTCGCACTCTACCTGGTGAGCTTCATCGTCGTGTTCGCCGGCGATCGCTGGTACCGGCGCGGCCTGATGATCCCGCTCCTCGCCACAGCCACGATCGCCGCGACCGCGACGCTGTTCCTCGGTTTTCGCATCAGCCTCCCCGCACGCATCCTGGTGCTGCTCGCGCACCTCTTCGTCGGCTGCCTGGTGTTGCACGGCGAAATGGCGCGCCTCAAGCCGGCGCCGCGACGGCTCACCGGCTACTATCTGCTGCTCTCGGCCGGCGGGGCGCTCGGGACGGCGTTCGTGACCTTCCTGGCGCCGGCGCTCTTCTCGGGGTACTGGGAGTACCACGTCGCGCTCGCCACCTGCTGGGGATTGACGCTGGTCGCGGTGCTGCGGGACGCCCGCGCGGCGCGGCAGCCGGGGCGTTCGAAGGCCGCACTGGTCGCCGGCCTCGCCAGCCTCCTGGCGCTCGTCGTCACGCTGCGCTGGGACACACTCGTCGTCATGGCTCAGACCGTGCACGCCGAGCGCAATTTCTACGGGGCGCTCCAGGTGATCGAGCGCGACGCCGACGATCCGGGCCGGCACCGCTTCGAGCTGACCAACGGGGGCATCCTGCACGGCGCGCAGTTCACCGACCCGCGGCTGCGGCGCCGCCCGACGGTCTACTTCGGGCCGTCGAGCGGGCTGGCCGCGGGCCTGCGCTCCGCCCGGGAGACGGCGCGCGCCGGCGGCGGGACGGGCGGGCTGCGCATCGGCTGCATCGGCCTGGGAGTCGGCGTGATCGCCGCGCACACGATCCCCGGCGACGAGTTGCGCTACTACGAGCTGAACCCGGACGTGGAGCGCGTGGCGCGAAGATACTTCAGCTTTCTCGCCGATGCCCCGGGAGCCACCACGGTCATCCTCGGGGACGCTCGCCTCTCGCTGGAGCGGGAGCTGGCCGCGGGCGGCCCGCGCCGTTTCGACGTCTTCGTCGTGGATGCCTTCACCGGCGACGCCATCCCCGCCCACCTGCTGACGCGCGAATGCCTCCAACTCTACCTGGCGCACCTCGCGCCGGGCGGACGGCTGCTGCTGCACATCAGCAACCGTTACCTGGACTTGCGCCCGGTCGTGCTCGCTCTGGCGCGCGACGCCGGCCTCGAGGCGATCGTCATGGACAGCCGTCCGGCCGACGTCTCCGAATTGCCCGCCACCTGGGCCGCCATCGCGCGAAGCGGCTTCTTCTCCGCCGAGGAACGCGCGATGGCCGCGGCGTCGCGGCCGCCATTCACCGGCCGGCTGGCGCTCTGGACGGACGAATACAGCACCCTCTTCAACCTGCTCTTCCGAGGTGAGTGAGAAATGGGGACAGATTTATTTTTGCGTTTGAAAATAAATCTGTCCCCATTTCTGTTCCTTGCAACCGCCCTGCCGGTTCTGGCCGTCCTCACGCTGTCGCCTCGGCCGGCACGGTGCACGGAGGAGTACTCGGCCTGCACCGGTCGGCCCTGTGCGCACTGCCACCAGAGCCCCGCCGGCGGCGGCGAGCTCACGGCGCGCGGCGCCTCCTTCGAGCAGGCCGTCGCGGCGGAGCGCGGCGCCGTGCCCGCCGCCGCGCTCCGCCGTTACGGCCGGGCTGCTGTTCTCTTCGTCCACATCGTGACCGCCTTCTTCTGGTTCGGGACGATCCTGTACGTCCATCTGATCCTCAAGCCGGCCTACGCCGCGCAAGGTCTGCCCCGTGGCGAACTGCGCCTCGGCTGGGCCGGTATCATCTCGATCGCCGTCACCGGCACCATCCTCACGCTGCTGCGGGTGGACTCCTGGCAGACGCTTTTCCATTCCCGTTTCGGCGTGCTGCTCTGCATCAAGATCGCTCTCTTCCTGGTCATGGCGGCCACGGCCTTGCTGGTGACCTTTGTCATCGGGCCGCGGCTGGGCAGGCCCCGGGCCCGCAAGGCCCACCCCGGCCGAGGCGAATTCACGCCGGAGGAACTCGCCCTCTTCGACGGCCGCGAGGGACGGCAGGCATTTGTCGGGTACCGCGGCAAAGTCTACGATCTCTCGGCGAGCGGGATGTGGGGGGGAGGCGCGCACATGCAGCGGCACGCGGCGGGGAACGACCTGACGCCGGCGATCACTCAGGCGCCGCACGGCGAGGAGAAACTCGCGGCCTTCCCGATGGTCGGTGCGCTCGTTCCCTCCCTCGGCGAACAGCACCCCCCGATCGTGCGTCGCTTCTTCTTCATGGCCTATCTGAACCTGGGGATCGTCGTCGCCGTCCTGCTCGTCATCACCCTCTGGCGCATGTAACGGGCGCTGAAAAGGGCCCAGCTGCGGCGTTGGGCGAATCCCTCCTCACTGCGGCGCACCGAGTGCGCCTCATTCGTCGGGTCTTCGCCCGCCTTGCACCTGGACCCTTTTGAGCACCCTCTCCGCGACTGTTACGGGCGCTGAAAAGGGCCCATCTGCGGCGTTGCCCTCCTCCCGACTCACTGCGGCGGCCACCAGGCCGCCTCATTCGCCGGTCGTCAGGCGCCTTGCACCTGGACCCTTTTGAGCACCCTCTCCGTCCCGGGCGGGCTCACGAAACTCGCTCGTCGTTGTGGAAATCCGCATGCAGATGATGCGCTGCCGGCTGTCTGCATCCGGAACCAACTCGAAAGAACGCGTAGACGGCTAACGCGAGTCTGAATCGTCGCGGCGAGATTTTTCGTTCCGGCAAGGCGCCGCCGGAGTGAGCGCGGAGGCGTACTGCAGTACGCCGCACAAGCGAACGAGGTGGCAACGCCGCCGGGGCGGAAAAGATCCCGCGACGATCAGACTCGGCCGAAGTCGTCGGCGAGGCGCTCGATGTCGTCTTCGCCGAAATAGTCCCCGCGCTGCACCTCGATGAAGACCACGGCGAGCTCGCCCGAGTTGTGAACGCGGTGCGTGGCCCCGCAGTGGATGTTCACCGAATCGCCGGGGCCCAGCTCGACGTCCTGGCCGTCCACGCTGACCACCGCCTGACCGGCGACCATGTGCCAGTGCTCACTGCGGCGACGGTGGCGCTGCAGCGATAGTCGCTTGCCGGGATGGACGGTGATCCGCTTGACCTTGTGGTCGGGGGCATCCGCGAGAATTTCGTAGAAGCCCCACGGACGGTGTTCTTCCATGTCCGACACGGTAGCACGGCAGCGCGCAAACAGACAAGACCCAGATCCGCGCGTAACGCGCGGATCCAGCAGCAGAGGAGGCATTTCAACCGCCGAAATGCAGGATTTCTTGCAGGAAGCATGGTGTGACAGAGGTCAAGCATCGCTTGAAGCATGCATTGCGATCAGATATGAGCAACGACTTGGATAATCCGGACCAGGTGACAAGCCTGACTCTCCTGATCCGCGCGTTACGCGCGGATTTGGGACAAGATGCCCGGTCTTGACATACGGTAGGGGGGTACCCTATATTCGTGGCGCGACTATGGCGACGACAGAAGACGAGGTACGCGAGGGGGCGCTGGCCCGGCTCAACCGGATCGAGGGACAGGTCCGCGGCGTCCGGCGCATGATCGAGGAGGGCCGCGCCTGCGCCGAGGTCCTCCCGCAGCTGCGCTCGGTCATCAACGCCCTGTGTCGCGTCCAGGACCACGTGCTGCATCAGCACCTGCGCCGCTGCGTGCGCGAGAGCTTCGAGGCCGGCGTCGAGGAGCGCGACCGCAAGACCGACGAGATCTTTCTGTTGTTGAACCGCTACCGGGAACCCTAGGAGGAGTCATGGAAAATTACGGTTGGATCGCCCTGCTCGCCGTCTGGGTCGTTTTCACGCTCGTGCGCGGCGGCAGCGGCGGCGGCTGAGGCGCCGCGCCCCGGGACCCCGGTCGGGGTCCGGCAACAGGATCGGCCGCGGCGAAGAAGTGCGGGAAGCGAGGCGGTGACGGTGCCTGATCGGGAGGCAGCCGGCGCGCCGCAGCCCGTCCCCGCCGGCGGCCTGACCATCGCCGTCGGGGGGATGCACTGCGCGGCCTGCGTGGCCGCCGTCGAGCGCGCGCTGGAAAAGGTCGATGGCGTCAGCGATGCCCGGGTGAACTTCGCCTCGGGCAAGGCGAGCGTGGATTTCGACCCGCAGGCGGTCACCCTCGCCAGTCTGGAGGCGGCGATCCGCGACGCCGGCTACGAACCTCTGATCGAAGCTGCGGGCGCACCCGCCGGCGAGACCGCCGACCGCGAGCAGCAGACACGCCGGCGCGAGATGGCCGCGCTTCGTTTTCAGTTCCTCGTCTCGGCCGTTCTCGGCCTGCCGCTGCTCTGGCTGGGCATGGGATCTCATCTGCAACTGCCGCTGCCGCAGCTCTCCAACGCCACGATGGCGCTGCTTCAGTTCCTGCTGGCGACGCCGATCCTCGCCGTCAACTACCAGTTTTACACCCGCGGCATCCTCGCCGTCGTCAAGACCCGCACGTCGACCATGGACACGCTGGTCGCGCTCGGCACCGGCGTGGCCTGGCTCGATAGCGTCGTCGTCTCGGTCTTCATCTGGACGGGCCGGGCGGGCTATCACGCCCACCAGCTCTACTTCGAGACCGCCGGGGTCCTGCTGGCGTTCATCGTGCTCGGCAAGTGGCTCGAAGCGATCGCCCGCGGCAAGACCTCCGAGGCGATCCGCGCGCTGATGGGACTGGCGGCGCGCACCGCCGTCGTCGTGCGCGACGGCCTCGAAATCGAGATCCCCGTCGAGCAGGTGGCCGTCGGCGACATCGTGCTCGTCCGCCCCGGCCAGAAAGTGCCGGTCGACGGCACCGTGGTCGAGGGGCACTCCAGCATCGACGAGTCGATGCTCACCGGGGAGAGCATCCCGATCGAGAAAAGCGTCGGCGACCGCGTGACCGGCGCCACGTTGAACAAGAGCGGCGCGTTCCGTTTCCGCGCCGAGCGCATCGGCCGCGACACCGCGCTCGCGCAGATCGTCCGGCTCGTCGAGCAGGCGCAGGGCTCGAAGGCGCCGATTCAGGCGCTGGCCGACCGGGTCGCCGCTGTCTTCGTCCCGGTCGTCGTCACGACGGCCTTTCTGGCCTTCGGCTTCTGGATGCTCGCGGGCTTCGGTTTCGCCTTCGCGTTCAAGATCCTGATCGCCGTGCTCGTCATCGCCTGTCCCTGCGCGCTCGGACTGGCGACGCCGACGGCGGTCATGGTCGGCACCGGCCTCGGCGCGAAGAACGGCATCCTGATCAAGAGCGCCGAGGCGCTGCAGCGCGCACACGCGGTGACGACCGTCGTCTTCGACAAGACCGGCACGCTGACCCGCGGCGCTCCCGAACTGACCGACGTGGTGGCCCTCGGCGACGTCGGCGAGGACGACCTGCTGCGCTTCGCCGCGGGCGTCGAGAAGCTCTCCGAACACCCGCTCGCGGATGCCGTGGTCCGGGGCGCGACGGCGCGCGGCCACGCGATCCCGGCGGCCGCGCACTTCAAGTCGGTCGCCGGCAAGGGGGTACGCGCGATGATCGAGGGGCGCGAGGTGGTCCTCGGCAACCGCGCGCTGATGAGCGAACTCAACTTCGACGTCGCGGCGGCCGAGACGCGGCTCGCGGCGCTCGAGGAGGCGGGACGTACGGCGGTTCTGGTCGGCGTCGCGGGGCGGCTCGCGGGGCTCGTCGCCGTCGCCGACACCGTCAAGCCTCACGCCCGCGAGGCCATCGACGCGCTGCGGCGACTCGGCAAGGCGGTCGTGATGATCACCGGCGACAACCGGCGTACCGGCGAGGCGATCGGCCGGTTGCTCGGCATCGACCGCGTGCTCGCCGAGGTGCGCCCCGAGGGGAAGGCCGCCGAGATCAAGGCGCTGCAAGCCGCCGGCGAGCGCGTGGCGATGGTCGGCGACGGCATCAACGACGCGCCGGCGCTGAGCCAGGCCGACATCGGCATCGCGATCGGGACCGGCACCGACGTGGCGATCGAGTCCGGAGACATCGTGCTGATCCGCGACGACCTGCGCGACGTGGTGACGGCGATCGACCTCTCGCGCGCCACGATGCGCACCATCAAGCAGAACCTTTTCTGGGCTTTCTTCTACAACAGCATCGGCATTCCGATCGCGGCGGGCGCCCTCTACAAGCTCGGCTTCCTGCTCAACCCGATGATCGGCGGGGCCGCCATGGCCTTCTCCTCGGTCAGCGTCGTGACCAACTCGCTGCTGCTGCGGAGGTACCGCCGGCCGCTGTAGCCGGGGGAGCGCGGAGATCTCCTGATGCAGCGCGCGCACCGAAGTTCGCTCGCCGCCGGGGCGCTGCTGATCCTGCTCGCGTGCGGCGGCGGCGCGTCGGCCACGGAACGTCCCGCAACGTGGGCGCAGCCGGTGCCCCTCGCCGGCGCCCCGAACCTCCACAAGGTCAGCGACACCCTGTATCGCAGCGCGCAGCCGACTGCCGCGGGGATGCTGAATCTCAGGCGGCTCGGCGTCAAGACCGTGGTCAGCCTGCGCGCCTTTCACTCGGATCGCGCCGACACGCAGAAGGCCGGCCTCGGGTACGAGCACATCTTCATGAAGACCTGGCACCCGGAGGCGGAAGATGTCGTGCGCTTCCTGAAGATCGCGACGGACCCGGCCCGCTCGCCGGTGCTCGTGCACTGCCAGCACGGCGCGGACCGCACGGGCACCCTGGTGGCGATCTACCGCGTCGTCGTGCAGGGCTGGACGAAGCGCGCGGCTATCGACGAGATGACCGGCGGCGGGTTCGGCTTCCACACGGTCTGGAAAAACCTGCCCCCCTGGATCGAGAAGCTCGACATCGCGGCGCTCAAGACCCAACTCGCGACAAGACAATGACCGTGAACGCCCGTCGCGCCTGGTCGTCCTTGTTCTTCGCACTGTGCGCCGTCACCGGCGCGCTGGCGCTCGCATTCACCGGGCGCGAGACGATCCACTGGCAGGAGTTGAGCACGCCGCTTCTGCTCGGCACCATCGCGCTCGCCGCAGCGGTGCTTCTGCACGCCTGGTTGACCACTTCGGCGAGGAACGCGCTGCTCTTTTTCCTGCTGGCGACCGGCATCTCGCTGGCGGCCGAATACGCAGGGATTCGCTGGGGTTTCCCCTTCGGCGCGCGATTCCGGTATCACCCGGACCTGCGCCTCCGGCTGTTCGGCCTCGTGCCGCTCTTCATCCCCCTCGCGTGGATGGTGCTCGCGTACATCCCCATCGTGCAGCTGCGGCAGTGGCCTCGGGAGAACCAGCGCCCGCGCCTGTCCATGGCGCTGAAGGCCGTCACGGCGGCCGCGATGCTGTGCGTTGCCGACCTCACGCTCGATCCTCTCGCCGTTGCGGTGGGGGCCTGGACCTGGGAGCAACCAGGCGCCTATTACGGCATCCCCGCGGGCAATTTCCTGGGCTGGCTTCTCGTCGGGTTCGTCATCTTTGGCTGTTATTTCGCGCTGGAGCGACCGACGGCCTCCCGCTCCGCGAGCGCCACCTTCGTCTACGACCGGCACCTCATCGCCGTGTCTCTGTACCTGATCGGCGTCGGGCAGCTCGCGCTGCTGCGGCACGTGCCCGGCGCGCACTGGATCACGTTGATCACCGTGGTGACGGTCGCCCCGGGCTTGTACTTCTGGGTGTCGCGTCGGCGCCAGGGGCCTCCCGAGCTTGACAGTCCGTCACCCGACCCCTAAGGTTCGTCGGTGGAGAGCTCCGGATCGTCACGTCGCACCGACAGGGAGGCCGTTCATGACACCCACCCGCCCCATCGTGCGCGTGAATCGGTAATGGCCGCGGCGCGCGAACCCCTCGCCTTCTTCGCCACCTGCCCCAAAGGCCTCGAGGGGCTGCTTGCCGCCGAACTCGCCGGCTTCGACGCCGCGGAGATCAAGGAGACCGTGGCCGGGGTCGCCTTCACCGCCACCCTCGAGATCGCCTACCGGGCCTGCCTCTGGTCGCGGCTGGCGTCGCGGATCCTGATGACCGTGCGCGTCGTGCCCGCGGCGGACGCCGCCACCCTGTACGCCGGGGTCCACGAGATCCCCTGGGAGCAGCACCTGGGCCCGGACGGCACGCTGGCCGTGGACTTCACCGGCACCAGCGAGCAGATCACCCATACGCTCTTCGGGGCGCAGAAGGTCAAGGACGCGGTCGTCGACCGCTTTCGCGAGCGCGACGGACGGCGGCCTTCCGTCGACTTGAGGAACCCCGACGCGCGCATCAACGTGCACCTGGCCGGCGCCGAAGCCCGCGTCTCGCTCGACCTCTCGGGCGAGAGCCTGCACAAGCGCGGCTACCGCGACGAGAGCGTCGAGGCGCCGCTGAAGGAGAACCTGGCGGCCGCGATACTGATCCGCGCCGGCTGGCCGGCGATCGCGGCGGCGGGCGGCCCCCTGCTCGACCCGATGTGCGGTTCGGGGACGATCACGATCGAGGCGGCGCTGATCGCGGGCGACATCGCCCCCGGTTTGCTGCGCGAATCCTTCGGCTTTCTGCGCTGGCCGCGGCACAACGCCCCTCTCTGGGAGCGGCTGCTCACCGAGGCCGGCGCTCGCCGCGAGGCGGGGCTGCGGCAGTTCCCCGCCATCGTCGGCACCGACCGCGACCCGTCGGCGGTGCGCGCCGCCCTCGCCAACGTCGCGCGCGCCGGCCTCACGGGCCGCATCCACATCGAGAGACGCGAACTCGCCGACACTGTGCCGCCCAAGAGCCGCTCCGGCGCCGCGGGCCTCCTCGCGACCAACCCGCCGTACGGCCAGCGCCTCGGCTCCGAGACGGAGCTGCGCCCGCTCTACGAGACGATCGGCGTCGTGCTGCGGGAGCGCTTCGCGGGCTGGAAGGCCGCGCTTCTCACCGGCAACCCGGGACTCGCGCTGCGCACCGGCATCCGCGCGACGAAGTCCTACACGCTGTTCAACGGCGCGCTCGAGTGCCGCCTGTTCATCCTGGAGGTGACGCCCGAGCGCTTCATGCGCGCCTCGAAACCGAAGACGCCCGCCGTCCCCGAGGCGGTGAGCGCGCACTCCGTGGGCGTGGATTCGAGCCCCGCAGCTCCTCTGAGCGGCGAAATCGCCGAGTCCCTCGCCAACCGCCTGCGCAAGAACCTCAAGTCCCTCGGGTCGTGGGCGCGTCGCGAGGGGATCAGCTGCTACCGGCTCTACGACGCGGACATGCCGGAGTATGCGGTCGCGGTCGATCTCTACCGCGTGGATGATGAAGCTCCCGGTACACTCTGGGCCGTCGTGCAGGAGTACGAGGCGCCGAAGACGGTCGACCCGGAGAAGGCGCGCACCCGGCTCGCCGGCGCCGTGGCGGCGGTCGGCGCCACGCTCGAATTGCCGCCCGAGCGGGTCGTGCTGAAGATTCGCCGGCAGCGCCGGGGCCGGGAGCAGCACGAGAAGCTCGGCGACGAGCGCGAATTCCATCGCGTCGGGGAAGCCGGCCTCGCCTTGCAGGTGAACTTCACGGACTATCTCGACACCGGGCTCTTCCTCGACACGCGGCCGGTGCGCGCGCTGCTGCGCACGCTGGCCGCGGAGAAGGATTTCCTGAACCTCTTCTGCTACACCGGGACCGCGAGCGTCGCCGCCGCAGCCGGCGGCGCGCGCTCGACGGTTTCGGTCGATCTCTCGCAGACCTACCTCGGCTGGGCGGAGCGCAACCTGAAGCTCAACGGCTTCGGCGGCCGGGCGCACGAACTGGCCCGCGGCGACTGCCGGGAGTGGCTGCGCCGGGAGCGCCGCCGCTTCGGGCTGATCTATCTCGACCCGCCGGCATTTTCGACCTCCAACGCGATGCGCGGGACGCTCGACATCCAGCGCGACCACGTGCCGCTGCTGCTCGACGCCGCCGGCCTGCTCGAACCGGGCGGCACGCTGATCTTCTGCACCAACCTGCGCCGCTTCAAGCTCGACGCCGCGGCGATGCCGGCCCTCGCCTTCGAGGACATCACCCGCGCGACGATCCCGAAGGACTTTGCCGGCAACCCCCGCATCCACGCCTGCTGGTCCGTCCGCGGAAGGTCCTGAGAAGGCCGCTTGATTCCGGTTTTCCGAAGAATTTACTTGACGATCCTGCCGAGTCTCCCTATGATCCGCTGCGTGACTGGGGCGGTTAGCTCAGCTGGGAGAGCATCTGTCTTACACACAGAAGGTCACAAGTTCGAGCCTTGTACCGCCCACCAGCTCGAGGGAAGAATGCGGGGCCGTAGTTAAGTTGGTTATAACGCCGGCCTGTCAAGCCGGAGGGCGCGGGTTCGAGTCCCGTCGGCCCCGCCAATCTTCCCGTGCGATGACAAGCACTTACGAGCGATGACGGAACGCCTGTAACCAAATGGCCA
>JANOHV010000222.1:0-6912 GCA_031406795.1 Candidatus Rokuibacteriota bacterium
CCCGCTTTCTCGAAGACCTGAAACGTGCACCTACAGATCCCCGTACGCGCACTATTAATGCGATGTTCAAACACGTCATGTTGACGGCACAGGAAATCAGCGACCTCGGACAGGAGCAGGCGGCGCAGGCGCGCATTCAGAATCAACAAGTAACAGCCGAGATGATTGCGAGGGACCAGGAGCGCAAGGAGGCGCGGGCCATCAAGCTCAATTCGGCCTCGATAGATATTAGTAAGCGGTTCTCCGACTGGTGGTCGCAGCGCCGTCATAAAATTCGGTATCACGCTGACGGCGACTACTTCCGAATATGGGTTGCGGACGATAAGCGGCCAGACGTGGAAATCGAACTTGAATCTCGCAGCAAGGGCTTTCAGTGGTTTTTTTCGTTCTACCTTCTGTTCCTTGTAGAATCCGAAGGTGGACACAAGGACGCAATTCTATTACTCGACGAGCCGGGTCTGGACCTGCATCCAACCGCGCAACAGGAGCTAATCGCGTTTTTCGAGAAGATCGCCGGTGCCAACCAACTTGCATATACAACGCATTCGCCGTTTCTCATTGATGGCGAACACCTGCACCGTGTCCGGCCCGTCACTGAAGATGAAACCGGTCATTCGCACGTCAATACCGAGACATGGCCTAAAGACCGTGAAACCATCTTCCCCCTGCAGGCCGCCGCCGGCTACGCCATGGTGAGGGGGCTGTTCCAGCACAAAAACAATGTCCTCGTTGAAGGCATGAGCGATTACTATTATCTGCACGCGCTTTCACATCAGTGCCAGACGACTGGCCGCACCGGGCTTCCTGATGACATTTACATCACGCCCTGCGGTGGAACGAAGTATGTAGGCCACATCGCTTCACTGTTCTTGGGCCAGGAGGTTCGGCCCTTGGTGTTTCTCGATGGTGACCAGGCGGCTCGCGCGCGACGCGACGCCCTCATCAAGGAGCTTTACGCAGAGCATCGGACTTCGATCCTGATGCTCGATGACGCCCTCGGCCAAACGGGCGCACACGTTGAAATCGAAGATATCCTTGGCGAAACGATTTTGCTCCCCGCCGTCAACACCGTCTTGGACAAAGAATTGAAACTCTCCGACGCCGACCGAAAGGACGGAAGTTTACCAGCCCAGATCAAGGCAGCCGCGAAGCGCCAGGCAATAGAACTGCCGGAAGGGTGGAAGGCTTCCGTTGCTATTCACCTTGTGTCTGCATGGGCTGAGAACAAGACCATCTTGCCCCCTGATGTTCTTGACCGCGCGGCAGCTGTGCTGACCGCTATACGCCAGAAATTCGACATCGTGTCAAAACGACTTCGCGATTAATGTGAAGATCGAAAGCTAAATTATTCTGCCGCCAAGAACGTTTGGGCAGAAAACACAGGGAATCATGATCTCGTGTCCATTGTGTGGGTTAGCCGAGTATGTTAAATAACACGAAGGCACTGAACCCGCCCGAGACCTGAGAGAACCGCGAATGCCACCCTCGTCAGCAAGTCAGCCCGGGAACAAGAGCGCTCCCGGCGATGTCGTGACAGGGTGAGATGCCGGTTCGCGGCCTGCCTGCCATCTCTGCGGGGGGAGGAACGCCATGAACCTGTCGGAGCCCCGGCGGCAGGCCTTGACAGGCTCCCGCCCCGGCCCGAGAATCGCGCTGAACGGTGTCCGGCCGCAGCATCAGCGCCGCGGTCGCCCGAGACACCGTCCGAGGGGGATGCGCGCCCCTTTGCGAAGAGGCCGCGATCCATCTGTTCCGAGTCGCCAATCGACAAGGAGGAACCGGGATGATTGCGCTCGTGGTGAACGGCAAGCGGTACGAGGCGGACGTCGAACCTGAAGCTTCGCTGCTCTGGGTCCTGCGCGAGCACCTCGGCCTGACCGGCACGAAGTTCGGCTGCGGCAAAGGGATTTGCGGATCCTGCACGGTCCACATCGACGGACGGGCGACGCGCTCCTGTCAGACCTCGGTCGGCGCGGTCGCCGGCAAGGCCATCACCACCATCGAGGGCCTCCCCGCCGACCACCCGGTGAAGAAGGCCTGGTTCACCGGCGAGGTCGTGCAGTGCGGGTACTGCCAGCCGGGCCAGATCATGCAGGCGGCGGCCCTCTTCGCCGAGGATCCCCGCCCCTCCGAGGAGAAGATCGTCAAAACCATGGACCACAATCTCTGCCGCTGCGGCACCTATCCGCGCATCCGCGCCGCGCTCGTCAAGCTCGCCAGGGAAGGAGGCGCGCCGTGAGCAACGGGCTGACGCGACGCGAGTTTCTGCAGTACTCCGGCGCCGGGCTCACGCTGGCGGTCGTCTTCGCGCCTTTCGGCCTGCGCCTCGCCGGGGCCGAAACCGCGGCCGATTTCCGGCCGAACGCCTGGCTGACCATCCATCCCGACGACCGCGTGACCATCATCGTCGCCAAGTCCGAGATGGGACAGGGAGTTTACACCTCGCTGCCGATGCTCGTAGCCGATGAACTCGAGGCGGACTGGGCGCGGGTCGCCATCGCGGTCGCACCGGCGCGCGACGAGTACAAGGACCCGCTGTTCGGCATGCAGGCCACGGGGGGCAGCACCAGCGTCAGGCACCTGTACGAGCCCCTGCGGCAGGCTGGTGCAGCGGCGCGGTTCATGCTCGTCGCGGCCGCAGCAAAGCGCTGGGGGGCACCGGCGGGCGAATGCATTGCCGCGCGAGGGGTCATCACCCACAAGCCGAGCGGCCGCATGGCAAGCTACGGCGAGTTGTCCGCCGAAGCCGCGGCCATCCCGGTCCCCGCGGACCCGCCGCTGAAGAAGAAGGGAGAGTTCCGCCTGATCGGGTCGCCGCTGCCACGCGTCGACACCGCCTCGAAAGTGAGCGGCTCGGCCGTCTTCGGCCTTGATGTCCGCGTGCCGGGGATGCGCTATGCCGTTCTCGCTCGTCCGCCGGCCTACGGCGCCAAAGCGCTGTCCTCGAACCATGAGGCGGCGCTGAAGGTCCCCGGCGTGGAGGGCGTCCTGCCGATCGACCGCGGCGTGGCGGTCTGGGCGCGCACGATCGAAGCCGCCTGGAAGGGGCGCGAAGCACTGGCCGTACAATGGGACAAGGGCGTCGACCCCGCGCTGAGCGACAAGTCCCTGCGCGAGATTTTCGCCGCGCACCTCGGCAAGGAAGGCCTCGTCGCCCGCACGGAGGGCGACACGAAGGCCGCCCTCGCCGGAGCGGCGAAGAAGATCGAGGCGCGCTATTTCCTCCCGTATCTCGCCCACGCCACGATGGAGCCGATGAACGCCACGGCATCGGTGACGAAAGAGCGCTGCGAACTCTGGCTGCCCACCCAGAACCAGACCGGCGCCCAGGGCCTGGCCATCAAGATCAGCGGCTTGCCCGCCGACAAGATCACCGTCAACACCACGTTCCTCGGCGGCGGCTTCGGTCGGCGCTTCGAGATGGACACCGTCGAGGAGGCGCTGCTGATCGCCAAGGCCGCGGGCGTCCCGATCAAAGTCGTCTGGACCCGCGAGGAAGACCTGCAGTACGACTACTACCGGCCCGGCAACGCCGCCCTGCTCGAGGGCGGGCTCGACGGGCAGGGGCGCCTCGTCGCCTGGCGCATGAAGGTCGCGGTGCCACCGATCTTCGAACGGGTCTTCCCGGGGATGGTCAAGGACGGCATCGACCTGGCCGCCATCGACGGGCTCCGGGAGCTGGAGTACGAGATCCCGAACCTCGCGGTCGAATACGTCCGCGTCGACACGCCGGTGCCGGTCGGCTTCTGGCGTTCCGTGGGCAACTCGCACAACGCCTTCACCGTGGAGTGCTTCATCGACGAGTTGGCCGGCGCTGCCGGGAAGGACCCGCTCGAGTTCCGCCTCGGCCTGCTCAAGGAGCACCCGCGCGCGGCCCGCGTCCTCCGGCTGGCTGCGGAGAAGGCGGGCTGGGGAACCGCACGCCCCGCCGGACGGGCGCTCGGGCTTGCCTACTTCCACTCCTTCGACAGCCGCGTCGCGCAGGTGGCGGAGGTCTCGCTGCGCGATGCGACCCGCGAGATCGTCGTCCACCGCGTCGTCTGCGCCGTGGACTGCGGCGTCGTCGTGAACCCCGACACGGTACGGGCGCAGATGATGGGCGGGTGCCTGATGGGGCTGAGCGCCGCGCTGAAGGAAGCCGTCGCCTTCGCCGACGGCGGCAGCCGCTCTTCGAACTTCGGGGACTACCGGATCCTGCGCAACAGCGAGTCGCCCCCGGTCGAGGTGCACATCGTCGAGAGCGACGAGAAGCCCTGCGGCATCGGCGAGCCGGGCGTTCCACCCATCGCGCCGGCCGTGGCCAACGCCCTCTTCGCGCTCTCCGGCGCCCGCCAGAGAGAACTGCCGCTGCGCATGGCCGCCCGGGGCTGAGGCGGGGACGATGCCGGTCTTCGAGGAACTCGTCCGCTCGCGGGCGGAGGGGAAAAAGTCGGCTCTGGCGCTCATCGTCGAGTGCGTGGGGTCCTCGCCGCAGAAGGAAGGCGCCAAGATGCTGGTGCGGGAGGACGGGACGATCGTCGGCACCCTCGGCGGGGGCTGCCTCGAGGAGGAAGTGCGCCAGGTCTGCCTCGCCGCGATCCAGGAGGGGACCCCGACGACGATCTCCGTCGAACTCACCGAGCGCGAAGGCGGCATGGTCTGCGGGGGGCGGGTCCTCGTCTACATCGAGCCGGTCCGCCCCGAGCCGCGGCTCGTCATTCTCGGGGCGGGGCACGTGGGCCGGTCGCTCGCGCGCTCGGCGGCCCACGCGGGCTTTCGCGTGACCGTCGTGGACGACCGCGCCGAGCATGCCGCCGCGGAGCTGTTTCCCGACGCCGAGCGGATTCTCGTCGCGCCCTTCGTCTCGGCTCTCGAGGGCGCGGGGATCGACGACAACACCTATCTGCTCGTCGCCACCCGGGGGCACCTCCAGGATTTCGACGCGGTCGCGGCCGCGCTGCGCACCCCGGCCCGCTACGTCGGCCTCGTCGGCAGTCGGCGCAAGAAGAAGCTGCTCGCCGAGGAGCTGGAGCGGCGGGGCTTCGACGCGGCGGCACGCGCGCGGGTCGTCACGCCGGCGGGGCTCTCCATCGGTTCGGTCACGCCGGAGGAGATCGCGGTGAGCATCGTCGCCCAGATGATCGAAGCCAGGAGGTCCCATGAGCGGACGGATCGCGGCAGTGCTCCTCGCAGCGGGACGCTCGCGGCGGATGGGTGCCAGACTCAAGCAACTGCTCCCCTACGGTGAGCGCACGGCGGTCCGGCGCTGCGTGGAGACCATCCGGGAGGGCGGCATCGAGCGGATCGTGGCGGTCGTCTCGCCGCGCGAGGATCTGCGCGCCGCCTTCGCCGGGTTGCCGGTGCGTCTGGTCGTGAACGCCGACCCCGAGAGCGACATGCGGTCTTCCGTGCGCGTCGGCCTGGAGACGCTCGATGAGGACGCCGAGGCCGTGCTGATCTGCCTCGCCGACCACCCCCTGGTGCGCGCGGCGACGATCCGCGCGCTCGCCGCGGAACACGCCGCCCACCCCGCGGCCATTCTCGCACCGGCCTTTCGCGGCCGCCGCGGCCACCCGGTGCTCTTCCCGCGCAAGGCCCTCGACGGGATCGCCGCCGGCCTCACGCTGCGCGAGGCGCGGGATCTCTGGCCCGGCGGCGTGCGCGAGGTCCCCGTCGCCGACGAAGGGGTGAGCATCGACGTCGACACGCCCGAGGAGTATGCGCGGGCGAGGGCGTATGCGGAGCGGGAGGGAGGGGCGCATGGGTAAAGCCCCCGAGGCCGCCGGCGCGCGCGGGCACGCCCGAGCCCACGGACGCGTGGGCACGAAGGCCGTGCCCGTCGCCCGGGCCGTCGGGCTGGCCCTCGCCCACGATCTCACCGAAGTGCGGGCGGATGGCGGGAAGGGCGCGGCGTTTCGCCGGGGACACATCATCCGCGAGGAGGACCTCCCCCGCCTGCTCCGCTGCGGCAAGGAGCACGTGTTCATCCTCGAGATCGCCCCGGACGAACTGCACGAGGACGAGGCCGCAGTGCGCCTCGCCGCCGCGCTCGGCGGCGTTGGCGTCTCGCCCTCGGGGGAGCCGCGCGAGGGCCGGGTCGACCTGGTCGCCTCCCGCGACGGACTGCTGAAGATCGACCGCGAAGCCCTCCTGTCCTTCAACCTCCTCGGAGAGGTGATGTGCGCCACGCTGCACACGAACACGCTGGTCCGCCAGGGACAGCGCGTGGCCGGAACCCGGGCGATCCCGCTGGTTGTCCGCAAATCGCTTGTCAGCGAGGCGGTCCGCCGCGCCGCCAGCGCCGCGAACGGCGTGATCGCCGTGCTGCAGATCGCCCGGCCGCGCATCGGCGTCGTGGTCACGGGCAGCGAGGTCAGCCGCGGTCTCGTGCAGGACCGCTTCGGCCCGCTGCTGGAGCGCAAGGCCGCGGCCCTCGGTGGCGATGTCGTCGGCGTGCGGATCGCCCCCGACGACGAGGGAGAGATCGCGGCGCGCCTGCAGGAGCTGCTCGCGGCGGGGGCGAACCTGCTGGTCGCGACGGGCGGGATGTCCGTCGACCCCGACGACCGCACCCGCTTCGCCGCGGACCGGCTCGGCGCGCGCGGGATCGTCTACGGAGCCGCCGTCCTGCCCGGATCGATGTGCCTGGTCGCGTACCTGCCCGGCGCCGAAGGAGAGATCCCGCTCGTCGGCCTGCCGGCCTGCGCGCTCGCCCACAAGGCGACGGTCTTCGACCTGATCCTGCCGCGGCTGCTCGCCGGGGAGCGCATCGGCCGCCGGGAACTCGCCGAACTGGGGCACGGCGGCCTCTGCCTGCGCTGCGAGCGCTGCGACTTCCCGCGCTGCCCCTTCGGAAAGTAAGGTCTTCCCGGATTGCATCGACTGCGCCTGCGCCCCGTCCGGCACCCCCCGCTAAAACAGCCGACCCAACAG
>JANOHV010000249.1:0-3681 GCA_031406795.1 Candidatus Rokuibacteriota bacterium
CGTTCGATCAGCGGTAAACTGACAGCAGCAGTCCCTCGGGAACGAGGTCTTCCCGCAGAACCACGCGCGGCGAAAGCCGCTCCCGGGCGAAGCAGAGCAGGCGTCCGGGGTCGACATAGTGCAGCTCGACGTCGTGGTGCGGCGCGCGCGCCGTCAGGAAGTCCGCGTGGAGCGTCTCCCGGGCGCAGCCGAAGAGCAATGGCAGGATCGCCTCCAGGCTCTCCCCGATCCCGCCGACGCGGAGATTGAAGACGCCGCAGGCGATCACCACGTCGAAGGCGCGATCGAAGGGCTGCTCCTCGATGTCCCTCACGGCGAACTGCGCCTGCGGGTACTTGCTGCCCGCGAGCGCGACGAGCCCGGGGTGCAGGTCGACGCCGGTGTACGCGCAGGCGATTCCGCGCGCGCGCAGAAATCCGTAGAGATCCCCCTTGCCGCAGCCGAAATCGAGCACGGATTTTCCTTCCAGGCCCCCGCAGACCGCGAGGAAGGCCTCGAAGCGCCGCAGCTGCCCTGCGGCGGTCCAGCGCACCGCCTGCGGCGTGTCCCCGTGCAGGCGCAGGTGCAGTCCGAAGAAGTCGAGTAGTTCGCGCTTGCCATAGGGGTCCATCGCTTCTGCGCTCCCGGCCCGCCGCGGGTTAATCAGCCGCGGCCCGGGAGGCGATCGCCGCCTCGATCGCCTGCAGCAGCGGCTCGGTGCGGCTCGATTTCTCGAGAATCCGGACCACCCCGAGCGGTTGCAGGACCGCCATATCTGCCGAGGCCGCATCGCCGGTCAGCACGATCGCGGGCGCGGCATGGCCGGCGGCGCGGATCTCCCGCAGGACGCGCTCCCCGTTCGTGCCCGGGAGGTTCATGTCGACCAGCAGCACGTCGAAGGACCGGCCGGCGAGAGCCTCGAGAGCCGCCGCCGCGGAGTCCACGCCGGTGAGGCGGCAGCCCTGTCTGGCGCAGAAGTGCCGTGCCAGTTCGCGGTACTGCTCGTCATCGTCGATCATCAGCACGCGCCTCTCCGGCAGCGCGGCGGCGGGGCTGCCGCCGAGCGTCTCCCGGACCTTCGCCGCCAGCGCGCGCTCCGTGAAGGGCTTCTGGATAAAGGGTGTCCCCGAATCGAGGATGCCGTGGGGGGCGATGGCCTCGTCCGGGTAGCCGGACATGAAAAGCACCTTGAGCCGGGGGCGTCCGCTGCGAAGCCGGCGTGCCAGTTCAGCGCCGCTCATCCCCGGCATGATCACGTCGGTGACGACGAGGTCGGGCTCCAGCCCCGCTTCTTGGACCAGCGCCAGAGCCTCGAGGGGGCTGCCGACGGAGTTGATCCGATAGCCGCGGCGCGCCAGGACGGTCTCGCACAACTCCCGCAGCGCGGGCTCGTCCTCCACCAGAAGGATCAGTTCGCCGTGGCCCCGCGGCGTCTCCCGCTCGCCCCCGGCGGCGTTCGTCTCCGCCTCCGCCTCGGTTCGGGGCAGGTAGATCCTGAAGGTCGTGCCTTGCTCGGGCTGCGAAGAGGCCCAGATGTACCCGCCGGATTGCTTTATGATCCCGTACACCGTGGCCAGCCCGAGGCCGGTGCCCCTGCCCCGCGGCTTGGTCGTGAAGAACGGTTCGAAGATCCGGGCCATGGTCGCCTTGTCCATGCCGCACCCGGTGTCCGTCAGCGCGAGCATGACGTAGGCCCCGGGGGCGAGGCCCTGGTGGCTCGACGCAAAAGGCTCGTCGCGTTCGACATTCGCCGTCTCGATCTTCAGGCTGCCGCCGAGGGGCATTGCGTCGCGGGCATTGACCGCGAGGTTCGTGACAACCTGTTCGATCTGCCCCGGATCGGCCTTGATGCGGCTGGTGTCGGGGGCGAGCATGAGCTTCAGCTCGATGTCCTCCCCGATCAGCCGCCCGAGCAGCTGATCGAGATTCCGCAGAAGCGCGTTGAGATCGAGCACCTGGGGCTGCAGCGTCTGCTTGCGGCTGAAGGCCAGCAGCTGGCGGGTCAGCGTCGCCGAGCGCTGTCCAGCCGCCACGATCTGCTCGGCGAACCGGCGCAGGGGGCCTTCCGGCGGCAGTTGCTCCTGTAACATCTCCCCGTAGCCGAGGATGATCGCCGTCAGGTTGTTGAAATCGTGTGCCACGCCACCCGCGAGCCGCCCGAGGGCCTCGACCTTCTGGGCCTGGCGCAGCTGATCTTCCAGCCCGGTCTTCTCCCGGGCGGCGCGAAGGTGCTCGGTGACATCGTGCGCGACGGCCGAATAGTTGACGATCCGTCGCGCGGCGTCGCACACCGGCGAGATCGTCACGTCCACCGTGAACTGAGAGCCGTCCTTCTTCCGGTTGACGACCCGGCCCTCCCAGACCGCGCCCGCGGTGACGGTCTCGCGGAGCTTGCGGTAGAAGGCGTCGTCCTGCTCCTCGCTGCAGAGCACGAGCGCACTTCGCCCGAGGATCTCGGCGCAACCGTAGCCGGTCAGCCGCTCGAAAGCCGGGTTGACGTAGCGGATGACACCTTCGGAGTCGCTGATGACCACCGCCTCGCCCGATTGCTCGATGGCCGCCGCCAGACGGTCGCGCTCGGACTCCGCCCGCTTGCGCTCGGTGATGTCGATGGTGTACCCGGCAAGATAGCGGGCCCTCCCCGCGACCATGATCGGGAACTTGATCGTGGTGTAGGAGCGGCCGCCGAATTCCTCGTCGACCGTGATCGCCCGGCCCTCCTCCATGACGCGCAGGTCGTCCGCGACCATGCTTCGGGATAACTCCGAGGGGAAGAGTTCGTCCATGCTCTTGCCGAGAGCTTCGGACAGCGGTTTCCCGAGCAGCACTTCGTAGTTCCTGCTCAGGCGCAAGGCTCGGATGTTCTCGTCCTTGAAGAAAACGTAGATCGGGCTGTGCTCCATGAATTGTCCGAAAATCGCCTCGCTCTCCCGCAGCGCTTCGTCCGCCCGGATCCGTTCGGTGAGATCCCGCGCAAACGTGAAGAAGCGTCCGCCCGACTCCTTGACGTACTGAACGCTGAACTCCACATCCATGATCGTTCCATCTTTTCGCCGCCAGCGGGACACAAAGCGGTCGCTGCCGGCAGCCATGATGGAATGCATGTGGGCGGCAATCATCGCCGGCGATTCGGCGGCCTCGATATCATTCAGATTCAGCCGGAGCATTTCCTCCCGCGGGTACCCCGTCAACGCGCAGAGGGCGTCGTTGACGTCCTGAATCCGGCCCGTGCCGTCGATGATCAGGAAACCATCGAGCGTCGTGCGGGTCAGGGCTTCGTACTCCTGTCTCTTGCTGCTGCGCAAGGTCTCGATCAGCTCTGCGGTCGTCCTCCGGCCCCTCAGATAGACCGCCATGAGCGCCATGATTACCAGCGAGGTGAACCCGGCGCCCACCATCATCATGGTGCGCTGCAGCGATGACTCGCGCAGCACCGTGCCGGGGAAGGACTCGACGAAAACAATCAGCGGCGTTCCTGCATGATGAATGTGCCGGTACGCGATGATGCGCTCGGCGCGCCCGGCGGTGGCGCGGCTCGCGAACACTCCCTCCGGCCCCTGGAGCATGGGCGCCAGCAGATCCTGCGGGAGCATCGTTCCCGGTTTCGTGGCGGGCTCGCCGGAGCGGTTGACCAGCACACCGTTTTCATTCACAACATTGATCGTGGTCTCGCCCGATAGCTGCAGGCGGGTGATGAAGTTG
>JANOHV010000256.1:0-5164 GCA_031406795.1 Candidatus Rokuibacteriota bacterium
GTGGCCCGATCAGTACCGTTCGCCCTGAGCCCGTCGAAGGGCGCTTGTATGAAGACTCTTTCCCGTTCGTGGTTCGACCGTTCGTCAAGCTCACGGCTCACCACGAACGGGAGAAGTTACCGCACTTCATTGAACGCTTACTGGGTTCGTCCATATTGACTTGCGATTTCCTGAGAGTAGCATAGTAACCTTTGCGAATGCCTGCGAACCCCGGAGGATCACACCCATGAGGAAACACACCGGATCGTGGCGGATGGCGGCGGCGGTTGCGGCCATCGTCTGCGGCCTGGCGGCCGGGCAGGTTCGGGCTCAGCCCCGGCCCCAGCCTTCGGTTGATCCCGCCCCGGTGCCCGATTCCGCGATGCCGGTCCGCTGGGGCCTCGGCGAGGTCGTCGTCACGGCCCTCGCCAGCCACCCGCTGATCGGTCAGGCCGATGCCGGGGCGCGCGCCGCCGCCGCACGTCGCGAACAGGCGACCTCGGTCAGACTGCCCCAGGTGGCCGCGACCGCTGCCTGGAACTGGGGGGAAGTGCGCTCGCCGACGAGCGGGGATCAACAGACCAGCAGTACGACGTCGGTCAGGGGCACCGTCTCCCAACTGTTGGCCGACTTCGGCCGCACCGGCGCCTCGTTGGCCCGGGCGGGCGACCTGGCCGCCGCCGCGGCGCAGAGCGCCCGCTCGACGCGCGTGGAGGTCATCTTCGCCGCGGAGGTCGCCTACTTCAATGTCCTGCGGGCCGTGAACCTGCAGGCTGTCCGCCGCGAGACCGTGCGCCAGCGCGAGGCGCTGCAGCGACAGGCGCAAGCCTTTTTCGACGCCGGCCTCAAGGCGCGGATCGACGTCGTGCGGGCCGAGGCCAATTTATTCCAGGCTCGGGCCGACGCCGCCCGCAGCGAGCACGACGTGCGCACCGCGCGCCTGATCCTGCTCAACCGGATGGGGGTGGACGGGCCGGTTGATTTCGAGCTCGCCGGGGCTCCCGCCATGGTCGAGGCGGCCGGCACGCGCGAGGACTGGCTGCGCGAAGCCGACGAGCAGCATCCCGACCTCGGGGATTTGCGACTGCAGCTGGCGGCGGCCCGCAACAACCGCCTTTTCGTTCGCCGCGGCGACAACCCCTCGATCACGGCGGGCGGGAGCCTCGGTTGGTCGGGCACCGACGAACTGCCTGCAGACCGGGCGTGGTCGGTCGGCGCGCAGCTGAGCGTGCCGGTGTTCAACGGCCGCCTCACCCGCCAGCAGACCGCCGAGGCGGAGGCGCAGATCATCGCCGCCGAGTTCGCGCTCGGGGATCGACGCCGGCAGATCCGTCTCGAGATCGAGCAGGCGGAGCAGGCGATGCAGGACGCCGCCGAGCAGCTTGCCGCGAGCGACAAGGCGCGCGAGGCCTTCGCGGAGAACCTGCGGCTGGCTACCGGGCGCTACGAGGCCGGCGCGGCCGACATCATCGAGATGATCGACGCGCAGGTCCAGATGACGACGGCCGAAACCAATCTGGTGCAGGCGCGTTTCGACCAGGGGACGGCGCTCGCGACACTCTACCGCGCCCTTGGCCGCCTCCCTCAGTCAAACCGCTGAAAAGGGCCCATCTGCGGCGTTGGGCTTCGCCCCTCGTCGCTGCGGCGTACTGTTCGTACGCCTCACTCCTCGGGACTCGCCCGCCTTGCACCTGGACCCTTTTGAGCGGTTTGACTCAGTCACCGTTCACTGAGAAGGGCCCATCTGCGGCGCGGGTCAGCAGTTGGCGGCGACGACGTTGCGGCCGGCGCCCTTGGCGACGTAGAGCTGGCGGTCCGCGGACCGGATCAGTGCTTCGAGTCCAGGCTCGACCCCCGCGGAAAATTGCGTGCAGGCCGCCCCGATGCTCACCGTCGCCGGTATCCGCCCCCGCGTACCCAGCTCGACCGCCCCGCGCACCTTCTCGCCGAGCGCCGCCACCGCCGTCGCGTCGGTCTGCGGCAGGAAGACGAGGAATTCCTCGCCGCCGTAGCGCCCGACGACATCACTCTTGCGCACGGAGCCGGATATCAGCTGTGCCACGTTGGCGAGAACCACGTCCCCGGCCGGGTGGCCGTGAGTGTCGTTGATCAGTTTGAAGTTGTCGATGTCGATCATCAGCGCCCCCGCGGTGAAGTCGTTGCGCCGGGAGAGGTACGCGAGCAACTTCATCTGGCTGAGCAGGCCGCGGCGGTTGAGCACCCGCGTGAGCAGGTCGACGGAAGCCTCGTGCGAGAGTTCGCGCATCTGGGTCCAGAGACGCAGCACCACATCCCCGAGCAGCCGCAACTCGGGACGCCCGGCGTCCCAGCGCTCCAGCGCGTTGAGGAACTTGCGCAGGTGGCTTTCGTAGTCGAGCGCGGGGCTGCGGCCGCTCTCGCGCAGGAGGTGGTAGAAGTGCCAGAGCCGTTCAAGCGCGGGGTGCAGCAGGTAGAACTCAAGACGGAAGGCGGAGAGGAACTGCGCGGGAACCTCCGCGAGCGTCAGATCGGCGGCGCTGGCGTTTCGCACCTGTTCGTGTTGCGCGGCAAGCTCCCGGAGCGTCCGCTCCGGGTTCTGGAAGAGGTTCGGGATCTCGCGGTCGAACATCAGGCCGAGCAGGTCCGTCCAGGCGGCGACGTGAGTCTCCTCCTCCGCCGACATCTCCCGCCAGAACTCCCCCAGCTCGCAGTCCGCGGCGTTGGCGGCGAAGTTTCGATAGACCGTCACCGCGAGCCGGTCCATCGCGAGGCAGCGCTCGACGATCGCGACCAGCGTTTCCCGGCTCTCGGTCATGGGCGATTCTCCTCGCGCCCGAAGGGGCGGCGGCGGATATCTAAGTACGACAGCGGTGCTCCAGAGTCAAGAGGAAACGGCAAATTTACGGGCAACTTCGGCGGTGTTGAGCTTACGACCCGCGGCCGATCTTGACAGGTCGCGAGGGGCGGCACTATCGTACGCGAGCGGGCTGTTGCGGATTTCGTTGCCCGCCGCGCCCGCCGACCCGCGCGGGCGCGACGGACTCGGTGACGGGGGGATGGCGGCCAGATGGAACGCGCTGATCGGCAGCCGGAGTCCCTCGCGCCGTATTATCCGCCGGACTCCGTCGGGCTGGTCGCGCCCCGCTCGCTGACGCTCGGGCGGGAGCGTCCGCTGCGCCTGGAGTCGGGCGCGGTGCTGTCGCCGGTGACGGTCGCCTTCGAAACCTACGGCGAACTGAACGCGGCGCGCGACAATGCGATCCTGATCTGTCACGCCTTGTCGGGCAGCGCCCACGCCGCCGGGTACCACGGCACCGGCGCGCACGAGAAGCCCGGCTGGTGGGAGCTGATGATCGGTCCGGGCAAGGCGATCGACACCACGCGCTGGTTCGTCATCTCGAGCAACTTCCTCGGCAGCTGCTACGGGACGACGGGGCCGACAAGCATCGATCCGGCGACGGGGCGCCCCTGGGGCATTCGTTTCCCCATCTTCACGATCCGCGACATGGTGGAGCTGCAGCGCCTGCTCCTCGACGAGCTGGGAATCGGACGGCTGCTCGCCGTGATCGGCGGCTCGATGGGCGGGATGCAGGCGCTCCAGTGGGGGATCAGCTACCCCGAGCGCGTCGCCGGCGTCATCCCCGTCGCGACCGCGGCCGGCATGTCGGCGCAGGGGATCGCCTTCAACGAGGTCGGGCGCCGCGCAATCATCGGCGACCCGCTCTGGCGCGGCGGCGACTACGCGGAGGGCGAGCCGCCGGCGCACGGCCTGTCGCTGGCGCGGATGATCGGCCACATCACCTACCTCTCCGAGGAGGCGATGCACCGCAAGTTCGGCCGCCGCCGTCTTGCGGAGGGAGCGGGGGCCTCGTTCGGGCGGGAGTTCGAAGTCGAGGACTACCTGCGGGCGCAGGGCGACAAGTTCGTGCGGCGCTTCGATGCCAACACCTATCTCTACCTGACGCGCGCGATGGACTCCTTCGACCTGGTCGCCGACCACGGCTCGCTGCAGAATGCGTTCGCGACCTGCAGCGCGTCCTTTCTCGTGGTGTCGTTCCGCAGCGACTGGCTCTTCCCGCCGGTGCAGTCGCAGGCGATCGTGCAGGCGCTCAAGCGCAGCGGTCACGACGTGGCGTACGCCAACCTCGAGTGCGACCAGGGGCACGACGCGTTCCTGCTGCCCGGCAACCGCCTCGGCGACCTGCTCTCCGGGTTCCTGACCCGTCTGCACCAGCGGGGCCGCTCGTGAACGACCAGGCCGCCGCGGCGCGCCCCGTCGACTGGGAGCTCACGCACGGGCGCGATCGCGCGCTGGACGACGAAATCGTCTCGCTCGTGTGCCCCGGCGAACGCGTGCTCGACCTCGGGTGCGGGCGCGGCGATCTGTTGCTGCGCCTGCGCATGGAGAAGGGGATCGACGAGCGGGGGATCGAGCGCGACGGGTGCGCGGTCGCCGAGGCGATCGCGCGCGGCCTCGCGGTGGTCGAGGGGGAACTCGGCGAGTGGGTCGAGGACATGCCGGCGGGCTCCTACGACCTGGTGGTCCTCAACCAGGTGCTGCCGCTGATGGCGGACCCGGTCGCGGTCATCGAGGGGGCGCTGCGTGTCGGCAGGCGCGTCGCGGTGAGTTACCCGAACTTCGCGCACTGGCGCATCCGGCTGACCCTCGCGCTGGGCGGCCGGCTGCCGGTGAACCCGGCGCTCCCCTACCAGTGGTACGACACGCCGAACATCAGGCTGGTGACGGTGGCTGATTTCCGGCGGCTGTGCTGCGAGCGCGGCTGGCGCGTGACGCGGGAGTCGTTCGTGTCGCAACGCGGAGCCGACCGCGCGGCGCCGGTGAGGACGTTCCCGAATCTGCGAGCCTCGCTGGCGCTCGCGGTACTGGAAAAATAGATCGAAACGGACGCGGTGTCTGCTCGTAGGGGAGGGGTTGATCCCCTCCCGCCTGACCTGATGTGAACCGGCTAGGCCTGCCCGTACTTCTGCGAAAGGCTCAGCTGCATTCCCGGCGCATTCTCCGGGCGCGCGGCGAACCCGTGCTTCGCGAAGAAGGCTTCCGTCCCCGGCGCCGCCATCAGGCCGATGAACGCCCCCGGCTCGACCATCGTCTCCAGCTGCCCGAGAACGATTCCCATGATCTTCGAGCCGATCCCCTTGCGCTGATAGTTAGGCGCGACGAGCACGTCCTGAATATAGAAGGTCA
>JANOHV010000278.1:0-7200 GCA_031406795.1 Candidatus Rokuibacteriota bacterium
GGATGCCGTTGCAGCCGAAAAGCCCGTAGCTCTCGCGGTAGTTCACCGTGATCCAGTACGCGTAGACCTTGGCGACGGCATACGGACTGCGCGGGTGAAAGCGCGTCAGCTCGTTCTGCGGCGGCGGCGCGGCGCCGAACATCTCGGAGGAGGAGGCCTGGTAGTAGCGGGACTTGACGCCGGATAGCCGGATAGCCTCGAGCAGGCGCGTCGTGCCCAGCGCGGTGACGTCGCCGGTGTACTCCGGCTCGTCGAAGCTGACCGCGACGTGGCTCTGCGCGGCGAGGTTGTAAACCTCGTCGGGGCGCAGCTGCCAGATCAGGTTGGTCAGGCGGCTGGCGTCGGCCAGATCGCCGAAGTGCATGTGCAGGCGCGCCTGGTGCTCGTGCTCGTCGAGGTAGAGGTGGTCGATGCGATGGGTGTTGAACGAGCTGGAGCGCCGCTTGATGCCGTGCACCTCGTAGCCCTTGGCGAGCAGGAACTCGGCGAGGTACGAGCCGTCCTGCCCGGTGATGCCGGTGATCAGCGCGCGTTTCATTTTCGGGTGCTTCCTCCGTAAATCATGAACACTATCATCCGACATTTCGGGCGGGAATTAATCCCGCCCCTACAACCGTAGGGGAGGGTTTCATACCCTCCCGTGTGTATACATCGTCCCCGATCCTATGCAACAAGTCCGGTCGTAGGGGAGGGTTTCATACCCTCCCGTGTGTATACATCGTCCCCGATCCTATGTCTTCCATGACCAGATCCAGCGACGCCCGCCAGTCCGGCAGCGCGAAGCCGAAAGTCTCCGTGAACTTCGTGCAGTCGAGCAGCGCGTTCGCCGGGCGCCGGGCCGTGGTCCGGCTCTCGCGGGTCGTCACCGGCGCGATCTGGGCCGCGCGGGCGCGCAGCGGCTCGGGCGCCCGCTGCAGGATCGCCCGGGCGAACTCGAACCAGGTGGTCTCGCCCGCAGCGCTCAGGTGATAGGTGCCGCCGTAATCCTCGAGCGCGTCGGGGCGCTGGGCGGCGCCGGTCTGCGCCAGCACGAGCGCCGTGGCCTCGGCGACCATGCGGCACCAGGTCGGGGCGCCGCGCTGGTCGCTGATCGCGCGCAGCGGTTTGCCGGCGGCCGCGTCGTCGAGCGTCGCGCGCAGGAAATTCCTCCCGCGCGCGCCGTAGACCCAGCTCGTGCGGAAGATCAGGTGCGGCACACCGACGCCGCGCACGCCCGCCTCCCCTGCCAGCCGGCTCTCGCCGTAGACGCCCGCCGGCCGCGGGGGGTCTCCCTCGTCGTAGGGACCCTTCTTGACGCCGTCGAAGACGCAGCCGGTGGAGTAGTGGACCAGGCCACCGCCGAGGCGCTTGACCTCGTCGGCGATGATCGCGGGGGCCGCGCCGTTGATCGCCATGGCCAGATCCCCCTGCTCCTCGGCGCGGTCCGGGTCGGCGTGGGCGGCGGCGTTGAGGACGAGCGTCGGCCGCAGCTTGCGGATCACGCGGCGGATCGCGGCGGTGTCCTCCAGCGGCAGTTCGGCGGCGTCGAGCGCCGCGACCGGGCCCAGCGGCGCCAGCGCGCGGCGCAGCTCCCAGCCGAGTTGGCCGTCCCTGCCGGTGATCAGGATCATTCCGGCAGATCCTTCGCGTCCGCCAGCAGCGGCAGCGCCCGGTCCTTGGCCGAAAGGAGCTTCACTCCCGGGGGCCAGGCGATGCCGATCGCCGGGTCGTCCCAGCGTACGCCGCGGTCGCCGGCGGGCCAGTAGAGCGCCGAACAGAGGTAGGAGACGTCCGCGCACTCGCTGATCACGCAGTAGCCGTGGGCGAACCCCGCAGGGATGAACAGCTGGCGGTGGTTTTTCGCCGACAGCGTGGCGCCGACCCAGCTGCCGAAGGTCGGCGAACCGCGGCGCACGTCCACGGCGACGTCGAAGATCTCGCCGGTGACCGCGTAGACGAGCTTGGCCTGCGGGTGCACCAGCTGATAGTGCAGGCCGCGCAGCACGCCGCGGCAGGAGTGCGCGTGGTTGGCCTGGACGAAGTCGACCGGGACGCCGGCTTCGCGGTAGCGGGAGGCGTTCCAGGTCTCCAGGAAGTAGCCGCGCTCGTCGCCGAAGACGGCCGGCTCGAGCAGCAGCACCCCGGGCAGCGCGGTCGCGGTGACCTTCATCGCTCCTCCTCCAGCAGCCCGAGCAGGTAGCGCCCGTAATCGTTCTTCTCCAACTCGGTGCCGAGCAGGCTCAGCTGCCGGTCGTCGATGAAGCCCATGCGCCAGGCGACCTCCTCGATGGCCGCGACCTTGAGCCCCTGGCGCTCCTCGACGGTGCGCACGAAGTTGGAGGCGTCCAGCAAGGATGCGTGCGTGCCGGTGTCCAGCCAGGCGATGCCGCGGCCGAGCACCTCGACCTGCAGCGTGCCGGCCTGCTGGTAGGCGCGGTGGATGTCCACGATCTCCAGTTCGCCGCGCGGCGAGGGGCGCAGCTGCGCGGCGATCTCCGCGACGTCGCCGTCGTAGTAGTACAGCCCGGTGATCGCCAGGTTCGAGCGCGGGCGCGCGGGCTTCTCCTCGATCGAGAGCACGCCGCCGGCGCGGTCGATCTCGATGACGCCGTAGCGCTCCGGGTCGCGCACGCGGTAGGCGAAGACCGTGGCGCCGGCGGTGCGCGCGGCGCAATCCTGGAGCAGGCCGCCGAAGCCGTGGCCGAAGAAGAGGTTGTCGCCCAGGATCAGCGCCGAGGGCCCGCCGGCGACGAACTCGCGGCCGATCAGGAACGCCTGAGGCAGCCCCCCGGGGTGCGGCTGCAGCGCGTACTCCAGGCGCAGGCCGTAGCGAGCGCCGTCGCCGAGAAGCCGGCGGTACAGCGGCAAGTCGTCGGCCGTGGAGATGATCATGATCTCGCGGATGCCGGCGAGCATCAGCGTCGAGAGCGGGTGGTAGATCATCGGCTTGTCGTACACCGGCAACAGCTGTTTGGAGACGACGCGGGTCACCGGGTGCAGCCGGGTGCCCATGCCGCCGGCGAGGATCAGGCCCTTCACGGCGCGGCCTCCTTGCGGTGAGCGTAGTTGGTGTCGATCCAGTCCCGGTAGGCGCCCGAGCGCACGCGCTCGGCCCAGCCGGGGTGCGCGAGGTACCAGGCGACGGTGGCGCGGATCCCCGCTTCGAACCCGATGCGCGGCGACCAGCCGAGCTCCTCGCGGATCCGGGCGGCGTCGATGGCGTAGCGCCGGTCGTGGCCGGGCCGGTCGGCGACGTGGGCGATCAGCCGCTCGCGCGGCGCCGGGGCCGGTTCCAGCTCGTCGAGGATGAGGCAAATGGTGCGCACGACGTGGATGTTCGTGCGCTCGTTGCCGCCGCCGACGTTGTAGGTGCGTCCCGGGCGCCCGGCGGCGATCACGCGGGCGATCGCCTCGCAGTGATCGTCCACATGCAACCAGTCGCGCACCTGCAGCCCGTCGCCGTAGACCGGCAGCGGCCGGCCCTCGCGGGCGTTGCAGATGATCAGCGGGATCAGCTTCTCCGGGAACTGGCAGGGGCCGTAGTTGTTCGAGCAGTTGGTCACCAGCGTCGGCAGGCCGTAGGTGTGGTGGGCGGCGCGCACCAGGTGGTCCGCGGCGGCCTTCGACGCGGCGTAGGGGCTGTTCGGCGCGTAGGCCGTCGTCTCGCGGAACGGCTCGTCGTCCGGCCCGAGCGTGCCGTAGACCTCGTCGGTCGAGACGTGCAGGAAGCGGAAAGCCGTACCAGCGGCATCCGGCTGCTGCAGGTGCGCGCGGGCGGCGTCCAGCAGCGTCTGTGTGCCGAGGATGTTCGTGCGCAAAAACGGCGCCGCGTCGTGGATCGAGCGGTCGACGTGCGTCTCGGCCGCGAAGTTCACGAGGGCCGCCGGGCGGTACTGAGCCAGCAGCTTCGCCACCAGCGCGCCGTCGCCGATGTCGCCGTGGACGAAGGTGTACCCGGGATCGGCGGCGAGTTCGGCGAGGTTTTCCTGATTGCCGGCATAGGTCAGGGCGTCGAGATTGACGATGCGCGCCCACCCGCGCGCGCGCGCCAGCCGGACGAACGCGGAGCCGATGAAGCCCGAGCCGCCGGTGACGATCCAGTAAGCCTCACTCACCTGGTTTTTCCCTCCCGTCCCCCGCTCCCGAACCCGGGGAATCCGGCAGAATATTCGTGGATTGCAGCGTTCAGTTCGCGGACGAATATACGGGTTTGGCGAAGAGTCCGTCAAGGAAAAACCGGCGAACTACTTGAAATCGCGACGTTCGAAGATCGCGACGGCCAGCCCGATCAGAAAGAGGATGTAGAGCAGCCCGTACACCAGCGCCCAGCCGACGTAGGCCGGTTCGATGGCCATGTTGTAGACCACCAGGTGCTTGACGTCGAACTTCTCGAGATTCGGCAGCAGGTAGTGAACACCGGTGGCGAGCGCCCGCGACACGGGGTCCTCCATCTTGTTCGCGAACTCGGCCAGGTCCGAGGAGAAGCGGCCGATGACCCAGACGCCAAGCGTGAGCATCGCCGAGAGCGTCGGCGTGGAAAAGGTCGAGAAGAGCACCGCGACCGCGGTCACGATCATCAGCTCGACGAGGATCAGCAGGATCGCGACGAGCACGCCCCAATTCATCCCCGCCGGGGAGTACACCGCCATCAGCGCCAGCAGCGCGGCGGACATGATCGCCATGTTCAGTGCGATCACGAGCAGCAGGCCGAGATACTTGCCGATCACGAAGCTGCGGCGCGAGATCGGCTTGGCGAGCAGCATCGCGTTCGTGCGCCGCTGGATCTCCTTGTGCACGAGGCCGATGCCGACGAAGATCGCGATCAGCAGCCCGAAGACCGACATCGCGGCGAGGCTCAGGTCCATGATGATCTTGAGGCCCTCTCCGAGGGTCATGTTCCCGATGACCACCGAGCCGCCCATCACCAGCAGCGCGAAGAAGACCAGGTTGTAGAGGACCTTGTCGCGGATCGCCTCGCGGAAGGTGTTGGCGACGACGGCCCAGGTTTTCATAGCGCGGGCGCCTCGCCCGCAAGACTACAGAGGCTTTTGCCCAAGAACGCCGGAGTAGCTCCCTGCAGACAGACACGGAACCCGTCCCGCCGAAGGGTACGAATATTCTCGCGGCTGTCGCACTGGTTGAGAAGTAGATTCATAGAGCCTTCACCTCGCGCAGGAAGACGTCCTCGAGCGTCTCGTGCAGCGGCGCGACGGCGAGTAGCCGCCCGCCCCCGACCTGGATCGCCGCCACGACGCCGGGCACCTGCCCCTCGTCCCCGGGAATCGTGAACTGCACGCGTTCGCCCTCTTCCAGGAAGCTGGTGGCGCGCCGGCGCAGTTCGGCGCGCGCCGGCGCCCCGAGGCCGACGGCCTGGAACTCGACGGCCAGGACGCGGTCGCGCAGCAACTCGTCCAGGCGCCCCGAGGCGACGAGCCGCCCGCGGTTCATGATGCCCACGCGGTCGCAGATCATCTCGGCGTCGGCGAGGATGTGCGAGGAGAACAGGACGGTCCGCCCCTCGGCGCGCAGCTGCAGGATCACGTCGCGGACCTGCTTGCGGCCGAGCGGGTCGAGGCCGGACTGCGGCTCGTCCAGGATCAGCAGCCGCGGGTCGTTCACCAGCGCCTGGGCCAGGCCCGCGCGCTGGAGCATCCCCTTGGAGTACTTGCGCATGCGCACGTCGGCGGCCCGCTCCAGGTCGACGAGGGCCAGCAGCCGCGCGATGCGCTCGCGCCGCACGGGGCCGCCGATGCCGCACAGACGCCCGCAGAAGTCGAGAAACTCGCGGCCCGTCAGATAATCGTAGAAGCTGGGGTTCTCCGGCAGGTAGCCGAGGCGGCCGCGGTGGGCCAGCCCGTCGGCCGGCTCGCCCAAGATCTCGACGCTGCCCGCGCTCGGCCGCAGCAGGCCGAGCAGCAGCTTGAGCGTCGTGGTCTTGCCGGCGCCGTTCGGGCCGAGAAAACCGTAGATTTCGCCTTCGCCGACTTCGAGGTCGAGATTGTCGACCGCGATGGTGCGCGCGCGGCGCCAGTTCGAGACGAAGACCTTGCTCAGGCCCGCCGTGCGGATGACGGCGCTCACTGCATCCCCGGGGTCGGCGGCGCCCGCGTGCCGGCGAGAAACGCCCGCAGGCTCTCGGGAATCCGGTTGGCGCGCAAGTCCGCGATCTTGAGCTGGATGCTCTGGCGCTCCCAGTCGTCGCGCGTGCCCTCGGCGATGATCTCGAGAAAACGCACGGCAGCTTCGAGGCCGCCGGCCTCCGCCACCAGGCTCGCGGCGAAGCGCGGCAGGTACGCGGGGCTCCCCGGCAGGCTCGCGGCGTAGCGCATCAGCCCGGCGGCGCGTTCGGCGTCGCGCAGGTTGTAGAAGGCGTTGAACCCGATGTAGAACGGGTAGCGCCAGTCTCCCGGGTGGTTGATCATCCCCCGGGCCAGCATGTCGATGCTCTCGTTGCCCGTCTCGGGCTTGAGGGACAGCGCCATCCCGCCAAACAGGTACGGGTACGTGAAGGGCGGATCGAGGGTCGTGACCTGCACGAGAATGCTGTAGAGCCAGGGGTATTCGCGGTCGGTGAGGACGTGCCCGCCGAAGTAGCCGACCGCCCGGATCCAGAGCACGTCCGCGGCGAGGTTCGAAAACCCGAGCGTCAGCGCCTTGGTGTGGCGCCCCGACGGGAGGTAGAGGAACTGCTCGAAGCTCCGTTGCGGCCAGGCTTTCTCGAACGAACGCTGCACGCCGGCCTGGGCGGCCAGCGCGATGACGATCAGCAGCGCCACCGCGGCGGATCTGAGCCGGCGTCCCGCACTTCCCGTGTCATCTCTCACGACGATCAGCCCGCGCTCTCCCGCGCCTCGATCTTTTTGAGTTCATTGTAGAAAACCGCCGGCTTGATGGCAAGCAACTCGATTTCCATCTTCGTGGTCGGCACGAGCGACTGCGCCTTTTCCGCGAGCGCGAGGCCGCGCTCGAAGGCCTCCCGCGCCGGGGCGAGCATCCCGTGCCGGGCGTAGAGCGTGCCGAGATTGAACCAGCCGCGCAGGAAGTACTCCTCGATCGCGACCGCCCGGCGGAAGGCCGCCTCGGCCGCGGCGAGATCCCCCAATTCGTCGGAGAGCAGGCCGATCTCGGTCCAGACGCTGAGCTGGAACGGCGCCAACTCCGCCGCGTGACGCAGATGGCCGAGCGCCGCCTCGAGCCGCTGGCGTCCCGGCGGCTCGAGCC
>JANOHV010000010.1:0-10357 GCA_031406795.1 Candidatus Rokuibacteriota bacterium
AACTGAGCACCTCGCCCAACTCATCCCTCGTGGAGATGTAGAAGATCAGTTTGCGCAGCTCGGATCCGTGCGGCACCTCCCCGTGCCTCCCCAGCGGGAGCATCACGCCTCCGCCTCGGCGTCGCTGCGCAACATGCGGGCGTGGCGCTGCAGCCCCATGATCCGGAAGATCTCCTCGTTGACCGGGGTCAGCTCCGAGAACGCCAGATCGCCCCCCTGCCCCCGGACCCGCTCGATCACGCCGATCAGTATCGAGATACCGACGCTGTTGATCAGGTCGGTGTCGTGCAGGTTCACGATGAAGCGGGACACACCCCCGCCGAGCAGCCGCACGATTTCCTGCTCGAGCTGTTCGCCCGCCGCGCGGCTCAAGTACCCGCGCGTCCGGATGATCGCGCGTCCGGCCGCGACCTCCGTGGTGAAGGTAAAACTAGCCATGTTCACCCCCTCCGAGATGTTTGACCATCACGAGGCTCACCCCGTCCTCGCGCGGCTCCAGCGCGACCTCGTCGACGAGCTCGCGGATTAGCGTGAGGCCCCAACCGCGGCCGCGCGCTTCCCGGCCGGCGGCCGCGCGAGGCGGCAGCGAGGCGAGCGGTCGCCCCCGGTTCTCGACCCGCATCAGCAGCCGCGAGCCGCGGACCGAAAACACCAGGCGCACCCGGCCGTCGGCGGCACCGGCGTGCTCGAAGGCATTGATGCAGGCCTCGACGACGGCCATCTTTAGCCTGCCGGTGGCGAGCGCGTCGATCGCGAGGTTTTCGGCGAGCTGTTCGAGAGCGCGGGCCGCCACCAGCTCGACGTCCGCTGCGCGCGGAATGACCAGTTCGATCTCGAAGTCCGGCTCGGCCGCGGCAAGCGGGCCGGGCGGGGGAGGCACCGGCGCCACCCCCAGCAGCTGCGCAAGGGACGCCAGCTGCGGCCAGGCCGAGGTCGAGAGCCGCAACCGGGCGGCCGCCAGCTCGCCCGCGCCGTCGAGCGGGGACTCCAGAATCGCCCAGCGCACGACCCGCGTGGCCGGCAACTCGCCGGCCATCTGCAGTGCGCTGATGTCGCGCTCGAACTGCGCGAGCTGCTCGCACCCGCCGCTCCCGCCCGGGAGAAAACGCACGACCCAGGCGACATCCGCCTCCGGGGCACCCGCCTCGCCGCGCAGCGCCCAGACAAGCGCGTCAACCTCCAGGCCGGGAAGCGACACGGCCTCGCCGATGCGGCCCGCGGCCACGGAGATCACCCGCGGCAGCGTCATCTCGTCGACCGCGCCGTCCGCCGCGGCGTCGCGGCGCTCACGAAATGCCGCGGCGTCGAAGCAGTCGGCAGGCACACGCTGCCCGGCCCAGGCGCAAAACATCCCGCGCAGCGCAACGCGGGCGGATTCGCGCCAGCGCCGGCGCCGGAGCGCCGGGGCGCCACGCACCTTCTCGCTAGCGAGCGACGCCACCACCGCCGCCGGCGACATTCGACCGAATTCCCGCCGGTAGAGCGCCTGCACGACATCGCGGAGCACGGGGTCCCCGTCCACGACAACGCTGGCGAAGCCGACGCGAACGACGCCGGCGCGGGTCAGCCCCGCGAGAGCCGACTCGATGTCGGCCGCCGGCTTGAGCATCAGCGCCGCGAGCCGCCCCGCGTCGAGGCTGCCCGA
Organism: Candidatus Rokuibacteriota bacterium; assembly: GCA_031406795.1. Taxonomy (GTDB): domain Bacteria; phylum JAUVQV01; class JAUVQV01; order JAUVQV01; family DATDCY01; genus DATDCY01. Next base: position 1,646 of record JANOHV010000010.1, read on the forward strand.
CTCCTCGCGCAGGCAAAAAATGAGGATCTCCAGCGCGACGGCTCGAGTACGTCGATCGGGCATGGCGCGAGCAAACAGTTCGATCCAGTAACGGGCCAGCTCGCCGTCGCAGGCCGCGGCCGCCGCCGCCCGGGCGACGTCGAGCGTGCCGGTTCCCGGCTCGCCGGCCAGGGCCCGGACCAGCGCGCCCAGGTAATAGGGCGATCCGGCCGACTCCTCCACCAGCGCCGCGACCGCGAGCTCCCCCAACTCCAGGCCGCCGATCCGCGCCAGACTCCTGGCCAGTCTCGAGGCGGCTTCGATCGACAGCGGGGCGAGACGCTCGAGGGTCAGCCGCGAGGCGGAGGCTTGCCCGAAAGTCCGCGGGACCAGATTCTCGTCCTCGAGCGTCGCGAGCAGGGGGGCGATCGAGGAGGCGAGCGCCTCTTCCGGCCAGAGCCCCTCCCCGGTCGCGGCGTCGAGATTCCCGGCGTCGTCGAAAAGACAGAGCACGCGCGTGCCGGTCAGGGCCGCGAAGCGGTGCGGCACGAGCGCCGCGCGCACGAGTGCCTCCGGCCCGCCGGGGCGCTGCTCGAGTCCGGCCAGCGCCTCCGCCAGCAGCACTCCGCCATCTCCCCAGGCCGTGCGCAACGCCCCGGCGAGCTCCACGGGGTGCAGGGGACGGTCGAGGAGCCCCGGGGCGCGTTTCTTGAAGGCCAGCGCCTGCAGGGCGAGCGCGGCGACAAGATCGCCGCCGGCAGTCGCCTGCTCGAAAAGCGAGTGGCGCAGCGGGTACCAGAAGGGAAGAATCTCACCTTCACGGAAGAGGGTCTTGTGCCACTGCCGCAGCAGTTCGGTCTTGCCCGAACCCGGCCGCCCACAAAGAACACCGCTGCGGCCAAGGCCCCGAAGCAGCGAGCGCGCCTGACGCCGCAACAGGCCCAGCTCTTCGATCCGGCCGAAGAAGCGCTCCGGCTCGAGAACCCCGGGAAACTCCCCGCCCGGCTCAGCCACGGGGAGCTCCGCTCGCCGTGCCGGCCGCGGACTGCACGAGCGCCTCGTAAACGAATTCCCTGCCGCCCTCGTCGATCGCGCGCTCTTGCCGCCGCACCAGCCGCAGCCGGTGCAGACTGCCGAGTCGGGTGCTGGAGGCGGTGAGTTCGAGTTCGAGCAGGCCCACCATCTCCCGTGCGCTCATCCGGCGCCGCTCCGCCAGCAGCAGCAGTGTCTCGCGAAGGTGAGGCGTGATCGTGCCCAGGCAGTCCCAGGACCCGTCGGGGCGCACCAGCAGCGCGGGCAGCCGCTTTCTCTCGAGGGCGACGTGGATATTCTCCCGCTGCGATTCGCCCAGACCGGTCAGCCGCAGGTACTTCTCGCCATACTCGCCGGCGATCAACCGGGTCACCAGCTTCGCCAGACATTCGTCGGCGCAGGAGAAATCGATGATGCCGACCCCGGAGAAATCCAGGGTCATGACGCTTCCCGCCGGAAGCGAACCGAGTTCGCGGGCGAAGGAGGCCCGCGCCGCCCGCCCGGTCTCGCGGGTCACCAGATGAACGACGTCTCCGGCGACGAGTTTTCTACAAGCCTCCCTGACGACCAGTTGCACCTTGCCGGGCCCCCTTCAACTCGTTCAGCTGAAATCGATTGTACGGCAGCCTCCGCGCACAGGCAATCCCTAATCATGCGCTCCTTTCTATTGAATTCCGCCGCCCCCTCTGCTAAGATCCGCAGTCATGCTGAAAAAGTCGCTGCTTGTTCGTGCCGCATCCCTGTCCGGGTGCCTGATTTTCCTCGTTTTTTCGGCGCCGGCACCCGCCGCTGCGGCGGGCGTGTATTTCGTCAAGGCCGGCGATACGTTGAGTAGCATCTCGCGGGTCTTCGGCGTGAAGGTCGACAGCATCCGCGAGTTGAACCGCCTCCGGACCGACGATCTCTCGCCAGGTGACAAGCTTCGCCTCCCGGACGCCGCCCCAGCCCCAGCCCCGATCGCCGATGCTGCGCCGCGCCGCGGGGTGAGTTCCGAACGCGTTCTCCAGGCTGTCTGCCGGGAAGAGACCGTCTATCACACGGTGGCCAGGGGCGACACCCTGTCCTCGATCGCAAACCGTTTTTCCACGGAACTCGACCGCCTGCTGCAACTCAACGGGATGCGGAAGACCGCCCGCCTCTCGATCGGTCAGAAGATCATCGTCCGAAAGAGCGGACCCCGCTCCCACACGGTCGCCCGCGGCGAGACGCTCTCCCGGATCGCCGCCCGCTACGGAGTCCCGGCCGGCGAGATCGCGCGCTTGAACAGACTCGAGAAGAGCAAGCTCGCCGTCGGACAACAACTGGTGATCGAGCCCTGTGATCCCTACGCGAGCGCCGGCAGCGCTCCACCCCCGCTCGACGGGCCGGATTCCGCCGGACTGACGGTCGGCGGCCCCGTCTCGACGAGCACCGCATCGGCGGCGCCCGGTGCTGCCGGGCGGAGTGTCGCCGCGCCCGCGGCGGCGATCGCCGAACGCGTGATCAACCTCGCGCGTACCATGCTCAATGTTCCCTATCGCTTCGGCGGCAGCACGCTGCGCGGCATCGACTGCTCGGCCTATGTTCAGCGGGTTTTCGGGCTCATGGACGTCCGGATTCCCCGCACTGCCCGTGAGCAGTACTCGGTCGGGGCCCGCATCGACCGCGACGACATCCAGGTCGGCGACCTGATCTTCTTCCGGACCTACGCATCATTTCCTTCGCACGTCGGCATCTACCTCGGGGAGAATCTCTTCATCCACGCCTCGTCGATGGTGCGCAAGGTGGCCATCGACAGCCTTGACCTGCCCTACTACCGCAGGCGGTTCATCGGCGCCCGCCGGCTGGTCGTCGACGACGCGCCGGCCGTCGCTTCCACCCCCTGACCAGCTGCGGGCCGGGCCTTCTCCGCGGAGCCGCCCGACGGCCCGATTCGCCCTGGCAGCCAGCTCGTACCCCCCGCCTCCGGCGCCCCCCATCGTCCATTGACATCGGCCTTGCCGCCGCTATCATTCTGCGGACACGACAGAGAACAACGACACGCTGACGAGGAAGGCTGCGAGATGACGAGCGGAGCGGTTGCCGGGCAGACGGGAAACTACCAGGACCTCATGCTGCGCTTCGCTCCCGATCTCGCGGCCATCGAAGCGGCGATCGCGGACAACCTCTCCTCGAGCAACGAACTTCTCGAAGCCATGGCGGCCCACGTGGTGAAGAGCGGCGGCAAGCGGCTGCGCCCGCTGCTGGTGATTCTCTCCTCCCGGCTGTGCGGCTACACCGGCGGCGACCACGTCTTGCTCGGCAACGTCGTCGAGTACCTCCACGCCGCGACCCTGCTGCACGACGATGTCCTCGACGACGCCGCGCTGCGACGCGGATCGCCCTCGGCCAACCGGGTCTGGGGCAATCACCTCGCGGTGCTCGGCGGCGATTTCCTCTACACGACCGCCTTCGACCTGCTCCTCTCCGCGGTTCCGCGGGAGATCATCCGCGTGCTTTGCCGCTGCTCGCTCGATATGATCGACGGCGAGGTTCTGCAACGGCGCTGGCGGAACCGGCCCGAGATCTCCGAAGAGACCTACCTGGCCATCGTCGGCCGCAAGACGGCCAGCCTGATTTCGGGCTGCTGCCGCTCCGGCGCCCTGCTCGCCGGCGCCCCGCCCGCACGGGTAGAGGCGCTCGGGCGATTCGGCACCAGCCTCGGCACCGCCTTCCAGGTCATCGACGACACGCTCGACTACCTCGCCGACCCGGGGCGTCTCGGCAAGGCGCTGGGGGGCGACCTCCGGCAGGGGACGGTGACCCTGCCGCTGATTCACCTGCTGCGCCGCGACGGCCTCGCCGCCGAACAGTCCCGGATCCGGGGACTCATCGAACGCGGCGAGGTGGACGACGCGGGCATCGCCGACATCGCCGCGCTGCTGCGCGAGCAGCGCTGCGGGGAGAGCGCCATGGCGCGCGCCCGGGAATTCGCCGCCGACGCCCGGCTGGCGATCGAGCCCCTTCGTGGCACGGAACTGCACGCCGCCCTCACTGCCGCCGCCGACTTCGTCATCGACCGCGACCTGTAGCCCGTCCCCGTCCGCCCGGGTCGTTTGGGAGGCCCTGACGCGCCCCGGCTGCGTTGCTCATCGCGATGCTTGTGCGGCGCACACCAGTGCGCCTCCGCGCACGCTCTTCGCTGCCTTGCCGGGACGCGCCAGGACGCTCCCAAACGACTCGGGCAGCCTATGCGCGGAACTTCAGGGCCAGTTCCGGGATTGTTGCCCTCGCTTCGCTGGGCAATGAACCAGCGAGGCGGCTGGGATTTCACTGAGGGAAGATGCGCGGAGCCGCCGTGAAGCCCGGCGCGGTGACCGGGGCGGTCCCGCAGGGACGAAGTCTCGTTGTTTGAGCCGCAGGCGAGTTACGAGACTTCGAGCACCGGGCACCGTGACGGGCAGGCGGCGCAGACGCACGACCGAAGGGAAATCCCCGCTGCCTCGCGCACGGGAACGGCAGGGTCTCGTCCGATCAGCGCACCGTCACGAGCGGGCGCAGGGCGTTTACCAGTTTCTCGCCGAACCCCGGCACCAGCTTCAGGTCAACGACGGTGCGAAATGGACCGTGTGCCGTCCGGTGGGCGACGATCCTCGCCGCCAGCGCCGTACCGACGCCGGGGAGGGTTTCGAGGTCCGCGGCTGACGCGCTGTTGATGTCGAGTTGCAGCTCCAGGGTCGGGTCGTCGGGGACGGGGACCGCAATCGGTCGCTGCGCGGCATTGCGGCCCTGAACGACGGCGAACGCAAAGAGCGCGGCCGCCAGGACGATCAGGACCCGCTGCGCCGCCCCGCTCCCGGGCACCCGGTCACCCCCCCGCGGACTGGTCCTTATGCAGCTTGTACTCGATCGCGTCGACGAGCGCCTGCCATGAAGCCTCGATGATGTTCGTCGAGACCCCCACGGTGCCCCAGCGTCCCTCGCTGTCGCCGGACTCGATCAGCACGCGTACCTGCGCCGCCGTGCCGGCCTCCGCGGTCAGCACCCGCACCTTGTAGTCGATCAGCTCCATCTGCTTGAGCGAGGGGTAAAAGCGGTACAACGCCTTGCGCAGCGCGGAGTCAAGCGCGTTCACCGGTCCCTTGCCCTCGGCGACCGTGTGCTCGGTCTTGCCGTCGACGATCAGCTTCACCGTCGCCTCCGAGATCGCCTCCTCGCGCTCCTTGCGCTTCTCGACGATCACGCGCGCCCCCTTGAACTCGAAGAAGCGCTGCTGCAGTCCGAGGGTGCGCTTCATCAGCAGCTCGAAGGAGGCCTCGGCCCCCTCGAACTGGAACCCGCGCGCCTCCAGTTCCTTCAGGTGCGTCAGAATGGCGAGCGCCTTCGGGTCCTTCGACTTCAGGTCGATGCCGAACGAGGCGGCCTTGTGCAGCACGCTGGCGCTGCCGGAGTAGTCCGACACCAGGACGCGCTGGCGGTTGCCGATCTGTTCCGGAGGCACGTGTTCGTAGGTCAGCGCGTTCTTGAGGATCGCACTGACGTGCACCCCGGCCTTGTGCGCGAATGCCGAGTCCCCCACATACGGTTGATGCTTGAAGTGGGGCATGTTCGCCAGTTCGGACACGAAGCGCGAGAGCTCCCGCAACCGCGGCAGATTTTCGGGGGGGACGCAGCGCAGACCGAGCTTGAGCTGGAGCGTCGGGACGATCGAACAGAGGTTGGCATTCCCGCAGCGCTCACCGTAGCCGTTGATCGTACCGTGCACCTGCGTACACCCGGCGGCCACCGCCGCAACGCTGTTGGCGACGGCCATCTCGGCATCGTTGTGCACGTGAATGCCCAGCGCGGCGTGCGGCAGACGCCGGTGCACCAGGCGCACGATTTCCACGAGTTCGGCGGTGACCATGCCGCCGTTGGTGTCGCACAGCACGATACAGTCGGCGCCGGCGCCGGCGGCCGCCTCGATCGTCGCCAACGCGAACTCCCGGTTCTGGCGGCAGCCGTCGAAGAAGTGCTCGGCGTCGTAGAAGACTTCCCGGACCTTGCCCTTGAGGAACGACACTGAGTCGGCGATCATCGCGAGATTCTCCTCCGGGGAGACTCGCAGCACGTCCCGGACGTGCAGATCCCAGCTCTTGCCGAAGATCGTCACCGCCGGGGTCCCCGCGGCCACGAGCGCCCGCAGCGTCTCGTCGTCGGCGGCCGCGCGCCGCGCGCGACGCGTCGAACCGAACGCGACCACCCGGGCCTGCTTCAGGCTCAGGCGCCGCACACGCTCGAAGTACTCGGAATCCTTCGGGTTCGCTCCCGGCCAGCCGCCTTCGATGTAGGGGACGCCGAACTCGTCGAGTTGCCGCGTGATGCGCAGCTTGTCCTCAACCGAGAACGCGATGTCCTCGGCCTGGGCGCCGTCGCGCAGCGTCGTGTCGTAGATCTGGACGCGACGCTCCTGTTTCACAGGTCGCGGTCCCCGGCCACGCTGCCGCTGCCAAGGGCGAAGGCCTCGTGCAGGATCCGGGTCGCGAGTTCGGCGTACTTCGACTCGATGAGGCAGGAGATCTTGATCTCCGAGGTGCCGATCGAGAGGATGTTGATCTTCTCCTCGGCCAGCGCCCGGAACATCTTCGCGGCGACGCCGGCGTGGCTGCGCATGCCCGTGCCGACGATCGAAATCTTGGCGAGGTTGTCGGCGGCGACGACGCCGTTCGCGCCGACCGCGGCGCACACCGGCGCGAGCGCCTCGCGCGTGCGCTCGCTGTCGCCCTTGAGCACCGTGAACGTGATGTCGGTGGTCCCCTCGCGGCTGACGTTCTGCACGATCAGGTCCACGAGAATGCCGGCCTCGGCTATCGCCTGGAAGATCTGCGCGGCGACGCCGGGGCGGTCGGGCGCCCCCTGGATCGTGATCTTGCTCTCATTCCTGCTCAGTGTCACGCCCGAGACGAGTACCTGTTCCATCGAGGGGTCCTCCTTGGTCACCATCGTGCCGGGGTTGTCGGTGAAGCTCGAGCAGACCCGGACCGGGACGTTGTAGTTGGCGGCGTACTCGACCGAGCGCGCCTGCAGCACCTTCGCGCCGAGCGAAGCCATCTCGAGCATCTCCTCGTAGGAGACCCGCGCGAGCAGCCGCGCGTCGGGCACCACGTTCGGGTCGGCGGTGTAGACCCCGTCGACGTCGGTGTAGATGTCGCAGCAGTCGGCGTCGATGGCGGCGGCGAGCGCGACCGCCGTCAGGTCGGAACCGCCGCGTCCGAGCGTGGTGATCTCGTCCTCCGGCGTCACGCCCTGGAAGCCGGCGACCACCGCGACCTCGCCGGCGTCGAGCGCGGCGCGCACGCGATCGGCGGTGACGCTGCGGATCCGGGCGCGGGTGAAATCGGTGTCGGTCACGAAGCCGGCCTGCCACCCCGTGAACGACCGGGCGGGGCAGCCCAGGTCGCACAGCGCGATCGCCAGCAGCGCGATCGTCACCTGCTCGCCGGTGGCCACGAGCATGTCCTGCTCGCGCGCGTCGGGCCGCGAGGCGACTTCCTGCGAGAGCCGCAGCAGGCGGTCGGTCTCCCCGCTCATCGCCGAGACGACGACCGCGACCCGGTTGCCCTTCGCCTGAGCTCCCGCGACGAGGCGGGCGACGTTCTTGATCCGCTCGGCGGACCCGACCGAAGTGCCGCCGAACTTCTTGACGATGAGTGCCATGCGTTCCTCTCCTGAGAAATAGTCTCCGAATTGTAGCGATTGCACGAAAGGTGTCAATCATCGTACCACCGTGATCCGGGCTGCCTGGGAATCACCGCAGACGGGAATCGATTCCCGAACTGGAGGAGGGGCGGCAGGGGATGCCCTGAGGGAAGATGCGCGGAGCAGCCGATCAGCCCGAAGGGGTGACCGGGGCGGTCCCGCAGGGACGCAGGCTCGTTGTCTGAGCCGAAGGCGAGTTACGAGCCCGCGAGGCCCGGGCACCGCTTCGGGCCGGCTGCGCAGACGCACGACCGATGGGCATCCCCCGCCGCCCCTCCGGAACGGTCGAGCCTAGTCGACGACCTCCGCATCCACGACCTCGGGGTCGCCGCCCGGTTTCTTTTTCCCGCCGCCCTTCCCCTTCGCCCGGGGCGCCGCCGCTTCGCTCCGCGTGAACGTCAGCGCCTCCGACCCCTTCTCCAGATGCGCGAGCACCGTGTCCCCGTCGCGGAACTCGCCGCCGAGGATGCCGCGCGAGAGCGGGTCGAAGACCAGCCGCTGCACCGCGCGCTTGAGGGGCCGCGCCCCGTAGGCCGGGTCGTAGCCGACGTCGGCCAGGTGGTCCTTCGCGCCGTCGGAGAGCAGCAGCGTGATCTTGCGCTCCTCGAGCCGCTTGAGCAGCAACCCGACCTGGATCTCGACGATCCGCCGCAGGTGCTCCCGCCCGAGGGTATGGAAGATCACCGTCTCGTCGACCCGGTTCAGGAACTCCGGCCGGAACGCCTGCCGCAACTCCTCGGTGACGAGTGCCTTCATCCGCTCGTACTCGCTCTCGGGCATCCCCTGGATGTGCTGCGAGCCGATGTTCGAGGTCATCACGATCAGCGTGTTGCGGAAATCCACGTGGCGGCCCTGGCCGTCGGTCAGCCGCCCGTCGTCGAGCACCTGCAGCAGCACGTTGAAGACATCGGGGTGCGCCTTCTCGATCTCGTCGAAGAGAATCACGCAGTAGGGGCGCCGGCGCACCGCCTCGGTCAGCTGCCCGCCCTCCTCGTAGCCGACGTA
>JANOHV010000047.1:0-2892 GCA_031406795.1 Candidatus Rokuibacteriota bacterium
CTCCCCGCGGAGTTGAAGAAGAACACCCTGCAGTAGACCGCCCGGCCGGACCGGCGCTCGACCGTGACCCGGCGGCCATCACGAAGACGCCTGCCGACGAGGAAAATGTGCAGTCGGGGTAGGGCGAGGACTTACGTTCGAGCAGCGGCGACATCTCCATCACGGCGCGCTTGGAAGCCGCGAAGTGGCTCGTCTTCCACTGCTTCTCCCAGAAGCCGAGGCCGGAGGCGAGATTGAGCACAAGCGCGAGCGTGTTCTCGCGGACGCGCTCGCCGACCGCGGAGTGCGCTTTGCCGTTGCCCGCTGCCAGATAGAGGCGGGTGCCGAGGGCGATTGACTTGCGGTACACGTCGAGGTTTTCGATGCGATAGGCGGTGTTCGTCGTCATGAGTCCCCTCCCGTGGGTTGTTGTGCCGGGAGGGTGAGCATGAAGCGTGCCAGCGACGGCCCGTCGCCAGGAACTTCCAGAAACCGGCCGATCCTTGCGGTCTTCGCGCCGGTACGGCGGCCGCGTGGACCCCCGCAACCAACCGGGTGATCCCTCCAGGAACAGCTTCGCGGCGCGCGGCGCGCCCGCCGGATCAACCGCCGACGGCGAGGTCGCTGCCTCGTTTCTCGCTCACGAGCCGGCCGTCCACCAACTCGAGCACCCGGTCGCAGCGACTCGCCAGACGCGGGTCGTGCGTCACGACGAGAAAGCTCACACCGAGGTCGCGATTGAAAGCGCGCAACAGCGCGAAGACCTCCTCGGCGCTCGCGGAGTCGAGATTCCCGGTCGGCTCGTCGGCGAGCACGAGCGGCGGGCTCATCGCCAGCGCGCGCGCAACCGCGACCCGCTGCTGCTGCCCGCCGGAGAGCTTGCCGGGGCGACGCCCCAACAGCGCGCCGAGGCCGACTTTGCCCAGCAGTTCGGCCGCGCGGGCGCGCATCTGTTCGTCGGGTCGTCCGCGATCCACGAGGATCGGCATCATCACATTTTCGAGGGCCGTGAACGCCGGCATCAGATGATGAAACTGGAAGACAAACCCGATGCTCCGCCCGCGCAGGCGCGTCAGGCCGGCCTCGTCGAGGTCTGCGGTTTCCTCCCCGTTGATCCTGATGCGCCCGGAGGTCGGCCGCTCGAGCAGCCCCATGACGTTGAGGAAGGTGCTCTTGCCCGCGCCCGAGGGCCCCGTGAGCGCGACCATCTCGGCGGCATCGAGCACCAGGTCGATCCCGTGAAGGATTTCGGTCTCGGTTTCGGTCCCGACGCCGTAGGACTTGCGCACGCCGGCCGCCTCGAGGACCGGGCGCTGCGTCACAACGCCGCCTCTCGTTCCCGCGCGGGCTGCGGAGTCCTGACGTCGCGGACCGCCGCCGTGCCCGCCACGTTCCGTCGATGGAGGGCTCCCCTTCGCCCCACCGCTCCGCAGAGCAGGTTTCCAGCGGCGAACCCTTGGGGCATGGTTGACCGGTCAGCCGCCAAAGCGGATTGCCGCGACGGGCTCGAGGTGCGCCGCGTGATATGCCGGCGCGAGCGCCGCGAGGACGCCGATGGCCGTGGCTCCCGCGATCGCGGCCGCATAGAGTTGCCAGCCGAGCCAGACGTGAAACACCCCCTGCCAGGACTCGAAAGCGAGCGCCGCCCACGTCCCGAGCCCGCAGCCGAGCACGGCCCCGACCAGCGCCACGATGGCGCCTTGCACGAGAAAGATCGTCAGCACGGCGCGGCGCGAGGCGCCCATCGCGCGCAGAATGCCGATCTCGCGTGATTTCTGCACGACCGAGACCACGAGCACCGAGGAGATGCCGAACGCCACCGCCACGGTCACGAAGAACTGGATCATCGCCGAGGAAGCGCTCTGCCCGCGCAGCCCGACGAGCAACTCGGCATTGGTCTTCATCCAGCTCTCGGCGGCGAGCCCCGTGCGGGCGGCGAGGGTCTTCGCGATCTGTTCGGCGCCGAAGAGATCGGCCACCGTGAGGTCGATGTTCGTCACGCCGCCCGCCAGATCGAGCAGGGTCTGCGCGGACCGCAGCGTGATGATGACCCACCGGCGGTTCAGATCCCGCAGCCCGAGATCGAAGATCCCGGCCACCGTGACCACCTGCGTCCGCCCCCCCGCGGCCGCGAGGCGGACTTTGTCGCCGACCGAGGCACCGAGATCCTTCGCAAGATCCACCCCGATGACCGCCTCCTCGCCGGCCACGTGGAAGCGTCCGGCGACCAGTTTGCGATCCACCGGCACGATCTTCAGGTACTGCTCCGGTTCGATGCCGAGAAGCGCCACGGATTTTTGCGCATTCCCGCGCGCGGCAAATGCCGGCCCGGACGCCATCGGGGAGGCGGCCGTGACGCCCGGCGTCGCGGTGGCGTCAGCCAGGGCCCGCTGCCAGCCGTCGATCGAGCGCAGTCGCTGGGCGCGCTTCTCGACTTCGGCCGACACGGTTTCGCCGGCCGCCGGCCGGAGCACGGACCGCGCGACGTCATCCGGCGGGCGCAGAACGATGTGCGGCTGGGTCCCGAGCGTCCGCGCGATGAGATCATCCTGGAGGCCGGTGATGAGGGCCACGAGAAAAACGATGACCGCCGCCCCGACGGCGACGCCGGAGAGGATCAGCACGGTTTGGAATCGTCCCTCGCGCAGGAAGCGCAATGCCACGATCAATTCAAAGGGCATTGCGCTTCCTAGCGCGGGCGCCTCGCCCGCAAGACTACAGAGACTTCTGGACGGTTGCCCTTGTTACGATTCAAGTTTGACACCTGCTATTCCCCATCTGTTTTGGTAAACAAATCGTCGCGTCGCGCGATGATTTCTCAGAGTAGTAGATCAGGACCGTGTTGTTTTTCGCGCCTTGCCCGAAAGGGTTCGACAACAGTGCGAGTCAGGAAAAAAATCCGTCCCCTTTTTT
>JANOHV010000048.1:0-4030 GCA_031406795.1 Candidatus Rokuibacteriota bacterium
CGATGCCGCGCTGCTGCTGGGTGGCGACATCGGCGGCCTGCAGACCGCGCTGGAAGCGTCGTACCGCCTGCCCTACGCCCTGGACCGCGCCAATTCCAACATTGAGCGCGTGCGCACCCAGCCGGCCGGCCTGTTCCTCACGCTGCGTCAGCACTACACGGTGCCCAAGCTGCCGGCGCCGCCGGTCCTCGCACCCGGCGCGCCGCCGCCCAACCCGGCCGCCCTGCCGAATCCGCCCGGCACGGTGCCCGACGCGCGCAGCCTGTTCCTGGGCCAGACCTACACGCTGGCGCCGCTGCCCGCCGAGCCGATGAAAGCGCGTGCCGCCGACCCGCGCGTGGGCTACTTCGCCGTCTCTTTCGTCAACTTCGGCGACGACAACCAGGAAGGCCGCCGCACCCACATCATCGAACGCTGGCGGCTGGAGAAAAAGTCGGCCCGCGCCCGCCGCTCCAGCAGCCGCGCGAGCGGTCCGAGGCTGCGCCGCGACCGGGCGGGCAACAGCAACCCCAGCGCGGGCAGCTCGAGCACGAAAACGTCGAGATCGCGGGCGGGGCCGGTCAGCTCCTGCAGCCAGGCGAACTCGCGCGCGAAGCGGGACGTGGTCGCCGGCGGCAGGACGCCCTTGATCTGCCCGAGCGCCGAGCGGGTGCGCCGCACCGCGACGCGCAGGTCGTGGAGGAATTCGCTGTCGAGGTCGGTTTGAACGCCGTGCAGGTTCGCTTCCATCGTGCCGAGCAGGTGCAGCAGCAGCACGCGGGCGGCATCGCGTGCCGGCAACGAGCCGTCCAGCGGGACCCGGATCTTGCCCGAATAGTCGCGCGGCGAACGACCCAGGGGTTCGAGCACGGCTGCCACGCGGTCGGGGGGAGCCGCATCGGCATCAGGCCAGGCAGCGCACAGGGTGTCCACGGCGGCCGCGCGGGATCCGGGGGGGACGACCAGCACCGGCCGCAGCGGCAGCGACGGTTCCTCACCGGGGGGGGCCACGCGCGTGGCGACGAACACGAGCCGCGTGGCCGCGCGGCCGGGAGCGGCACGCACGACGATCGGGGTCTCGGTTACCTCGGCGGCGGCGATCGCCAGCAGAGCGCGCGGATGAAGCACCGGCTCGAGTCGTTCGCGCAGCGCTCCCGCCGGGAGTTCGCCGGCGAACCGGATCGCCGGCCCGAGCTGACGCGCAAGCGGCGGGCCCCCGTCGATCGGGGAGAGCCGCAGCGACCCGCGGGCGCCCTCACCGATGCGCTCGAGCGCCCACCCGGCCCGGTGCAGCCGCCAGTCGAAGGTGTCGAGGAACGTGCGGCGGCTGGTGCTGTCCGCGCCCGCCGCGAGCGTGCCCGCCGGGGCGAGACGCTCCAGCAGTTCGGGAAGACCGAGTCCCGCCGGCAGCAGATACGACGGCATCTTGTCGGCTCGCCTAGCGCAGGTTCCGCCGGCCCGGCGACTGCGAAGTGCGTTTGCGCAGCCGGGTCGCGTCCTTGAGACGTTTTTCCGCGAGGCGGATCAACGCCTCCTGGCTGCCGGGTTCGGTGTCGCGCCGCTTGCCCTGCGGCACGCGCTGCACATACGCGCCGTCGGCGCGCATCTCCCAGGCGCTGCGACGGTCGTTCCACTGGACGTCGAGCAGCGCTTTGAGTTCGGCGCGCAGCGCGGGGGACTCCACCGGCGCGAGCACCTCGACGCGGTACTCCAGGTTGCGCTTCATGGCGTCCGCCGAGCCGATGTAGTACTCCTCCTCGCCGCCGTTGCGGAAATAGTAGATGCGGGTGTGCTCGAGGAAGCGCCCGACGATCGAGATCACGCGGATCGTCTCCGAGAGCCCGGGCAGGCCGGGGCGCACGCGGCAGGAGTCGCGCACGATGAGGTCCACCACGACGCCGGCGCGCGCCGCCTCGTACAGGGCCCGGGCGATGTCGACGTCCTCGAGGGCGTTCATCTTGAAGCGGATGTGGCCGCCGCCCGCTTTCGCGTGCGCGCGGATCTCGCGCCGGATCTTCTCGAGCAGCGCCGGCTTGAGGCTCTTGGGCGCCACGAGCAGCTTACGGTACAGGCGTTTCGGCGTGAAGCCGGTCGTCAGGTAGTTGAACAGTTCGGTCGCGTCGGTGCCGATCGCCTCGTCCGCGGTCAGCAGCCCGAGATCGGCGTACAGGCGCGAGGTCACCGGGTGGTAGTTGCCGGTGCCGACGTGCACGTAGCGCTGCAGGCCGTTGTAATCCTGCCGCACGACGAGCGTGATCTTGGCGTGCGTCTTCAGACCCACGACGCCGTAGGTGACGTGGATGCCGGCCTCCTCCATCCGGCTGGCCAGCCGGATGTTGGCCTGCTCGTCGAAGCGCGCCTTGAGTTCGACGACCACCGCCACCTGCTTGCCGTTGCGGGCGGCGGCCAACAGGTGCTCGAGGATGCTGCTCTCGCTGGCGGTGCGGTACAGCGTCATCTTGATCGCGCGCACCTTGGGATCCTCGGCGGCCTCCTTGAGAAAGCGTTCGAGCGAGGAGGCGAAGGCCTCGTAGGGGTGCTGGAGCAGGATCGAACCGGCGTCGCGGATCACGTGGAAGATGCTGCGCTCGGTCTGCAGCAGCGGGTGGTCGATCGGGTGGTGCGCCGGGTCCTTGAGGTCCGGGCGCGCCAGCCCGGCGATCTCGAAGAGGTCGCGCAGCGCGAACATCCCCTCGACTTCGAAGACGTCCTGCGCCTCGTCCAGGTCGAGTTCCGAGGCCAGCCGGCCGCGGTGCGCCGGGTCCATCCCCGGGATCACCTCGAGGCGCACGATCGGGGCGAACCGGCGCTCCTGCAGCTCGGATTCGATCATCGCGAGCAGATCGTCCGCGCCCTCCTCGTTCTTCTCGGCGTTCGCGTTGCGGGTCACGCGGAAGAGCTCGCAGCGCACGATCTCCATGCCCGGGAAGAGCAGATCGAGGTTGTGGCAAAGCACTTCCTCGAGGCGCACGAAGCGCTGTGCCGCGCCGACGCGCAGGAAGCGCCGCGCGCCGGCCCCCACCGGGACCTTGACGCGCGCCAGCGAAAGCTCGGCCTCACCCGGGTAGCGCAGCGTGACCAGCAGGTTGAGCGAGAGGTTCGAGACGAAGGGGAAGGGGTGCGCCGGATCGACCGACTGCGGCGTCACCAGCGGGTAGATCGAGTGCAGGTACTCGGCGCGGACCTGGGCCTGCTCGTCCTTCGCGAGCTGCTCGTAGCGCACCAGTTCGATCTTCTCGGCGCGCAGCAGTTTCTCCAGGCGCACCGCCAGCCGCTCCATGCGCTCGCGCTGGCCGCGGATGGCCTGGTGGCAGTCCAGGATCTGGCGGGCGGGCGTGCGCCCGTCGACGGTGATCTTCTGCACGCCGGCCTCGACCTGCTGCTTGAGCCCGCCGATGCGCTTCATGAAGAACTCGTCGAGGTTCGCCGCGGTGATCGCAAGGAACTTCACCCGCTCGAGCAGCGGCGTGCGCTCGTCTTCCGCCTCGTGCAAGACGCGGCTGTTGAAGGAGAGCCAGGTCAGTTCGCGGTTGAGGTAGAGGGCGGGGTCCATCAGGCTCTGACCGCCCGGGCAGGTCGCCGTCACCGCGGGCTTCGCCGTCTTCCTGGCCGCCCCTGCCGCCGACTTCCCGGCTGCCGGGCGGCACGGCTTCTTCGTTGCTGATTTCTTCGCTGCCGGCATGGCCATCCGCCCCTCCGGGGTGGCAGACCGCTGAAAAAGGTCCATCTGCGGCGTTGCGCTCACCCCTCCTCACTGCGGCGTACAACTCGTACGCCGCATTCGTCGGGTCTTCGCGCGCCTTGCACCTGAGCCTTCTTAAGCAGCCTGCCCTTCCAACGGTTTCAACTTTCCCGTCATTGTATACCAAGGCGAGGCTGTGGCAAGGATGTGGTGAAGCCCCAAATCCGCGCGTAACGCGCGGATCAGTTGAGGCAGGCTTGCTGCCTGGTCTTGTTTTCTGGTCCTGTGGCTTATACCGGACCGTGCTGCTCGCTGCAAGCGTTGCTTGACCGCTGCCCCCCCCTGCTCTTCGTAAGCGAAATCAGGCTC
>JANOHV010000081.1:0-28825 GCA_031406795.1 Candidatus Rokuibacteriota bacterium
CGAGGGGCTGACGCCATTATTGCTTTGCGCTGCTCCCGACTCAGCGGGCGGTTCGAAGATTTCTGGGAGCGACGCTCAAAATGCGCCGCGTGATCAATGCGGCCCCCGATGGTGCTCACTCAACAATCCTGTCGTGCACCCCCGGGCCAAACCGCCGGCGCGGCATGTATGCCCCGAGGACCGCAGGCTCAACGTCCTTGGCTGCCCGCGCGCAGTCACGCACGGAAGTTTTTCGACCTGGCAAGGCAGTCGCGCACTACGGAAACGTACTGCCCGGGTCGGCAGGGAGCGTCCTGATGCGTCCCGGCAAGGCGGCGCCGAGCGCGCGCGGAGGCGCACTGGTGTGCGCCGCACAAGCGACGCGAGAAGCAACGCCGCCGGGGCGCTTCAGGGCCTCCCTGCCGACCCGGGCTAACGGATAACTGGAGCCAGGGCGCGTTCGGCGTAGCGGGCGGCCATGTCCTCCAGCGGCACCGCCCGGATGCGCGGCGCCATCCCGGCGCACCCGAAGGCTTCGTAGCGCTCCCGGCACAGGGCCTTGGCGGCGAGCTGCGCCTCCTTGAGGATCTTGCGCGGGTCGAACTCGCTCCGCTTCAGAGCCAGCGCGCGGCGCATCGCACCCGTCATGGCCAGCCGGATGTCGGTGTCGATGTTCACCTTGCGCACGCCGTGGCGAATCCCCTCCTGGATCTGTTCGACCGGCACGCCCCAGGTTTCGGGCATCTCGCCGCCGAATTCGCGGATCACGGCGAGCCACTCCTGCGGCACCGAACTGGAGCCGTGCATGACCAGGTGGGTGTTGGGAATGCGGGCGTGGATCTCCTTGATACGCGAGATCGCGAGGATCTCGCCGTCCGGCTTGCGGGTGAACTTGTAGGCCCCGTGCGAGGTGCCGATCGCGATGGCGAGCGCGTCGACGTGGGTCCTGTTCACGAAGTCCGCAGCCTGCGCCGGGTCGGTCAGCAGCTGCTCGCGGGTCATCGCCCCCTCGGCCCCGTGCCCGTCCTCCTTGTGGCCCGCCAGGGTCTCGAGCGAACCGAGCACGCCCAGCTCACCCTCGACGGAGACCCCGACCGCGTGCGCCATCTCCACGACCTGGCGCGTGATTTCGACGTTGTACTCGAAGGAGGAGGGCGTCTTCGCGTCCGCCAGCAGCGAGCCGTCCATCATGACGCTCGAGAAACCCGAGCGGATGGCCTGGACGCAGACGGCGGGGCTCGCGCCGTGATCCTGGTGCATGACCACCGGCACGTGCGGGTGGGCCTCGATCGCGGCCAGGATCAGGTGGCGCAGGAAGGCCTCGCCGGCGTACTTGCGGGCGCCGGCGGAACCCTGCATGATCACCGGCGAGTCGGTCTCGTCGGCCGCCGCCATGATCGCCTTGACCTGCTCGAGATTGTTCACGTTGAACGCCGGAATCCCGTAGCGGTGCTCCGCCGCGTGGTCCAGCAGCTGCCGAAGCGACACGAGCGGCATCGGCTACTTCTCCCCCTGCGGAACAGCGTGCGCGGCGACCATGAACCGTGCCCCAAACTGACGCTGCTTCATGGTCCCGCCGCTGCGCGCGGAACGTTGAGCACGGACTTCACGGCCCGCACGACGCGCTCGGGGGTGAAGTCGAAGAACTTGAAGAGCGCGCCGGCCGGCGCCGACTCCCCGAAACGGTCGAGGCCGACCACGGCGCCCTCGAGACCGACGTACCGGTACCAGCCGGCGGTGACCCCGGCCTCGACCGCGACGCGCGGCACGCCGGCCGGCAACACCGCCGAACGCCAGGCGTCGTCCTGACGGTCGAAGACGCTCGTGGAGGGCATCGAGACCACCCGCACCGCGATTCCCTCCGCCGCGAGCTGCTGCTGCGCCGCCATGGCGAGCGCGACCTCCGAGCCCGTGGCGATGATCACGGCGCGGGGTGCGCCCGCGGCCTCCGCGAGCACGTAGCCGCCGCGGCGGATCGCCGCCAGCTGCGCTGCGTCGCGCTTCTGGAAGGGCAGGTTCTGACGGGAGAAGAGCAGCGCGCTCGGACCGGTGCGCCGCTCGATTGCGGCGGCCCAGCACACGGCGGACTCGACGGTGTCGCAGGGGCGCCAGACGTCCATGTTCGGGATCAGTCGCAGCGTCGCCGCCTGCTCGACCGCCTGGTGCGTCGGGCCGTCCTCGCCGAGACCGATCGAGTCGTGGGTGTACACGAAGACCTGCCGCAACCGCATCAGCGCCGCCATCCGCAACGCGTTGCGCGCGTACTCGGAGAACATCAGAAAGGTCGCCGAATAGGGGATCAGCCCGCCGTGCAGCGCGATGCCGTTGCTGATCGCGCTCATGCCGAATTCGCGCACGCCGAAGTAGAGATAGTTGCCGCCCCCGCTGCGGGTGACCGCCTTCGAGCCGGACCAGAGCGTGAGGTTCGAGCCAGCCAGGTCGGCCGAACCGCCGATGAGCTCGGGCAGCACTTTCGCGTACGCCTCGATGCAGTTCTGCGAAGCCTTGCGCGTGGCGATCGTCTCGGCCTTGGCTGCGACGGCCGCCAGCGTCGCGTCGACGTGCGCCGCCCAGCCCGCGGGCAGTTCGCCGGCCATGCGACGCTTGTACTCCGCGGCGAGTTCGGGGTGCGCCTTGGCGTAGGCGTCGAAGCGCCGCTGCCAGTCGCCCTGGATCTTCGCCCCCTGGGGCCGCGCGTCCCAGCCCCGGTAGACTTCGTCCGGGATTTCGAACGGCAGGTGGTGCCAGTGGATGTGCGGGCGGGACGCGGCGATCTCCGCGTCGCCGAGAGGCGCGCCGTGCACGTCGTGGGAACCGGCCTTGGTGACGGCGCCCATGCCGATCACCGTCTTGCAGCAGAGAAGCGACGGCCGGTCCTTCACGGCCTGCGCGGCGAGGATCGCGGCGTGAATCGCCTCGGGGTCGTGGCCGTCGATGTCGCGCACGACGTGCCAGCCGTACGCCTCGAAGCGCCGGGGCGTGTCGTCGGTGAACCATCCGGACACGTCGCCGTCGATCGAGATCCCGTTGTTGTCCCAGAAACAGGTCAGCTTGCCCAGGCCGAGGGTCCCCGCAAGCGAACAGGCCTCGTGGCTGATCCCCTCCATCAGGCAGCCGTCGCCGAGAAAGACCCAGGTGTTGTGGTCGACGATCTCGTGCCCGGGGCGGTTGAAGGTGCGGGCGAGGACCATCTCGGCGATGGCCATCCCCACCGCGTTGGCCAACCCCTGCCCGAGCGGGCCGGTCGTGGTCTCGACCCCCGGGGTGAGGCCGACTTCCGGGTGTCCCGGCGTCCGCGAGTGCAGCTGGCGGAAGGCCTTGAGATCTTCGATCGTCAGGTCGTAACCGCTCAGATGCAGCAAGGCGTAGAGGAGCATCGACCCGTGGCCGTTGGAGAGCACGAAGCGGTCGCGATCGGGCCAGGCGGGGTCGGCCGGATTGTGGCGCAGGTGGTGGTTCCAGAGGACCTCGGCGATCTCCGCCATCCCCATCGGCATGCCGGGGTGGCCCGAGTTGGCCTTCTGGACCGCGTCCATTGCCAGCGCGCGGATGGCGCTCGTGAGGTTCGTGAATGCCGGTTTCTCGAAGTCGCTGAACTTCATCATCGATCGGAGTCCTCCAGTGCAACGGTCACGTCTTCCAGCCCCACGCCAGGCGACCCCGACTTCGCCACGGCCGCAAAGTGAAGAGAGTGCCGGTGATCCGCACGGATGTCAAGTTTACAGATGCCTGCAATATCAATGACTTGTGAAATATGTCGCGAAAAACTGCCCAAATGGGGTTCAGCGGCTTCTGCTGAAATCGATGGACGACATCGACAAAACCCAGTAAAATCAAATCGCAGGTGGGTTTAACCACAGGGGTCACACCGCAAGGAGGAATGGACATGGCAGTAAAAAAAGAGGTCAAGAAGACCATGGCGAAAGTCGCCAAGAAGGCTGTGAAAATGGAAAAGGCCGTTGTCAAGAAGGCCGTGAAGGTGGAAAAGGCCGTTGCCAAGAAGGTCGTGAAGAAGGCGGCGCAAGTGAAGAAGGCGGTCGTGAAGAATGCCACTGCCGCCAAGAAGGCCGTCGTCAAGAAGTCGGCCCCGGCGGTGAAGGCAATCAAGAAGAAGATCTCCTGGTAGTCGGAGCGCGCCTGGCGCCCGCGCAAGCGGGCGTCGCTTTTTTTCCGTTCGGGGGCCGAACCGTCTGATGGACATCTTTCAGCGCAGCATCCACTCCAATGTCAAGCAGATCGACGCCGGCCGGATCCTGGTCACCAGTTCGCTGCTCGACCTCGAGCACTCGCTGCACCTCGAGCTGGTGGTACGCCTGGAGGATCGCACGATCGAGTCGGCGAAGGCCTCGATGAGCAAAACGCCGCTCACGCGCTGCGCGAAGGGGGTCGAGGGGATCCCGGCCCTCGCCGGCATGGTGGTCGACCGCGGCGTGCTGCGCGAGATCCACCGGCGCGTCGGCGGCCCGCGCGGCTGCGCTCACCTCGTGGAACTGCTCGACAACGCGGTGCGGCTGATTTCGATGATTCTCATCGGCAGTTCGCTCAACTACTGGGGCAACCTGAAGGAGCGCATGACCGAGGAGGAGATCGTCGCCGAAGGGCGCACGAAGTTGAAGAACACCTGCCTCGTCTTCGCCGACGAGTGACCCGGGCTAATCTTCAGGGACGACGAGGTCGCCGACGCGGACGATCTTCATCGCGTTCGTGCCGCCGTGCACCCCGAGCAGGTCGCCCTTGGTGATGATCACAAGGTCGCCTTCGCACACGGCGCCGAGACGCACCAGTTCGTCCACCGCCGCCTTGTTCACACGGTGGTGCGAGGTGGTGTTCGCCGAAAAGAACACCGGATGCACGCCGCGGTAGAGCGTCATCCGGCGCAGCGTGGCGCGGTGGGCGCTCAGCGCGTAGATCGGCATCCCGGAGCTGATCCGCGACATCCACAGCGGCGTCGACCCGGACTCGGTGAGCGCGGCGATCGCCGTCACGCCCAGGTGGTTGGCGGTGTACATGGTGGCCATCGCGACGGCCTCGTCGATGCCCGCGAAGCGCGAGTCGATCCGGTGGCGCGAGACGCGCGTGACGCGCTGTTTCTCGGCCTCGCGGCAGATGCGGTCGGCCGCCTCGATGACCTCGACGGGGTGGCGCCCCACCGCGGTCTCGGCCGAGAGCATCACGGCGTCGGTGCCGTCGAGCACGGCGTTGGCGACATCGAAGACTTCGGCCCGCGTCGGGATCGGGTTCTCGATCATCGACTCCATCATCTGCGTGGCCGTAATTACCGCGCGGTTGAGCGCGCGGCAGAGCCGGATGGTGCGTTTCTGCACGGGGGGCAGCGCCGCGTCCCCGATCTCCACCCCGAGGTCGCCGCGCGCGATCATCACGGCATCGGCGGCGAGTATGAAGGACTTCAGGTCGGCGAGCACCTCGGCGCGCTCGAGTTTCGCGATGATCCCGCCCCGGCCGCCCGCGGCCCGCAGCAGCGCGCGGGCCTCCTCGATGTCGGCCGGCGAGCGCGGGAACGACACCGCGAGGTAGTCCGCATCCAACTCCGCGGCGGTGATGATATCCCTGCGGTCTTTGTCGGTCAGCGCCGGGGCCGAGAGGCCGCCGCCCTGACGGTTGATTCCTTTCGCGCTGGAGAGCTCGCCGCCGACGACCACCGTGCAGCGGATTTCAGCGCCCGCAACGGCGTCGACGCACAACACGATCCGTCCGTCGTCGAGCAGCAGCCGATCGCCGGCGACGACATCCCGCGGCAGCGCCGGGTACGTCACGCCCACCCGCTCGACGGTGCCGGCGTCGCGGGGGCAGGCGGCGTCCAGCGTGAACTTCGCGCCCGCCTCGAGCAGCACCCGACCGTCCCGGAACCCCTCGATGCGGATCTTGGGCCCCTGCAGATCGACGATGACGCCGACGTGGCGCCCGAGCGCCTCGGCGCGGCTGCGCACGAGCGCGACCCGGTCGCGGTGGCGGGCGACGCTGTCGTGCGAGAAGTTCAGGCGAGCGACGTCGAGGCCGGCGAGAATCATCCGGTCGATAATCCCCGGCGCGTCCGTGGCCGGGCCGAGCGTCGCGACGATCTTGGTCCGGATCACGGCCTGCGCACCTGCGTCGGGCGGATCAGTCGCGGTCGGAGCCCGCGCCGGCGGGCGGTGGCACGTCCTCGTCGGCGTAGGGATCGAGAGGACCGTCGAGGACCTGCAGGTTGTCCTCCTCCAGCGTGCCGGACTCCCGCTGGACCTTGCGCTCCACGCGCCGCGCCTCTTTTTCCTTCTGCTTCTGCTGGCGGGACATTTCCTTCTGTCTTTTCTGGAACGACGGCCGTTGCTTTTTTGCCATGTTCACATCCTTTCAGGGCCCGCCGCGCGGGGGACGGGGGGGGCGGCGGGGTGATGAAAAGCCAACGGCCCCCGCTCCCTTCCGGGAGGGGGGCCGCCGGCGAGTCGGGTGCGACTAGACCGGGCGGACGTTAGCCGCAGCCGGGCCCTTCTGGCCCTGGACGATATCGAACTCCACGGCCTGACCCTCGCTCAGGCTCTTGAAGCCCGAGCCCTGGATCGCCGTATGATGCACGAAGACATCCTTGGAGCCATCGTCGAGGCTGATGAAACCGAAGCCCTTCTGATCGTTGAACCACTTCACCGTCCCACGCGCCATACTCTTCCGTCCCTTCCACCAATCCCGTGTAGTAACACACTCGGTGTCGTCTTGGACTCCGGTGCACCTGTTTTGCCGACAATTGGGGATTGAGCAACTGTAGGCTACTGAAATCAAACCTTACTCCGATTCATTTTCGGTGTCCAGACCTTTTTTGAGCGGGCCTGGCCGCCGCTTCCGACCCAGATTCTGTATTACAATGGCCGGCGTTGGGTCCGGTCACCCCGGGCGGCGGCACACCACGCGAAAAGGAGCAACGGACATGACGCACGCCGAACACCTCCAGGATGGACCCGCGCAACCGCTCCGGAACTTCGCGGGGGCGTAGAACCGGATGGACGCGACTGCAGCCAGCCCGTTCGACGCTCACGAGCACCCCGGCGAAGACGCCGAGGCGCTTCGACGCTCGATCGTCAACCACCTCACCTACACCGTCGCCAAGGACCAGTACAGCGCGACCGACCGCGATTTCTTCTACGCCCTCGTGCTCGCGGTGCGCGACCGGCTGATCGAGCGCTGGATGGACACGATGCGCCGCTACTACGAGCGCGACGCCAAGCGTGTCTACTACTTCTCGATGGAATTCCTCATCGGCCGCTCGCTGACGAACAACCTGCTGAACACCGGCATGATGGACGCCTGCCGCTCGGCGCTCGGGGCCCTCGGCCTGGACTACGATCGACTCGCAGGCCAGGAGGCGGAGGCCGCCCTCGGCAACGGCGGGCTCGGCCGGCTGGCGGCCTGCATCCTCGACTCGATGGCGACGCTGGGCCTGCCCGGGTACGGCTACGGGATCCGCTACGAATACGGGATGTTCTATCAGCGGATCGAGCACGGTTTCCAGGTCGAGTACCTCGAACACTGGCTGCGCTACGGCAACCCCTGGGAGGTGGCGCGCCCGGAGTTGCTCTACCCGGTGAAATTCGGCGGCAACGTCACCGAGTACCGCGACCGCGACGGGCGGCTGCACTACGACTGGCGCCCCTCCGAACAGGTCATGGCGATGGCCTTCGACACGCCAATCCCCGGCTACGGCACGGAGACCGTGAACAACATGCGCCTCTGGTCGGCCAAGGCCACGCGCGAGCTGGACTTGCGCTCCTTCAACGAGGGCAACTACATCAACGCCGTCCAGGAGAAGATCCACTCGGAGAACCTCACGCGCGTGCTCTACCCGAGCGACTCCACCGAAATGGGGCGCGAGCTGCGCTTCATGCAGGAGTACTTCTTCGTCAGCGCCTCGCTGCAGGACATCGTCTACCGCTTCGACAAGAAGCACGAAGGCTTCGACGAGCTGCCCACGCACGTCGCGATCCAGCTCAACGACACCCACCCCTCGCTGGCGATCCCCGAACTGCTGCGCATCCTGATCGACCAGCACGGCCTGGACTGGGACCGGGCCTGGGGGATCACCGTCCGCGTGTTCGGCTACACCAACCACACGCTGCTGCCCGAGGCCCTCGAGACCTGGCCGGTGCAATTCTTCGAGACCATGCTGCCGCGCCACCTGCAGCTGATCTACCAGATCAACCTCGCCTTTCTCAACGACGTGCGCCACCGCCACCCCGGCGACGTCGATCTGGCGCGGCGCGTCTCGATCATCGACGAGTCGGGGACCCGGCGGGTGCGCATGGCCCACCTCGCGATCGTCGGCAGCCACGCCGTGAACGGGGTCTCCCGGCTGCACACCGACCTGATGCGCCGCACCCTGTTCACCGACTTCGAGCAGTTCTTCCCCGGCCGGATCACGAACATCACCAATGGCATCACCCCGCGGCGCTGGCTGAACGAGGCGAACCCCCGGCTTGCGGCGCTGATCGCCCAGCGGGTGGACTGCCACTGGGCCGTCGATCTGGAGTGTCTGCGGGGTATGGAGCGGCTCGCGGACGACCCCGTCTTCCAGCAGGAGTTCCTCGCCGTCAAACGCGCCAACAAGGCGCGGTTCTCCTCCCTGATCCGCACGCACCTCGGCCTGGAGGTCGACCCCGACTCGCTGTTCGACGTGCAGATCAAGCGCATCCACGAGTACAAGCGCCAGCTGCTGAACATTCTCGGCGTGATCGCCCGCTACAACCGCATCCGCGCCAACCCCACGGGCGACTTCGTGCCGCGGACGGTGGTCTTCGCCGGCAAGGCCGCGCCGAGCTACGTGCTGGCTAAGCTGATCATCAAACTGATCCACGAGGTCGCCGACGTCATCGACAACGACCCGGCGATCGGCGGGCGGCTCAAGGTCGTCTTCGTCCCGAATTACGACGTGAGCACCGCCTGCGACATCATCCCCGCGGCGGATCTCTCGGAACAGATCTCGACGGCGGGGCTGGAGGCTTCGGGCACCGGCAACATGAAACTCGCGCTCAACGGGGCGTTGACGATCGGCACGCTGGACGGCGCGACCGTCGAGATCCGGGAGGCCGTCGGCGAGGAGAACATCTTCATCTTCGGTCTCACCGCCGCCGAGGTGCAGGAGCGCCGGCGTGCGGGCTACGACCCGCTGGTGCACTACCACGGCAACGAAGAACTGCGCCAGGCGATCGACATGATCACGGGCGGCTATTTCGCCCCCCACGAGCCGGGGATCTTCCGGCCGATCGTCGAGTCGCTCACGACCGGCGGCGACTTTTTCATGGTGCTCGCCGACTTCGAGAGTTACGTTGCCGCGCACCGGCGCGCCGACGAACTCTACCGGCAGCCGCGCGAGTGGGCGCGGCTCGCGATCCTCAACGTCGCGCGGATGGGGTACTTCTCGAGCGACCGTACGGTGGAGGAGTACGCGGAAAAGATCTGGGGCGTCGAACCCGCCCGCCCCGCGTAAATCGGCCCGGGTCGTTCAGGAGGGCTTTTTGCGCCCCGGCGGCGTTGGCGCTCGCGTTGCTTGTGCGGCGCACACGAGTGCGCCTCCGCGCACGCTTCGCGCCTGCCTTGCCGGGACGCAAAAATCCGCTCCTGACCGACCCGGGCAGCTAAGGCCCTGCGGGGTACATGCCGGGACCATCGCCAGAGAGCCCTCTGGGATAACGATCCATGTGACAAAAAAACTGAAATCGGGGCTGTCAGCCAAGAGCCGCGTCCGGGGAGACTTGGGCTGACGTCAGGTCCTGGTTCGTTCTCGCGGGGTTCGAGCGAGATAGGTGGCGTGGAAGAGCGCGGCGGGACCAGCCTTGGTCTCGATGAAAGCCTCCACCTTCAGCCGGGCCTTTCCCCGCAGCCGGTAGGCGTCAAGGAACGCGGCAACCTCCCCGGGCGGCGGGAGCGGACAGCGGGCGACGATCCGGCCCGACACCGGCGCGCGGTACTCGGTGGCGCCGACGGCGATCAGCACGTCGGCCGCCAGCCCCGCTTCGCGAAGCAGCAGGTCGGCCAGCGCCCAGCCGCTGAGCGCGAGAATCGAGGTCAGCGTGCCGCCGAAGGCGATCCCCTTGTCGTTGATATTCGGTTTCAGCGGCGCGGTCATCGTCACCCCCGCTGCATCGAAGGAGCGCATCCGGATGCCCATGGCCTGCGTGATGGGCACGTGTCGGGCCAGATAGGCATTCACGTCGTGGCCGGCGATGGCGCTGCCCGGGTTGCGAGAGCTCATGGGGAAAGAGTTTCGGCGCTCCGGCCGACGCTGTCAACCTCCCATTCCACCGAACAGCGTCGACGGCGTCCCCGATCCGCGCGTACGCGCGGATCCAGCAGCAGAGGAGGCATTTCAACAGCCGAAAAAGCAGGATTTATTGCAGGAAGCACGGCGTGGCAGAGGTCACGCATCGCTTGAAGCATGCATTGCGATCAGGTATGAGCAACGACTTGGATAAACCGGACCCGGTGACAAGCCTGACTCTCCTGATCCGCGCGTTACGCGCGGATTTGGGCGGCGTACAATCCCCTTGACAGAATGTCGCGGCGACCTACATTGGTGAGTGCATCAAAGAAGACCGGGCAGGAGGGACGGCTGCCAACCGGGGACGGGAACCTGCGGTGGCGATCGCGGTGGGTCAGGCCGCGGGATGCGCCCGGAGAGGTGATCCGGGAAGCGGTTTCCCAGGCGCCATACGAAGTTCGGGCGCCAGCAGGTCAAGGCCACCCCGACACCAGGGGTGGCCTTCTTTTTCCTGCCCGGAGCCACCGTGGGCCGTGCGCGTGCGGGAACCGGGGTGCCGCGGATTGACAACCACGACGGGGCGCGGATAATCGGAACCATCGAGTCCATCAGACGACCGGGGAGGACGCCATGCGGGAAGTCGTGACCTACCGGATAGCCGACGCCACGAAGATCACCCTTCGTCCCGCCCGCCCCGATGACGCGGCGGCGATCATCGCCACGGTCCGCTCGGGCGCGCCGGAGCGCAGCTACGTCCTGATGGAGATCTACGGCAAGGACGCCGCTGCCGAGCGCGCCTACATCGAGCGGCTCGATTGCGACCACAATCTCTTTCTCGTCGCGGTCGTAGACGAGCAGATCGTCGGCACCCTCGCGCTGCTCGACTCCCTGCTGTGCACCACGCCGCAACCCGGCCTCTCCGTGGGGGTGCACATCGTCCGCGATTGGCGCGGCCACGGCATCGGCTCGGCGATGCTGCGCTACGCGGTGCGTTGGGCCAAGGAACACGGTTACCGGCGGCTCGAAGCGGACATCTTCACGACGAACGAGCGATCCCTCCACCTGTTCGACCAGGCCGGATTCCGGGAAGAAACATGCCGGCGCCGCTCCGTCCAGGTGGGCGTGCAGCAGATCAGCGAAGTCATCCTGGTCAAAGCCCTGCGCTAGCAGACGCAACGGCTGCGGGGTCCTGACGCTGCGCCACCTCGTCAGAGGCTTTCCTCGTCAGGGTCGTGCCGGGCGTGCGCCGCCGCGGCTGCGGGGTGGGAGATGTTGGCGTAGCAGTAGACGCAGCCGTGCGGACAGGTGCCGTAGCGGCCGATGTCCTTCGAGCTGATGCATCCGCACGCCGCGCGCTGCCCTTTGTCCTTGAGCGGGTGCGCGACGCCGCCGCCCACGCCGTCGAACAGCCGCTCTGCGCTCCCGGCGCCGCACCCGAGAAACTCCAGCAGCGCGGCGTCCCCCGGAAAGGCCCGCGCCAGCAACCCGTCGTCGACGCACCTGTTGCGCCCGATGCCGAAGCCGCTGAGATCGACGGTCTCGGCGCAGGTCGCGAGTTCCAGGCCCCATTCGCGGTTGAGCCCGCGCAGGCCCGCGGCGATCTGCGCGATCGCGGCGGCCCCCGGTTCCCGGAAGCCGTCGCCGCCGGACGCCCCCAGGCGCCGGCACGCCGCCGGGTAGCGCTCGAGATCCGCGAAACTGATCACCAGCTTGCGCGTGTGCCGATAGACGGCTGCCCCGACGCCGGCGATCCGCTCGAGGATCGCCTCCGGACCCAGGCGCTTCCCGATCAGGATCGGGTCGAACCGCCAGACGACGCGTTCCCGGCCCAGCAGCTCCGCGAGGCGGCAGAACGTCTCGATCCGCGCGGCCAGCGGCGGGAGCCCCGGCTCGAGCCCTTCGCGTTCGTAGTCGTTCAGCGTGAAGGTGAAGTAGTAGTTCAGGCCGAGCGCGTCGATCTCGGCGAGGCGCGGCAGCAGCGGGGCCGGGTCCTTGCTCCAGAAGACGATCGCCCGCGTCCGCACGAAGGAAACGCGCTGCCGCACGCCGGAGAAGCGGTTGAGCCAGACGCACGAGCCGGCCCGCAGCCGCCGCAACAGCCATTCGCCGTAGAGGGCCGGGATGTCGGTGGCGCGGCTGGCTGACACGATGACGGGGGTCAAGACATCCATTGCGGCATTGTACCCCCGGGACCGCGCGCGCCGCCGGCGTGCGGGGCCGCCCGGACCAGCAGTGCCGGCGCGCGTTGACGAACGGCGCTGCACTCTGGTAGGAGATGACCATGGAAATCGACTGGAACGCCGTGCGGGCGCGTTTCTCCGCGATGACCCGGGAGGAACTTCTGGACGAGGCGGCGCTGCACGTCGAAGACTACGCGCCGCTGGCCCAGCGGATCCTCGAAGGCGAGGCGCTCGGGCGGGGCATCACCACGCAGCAGATCGAGGCCAGGCGCGGCACCGCGGATCCGCCGGTCGAGGCGGACGGGATCGAACTGCCGGCGCTCATCACCTCCTCCGACGAGAAGGGGCAGGTTCAGGAACTGGTGAGAATCCTCCGCGAGCGGGGGATTCCCGCCGTGACGCGCGAACTGGACCCGAAACACTTCCACGCCTCCGGTCACAAGGTCGGCCGCTGGGGGCTGATGGTTTCGGGTGCTCAGGCCGCGGACGCGGCGCGCGTGCTGGAGGCGGCAATCCCGCCCGTCGGCGAAGACGCCCTCGCCGCCGGTTGCGGCGGCGGGTGCTGCGCCGCTGAAGGCGCATGCGAACCCGCGACCGAGGAGTGGCCCGAAGACGGGGACTGGTGGAAAACCGTTCCGGGCGAGGACGACCCCCCGGACAAACAGCGCTAGCGCAACAACCGGTGAACGCGGTCTAGAAGCCGAGCACCCTGCGCAAGAGCGGCTTCTTCAACTCGATAGCCTTCTCCGGGCAGAGTTCCTGACAGCAGTAGCAACGGATGCAGATGCCATAATCGTGGACCGGCGGCTGCGTCCTGTCGCCATGTCGCCAATCGAGCGCCTTCGGTTTCGCCGGGCACACCGTGATGCACAGCCCGCATCTGATGCATCGGTCCTCGACGATGACCGGCTTGGCGACCAGTCGGTTGCTGGCGAACCTGAGCAGACCCTTCTCCTGGTAGGGCTTGATCGCCGTGCGGTCGATGACGAAATCAGGGCACCTGAACGAGTCGAAATCGTCGCCGAGCAGCGCGATGCTTTTCTCCCCGGCAGTGCCGCGGCCGGCCGCCTGGCCGTACGCGATGGTCGGCACGAGCATCGGGTCGAGATCGATCAGGCGGCAGACGGTCGCATCGACCGCAACCGGATCGGACGAAAACAGGAGGACGTTCATCTTTCTCGGCGTGCCGCCGCGCGGACCGTTGCCTTCCATCGCGGTGATCCCATCCATGACGTAGAGCCGGGGATGGACGCAGCGGTCCAAATCAACCAGCATCCGCGCAAAGGCATAGGCGTCGGGGAGCCTGACGTGAAACTCGCCCTTGAGCAGGCCCGGGATGCAGCCAAACTGGTTCTTCACGCACCCGGTGAGCTTCTGCATGCCGTGGGCCTTCAGCTTCGGCAGGCTGACGATGCCGTCGCTCGCTAGCACGGCCTGCGCGATCGTGAATTTCTTGTTCTGCAGCCCCTCCGCGAAATGAACCTCCCGGCCGGGTTGAAACTCCTTCAGCTCGATGCCGGCTTCCTTCGCCGCGGCATCCATCCCGATTTTCCTGCTCGCCGCGCGCGCGGTGCCGATGGCCGGCGAATCGCCGTACGAGAGCCGCGCGCCGGTGGTCTTGAAGACCTCCGCGACGGCCCGCAGGACCGACGGATGCGTGTTGACGCACTTCTCCGGCGCGTCGCCGACGAGGAGATTGGCTTTGAGCAGGATCTTCTCGCCCGCCTTGGCGTACGTGCCCGCGCCGCCGACAAGATCGACCCCGCGCTGCACGGCCGCCTTGACCGCGTCGTAATCATAGGACTCGCAGCGGATCAGCGCGACGTCACTCATGGCCGGACCGGCCGCTGGTTCGACCAGGGTTTCCGGGGGCGAGGACCGAGCACAACCGCGTGCTTCCCCGCCCCCTGCCCTGCTGGAATCAATACCCGTCCTCGTTGGGATCGTACTCGATCTCGACAACCGCCCCGTCGCCCGTGAAGACAATGCGGCCGAGCCCCTTATACGAGGCGGCCGTGCGCATGGTGTCCGGGCCGTAGTAGAAGGGGATGAATCCCTTGCCCGACGGGAAGACCCTGGTCGAAGTCGGCTCCCCGATCAGGTCGTCCACCTGGGCGCGCGGCATGCCCATCGCGATCTTCGCGAGCGGGCTGCCCGGGGGCGCCTTCTGAACGGCCTTCTCGCTCTTGGCGGGAGCCTCTTTCGCGGCGCCCCCCTCGGCGGACGACGTGGACTTGCAGCCGGCCGCACCCGCGATCAGCATCAACGACGCGCACAGGACCGCCCGGTATTTCATCGCCGTTCCCTCCTGAGATTTCCCGCAATCAACCCCGTCGCTGCGATCTTGTCATTGGTACACCCTCAAGTATGCCCCGTCAAGAGAACGAGAGCACCCCAAATCCGCGCGTAACGCGCGGATCAGGAAAGTCAGGCTTGTCACCTGGTCCGGTTT
Organism: Candidatus Rokuibacteriota bacterium; assembly: GCA_031406795.1. Taxonomy (GTDB): domain Bacteria; phylum JAUVQV01; class JAUVQV01; order JAUVQV01; family DATDCY01; genus DATDCY01. The sequence goes on from JANOHV010000081.1 coordinate 14,855, forward strand.
ATCCAAGTCGTTGCTCATATCTGATCGCAATGCATGCTTCAAACGATGCTTGACCTCTGCCGCGCCGTGCTTCCTGCAATAAGTCCGGCTTTTTTGCGGTTGAAATGCTTCCTCTGCTGCTGGATCCGCGCGTACGCGCGGATCGGGGAGCACCGGTCAGCCGAGGGGCAGTTCGACGATGAAGGTGCACCCTTTTCCCAGGCCCCCGGACTCCATCCGGATCCGCCCCCCGAGGTCCTCGGTGATCCGCTGGCAGATGCTCAGGCCGACGCCGCTGCCCTCGGTGGAGGCAGTGCCCTGGTAGAAGCGGGTGAAGATTTTGCCCTGCTCCTCAGGCGCCACGCCGATCCCGTCGTCCTCGACGTGCACGCTCACCCACTTTCCTTCGATGGTGGCGCGCACCGCGATGTGCGGCTGTCCCTCCCGGCGACGGAATTTGATCGCGTTGTTCACCAGGTTCGAGAAGACGTGCCAGAGCATTTCGTCGTCCCCGACGAGCGTCAGCTCTGGCATTTCGAGCGAGAAGGCGATCCCGTAGCTGTCGAAGGCGTACTGGTAGTCCTCCTGCACGCGCCGCAGCACCGTCGCGAGGTTCAGCGGCTCCCGGCGGTAGACGCGGCCTCCCGCCTCCAGGCGCGTCAGGTTGAGCAGGTTGCGCACGACGCTCTGCTGGCGGCGGATGCTCTCCTCCATGACGGTGAAGGCTTTCTGCTCCTGCGGCGTGAGCCGGTGGACCGAGAGCAGCGGGCGGAGGATCTCGAGTTGCATCGCGTGCTTGGCCACAGGCGTCTTGAGTTCGTGCGCGACGTCGCGCAGCAGCGCGTCCTTCATCCGGTCGACCACGCGCAGTTCCTCGTTTTGTCGCTCCACGTCGCGCCGACGCTGCGCGCCCCACAGGCCCCAGCCGGCGGCGGCGAGCAGGCCGAAGACGAGCGTCGCGCCGATGAGACTGTTGCGGGCGTTGGTGACGATCTGTCCCTGGACCGTCGCGTAGGGGATCGAGGTGCTGACGATCCAGCTTTCATTCAGTATGCCGATGGCGCCGCTCATGCGGTTGAGCGTCGCGCCCCGCGGCGTGCGGTAGAGGGCGTGGATCTGCTCCCCGCCCGCTGCCGCCCGCTTGAGATCGTCGAAACTCCCCGCCGCGTGGCAGGAGTTGCACTGCTTGTCCGGGGTGAAGACGTTCCCGTGCTGCATCGCGCTCAGCAGTTCGTGCTCGATGTTCGCGATGAGGTAGATGTCCCCCTCGTAGTCGGCGATGATCAGCCCGATGTCCTTGCCGATCACCGGTTCGAGCGCCGTGAGCATGTAGTGCCGGAGGTTCAATTCCCCCGCCATGTGGTACAGGACGCCGTCCTCGCCCGGCAGGCGGAAGGGGACGAAGACGAATGCCGTCGGCTCTCCGTCCGTCGTGAAGACGCGCTCGGAGAGGAAGGGCGTCATGGCGGTCTCGGGGTCGACCCTGTCCACGCGGGCGATCGTGAGGGGGTCCCAGGGCGTCGTCGGCCGGGAGCTGAACAGCACCCGTCCGTCGTCGGCGACCACGCTGACGGAGATGAACTGGTCGATGCGCCGCGAGGCGATCGCAGCCGGTGATGACCTGAAGTCGGGCCGCCCCGTCTCGGCGCTCCTGCGGATCTCGTCCCGCGCGTAGGTCAGCAGTAGCATGGCCTCGTTGATGTGCTGCTGAACCAGACGCTCGATCAGGCGGACGCCGAGGCCCTGCTGCTGGTTGAAAGCCTCGGTGATCGAGTCGCTGAACTGGCGGTGGGAGCGCCAGGAGAAGCCGGCGGCCGCCAGCGAAAGTACAGCCCAGGCCAGCACCCAGACCCGCCAGTGGTGCGTGGGGCGCTCGCTCTGCCCAGGCTTGCTCACGGCGAGGGTCGCGTCACGACGGCGGGTCTCGCTTTGCCTTCTGGTCCCCGATCGGCGTGTTGCACTTGGGGCAACGCCCGGCGTAGCGGCTCGTCTGACCGGTCCAGCCGCAATTCGCGCAACTCGCCGCCTGGATCCACGGCTTCGCTTTCTTCCGCCGGGTCAACTTCCAGAGCAACGCAAGCGCGACCGCGCCGATCAGGACTGCGGCAAGCATGGTTGCAGCGCTCATGCCGGCAGTCTAGCCGCAGCGATGTCCCCGTGTCGACCACGGGAATCAATTCTGTCATGCGCCAGGGGATCTTCTCGGTGAGCCAGGCGATTCCCCCCCTGTCAAAAAGCCCTTGACACCGTACCATGGTACGGAGGGTATGGTGAAGTTGGAGGCACAGGCATGAACGGTATGACGATCGGTGATCTGGCGAAAAGAAGCGGGATCGGCGTCGAGAGCATCCGCTTCTACGAGCGCCGCGGCCTTATCCTGCAGCCCGAGCGGCCCGATTCGGGCTTCAGGCGATACACGGAGGAAGTCCTTGCGCGGCTGCAGTTCATCCGCGGCGCCAAGGACCTCGGCTTTTCGCTCAAGGAGATCGCGGAACTTCTGGCACTGCGCCGCCACCCGGGCGATTCCTGTCACGCGGTCAGGGAGCAGGCGGAGACCAAGATCGGGGAGATCGATGTGAAGATCCGTGCTCTGCGGCACATGCGGGGCGTGCTTATGAATCTGGTGGATTCCTGCTCGGGCCGCGGCCTCATCAGCGATTGTCCGATCCTCGATTCATTTGAAAAGCGGGCGGGTGTGAAGGATGCGACCGCCCATAATCGCAAGTCAACAAAGACAAAAGGGAGGATCGCGTAATGCCTTGGGCAATGGAAATGTGCGGATGGGGGCCCGGAGGGGGTCCGGGATGGCACGGTGGCATCTTCATGTTGTTGTTCTGGGGGACCGTCATCGTGATCGCAGTCAGTCTCCTGCGCAGGTCGCATGGCAGCCCGCGGGCGACATGGAACGGCCCCGGTGCGGCGGAATCCCCGCTGGAGATTCTGCGGCGCCGCTATGCCGCGGGAGAGATCGACAAAGCCGCATTCGATGAGCGCCGTCGAGACCTCGGTGTCTGACGCAGCAGCGACGCGCGGGGAGAAGGAGTCTGGAAGGGTTTTTCATGGGCTGGTCCAGCCCGCCAGCCGCATCAGGTCTCGAAGCGGTTTTTCGAGATGACCGGCCAACACCGCGTAGCCGGCGGCGTTCGGGTGGATCGAGTCGCTCTTCATCTCGGGCTTTCCGGCGATGCCCGCGAGCAGGTCCGGCACGAGCAGACAGCCTTCGCGCTTCGCGACACGGGCGTACATCCCCGCCCAGTCCCCGGTGAGACTGGGGAAGGAGAAGCCGCCGAGCACCACCATGGCCCCGGACTGATGGATCGCCCGGACGATGGCGCCGAGGTTCTCGGCTGCGGTCTCGACCGGGACACCCCGAAGAAAATCGTTCCCGCCAAGGCAGACCACCACGATCCCGGGCCGGTGAACGAGCACGTCGGCCGCAACGCGGGCCAACGCGGCCGCTGTCGTGTCGCCGCTGACCCCGGCGTTCACCACGGGAAGGCCCAGAGCGGCCGCGAGACGTGAGGCGATGTCTTCGCCTGGCTTGGCGCCGAAGCCAGCAGTGAGCGAGTCGCCGAAGCACACCACGGACCTCCCCGGCGTGCCGATGTTGCGGACCTCCTGCTGCCGGGGGGGAAGCAGGGTCCAGACCGCCAGAATCAAAAAGCCGACGAGGAGTACATCGCGCAACCGGAATCCATGGAAGCGCGGGCCGCTGCCCCTTCGTGCGGACGGAGTCGGAAGCGAGGTCATGGCTGCATCTTACCTCAGCCGGATGATCTGCTCTGCACACTCTTCCCGACGATACGAAAGCGGGCCGTCGAAGTCATTCAAGAGACTTCCGTCGGACACTTGCTGGGCACCTGGTCCGAAGAGATCGCCGCTCGGCAGGATGCGCCGTTCGCGAAAGTCACAGTTTTCATTGGTGCCGGGGACGGGGGTCGAACCCGTACGGGGTTGCCCCCGAGGGATTTTAAGTCCCTTGCGTCTGCCAGTTCCGCCACCCCGGCTTCGTCGCGACGGCGTCAGGATACCGCAGCCGGCTCTTCTCGTCCCGGCGGGCTACTCCCCCGGCCGGGCCGGGGGAGCCAGGAGTGCCGCTCTCGAATCCTACTGCTCGAGCCAGAGCGTCAGCTTTGCTTCGCGGGTGTTGGCCTGGGCGACCATGCGCACGTAGTCCACGCGCCGGCCATCCCGGAAATCCAGCAGAATGTACAGGCCGCTACCGAGAGAACGTTCCGGAAATTCCACGACCTGCACTTCGCCGTTGCCGAAGACCACCTCGGCCCAGTCCATCTGGACCCGGCCCTCGCCGACCTCGAACCAGAGCTTCGTGCCGCGGGCTTTGCAGTCGAGGGTGAACTCCGTCCACTCGTCCTCGCGGTAGAGGGTTTCCGTGTCCTGCCAGACGAGGCCGTCGCGGGAGTAACCGCGATCGTCGCGGTACCGGCGGTCGTGCCGGGAGCTGACCACCACCCCGCCGAAAACGACCGGCGGCAGAAACAGCCTGGGCTCGACGCGGACCCGGACATTGACCCGCGGGGGGCGCACGATGACGGGTCGGGCCGCGCGCTTGAGCGGCCAATTGCGGTGCGTGACGACCGGCGCGCGAACTGCCGCGCCCGGACCACGCTGCCTGTCGACCCGGTCGCGGCCCGACTCGGCGCGACGCCCGAACTGCGCGGCGGCGAAATTCGGAGCCGCCAGGCTGAAACCAGTGCCGAGCAGCAGGGAAAGAACAACGAGACGCATCAACTTCATGGCGATTCCTCCTCGCGCGCCGGCAAGGCGCGCACCAAGCGCGCCTAAGGTCCCGGCACAGAAATCATGATACTCCAATACGGCAGCAACAACCATGTTCGGTGCGGAGCAGGGATGATCGGTATCGTGGAGGCGGCGACCGGAGTCGAACCGGTGAATGGAGGTTTTGCAGACCTCTGCCTTACCACTTGGCTACGCCGCCATGGATCTTCAATTCACGCCGGCAGACTCTATCTGCACGGATGGTCCCTGTCAAGACGCACATGTCCCCCCGGGGGGGCACGGTACAACGGTGGAGCGGGAGAGGGGATTTGAACCCCCGACTTCAACCTTGGCAAGGTTGCACTCTACCACTGAGTTACTCCCGCAAACCGACTTCCTCCCCGTGGTCGGGAGGCGGGCTAGAATATGCCATGCAATGACTGGGGCGTCAAGCGGCACAGCGGCGGGCTGCACAGGTGGTGCAATACAGCAACCCATCGGACGGCGCAAGGAAACTCCTCCGGCTTCGATGCGGCGACCTGATGTTCTCGCGCACCGGGGCGAGCGATGCGACGCGAGAACTCACGAACGCGTCGTCAGCGGCCCCGATTATCCCAGCCTTCCTTCCTGCCTCTGTTGGAACCGGGCCGGTCTTCTTCCCTTTCCGTGCCGCGGTCCTGAACGCACGTCCGGTAGCCGTCCTGATACGCCTTTTCGAAGCTTTCCTTGTACCCGGCATTGAAGCCGTCGCGGTAGCCTTCCTCATAGCCGTCGTCGAACCCTTTCTGGTAGCCGCCGCGAGAAAGGTCCTCGTGCCGCCGCGAATACTTCTGCCTGACTTCGTCGTCGTACTCGTAGGGTCGCTCGGTGTCCAGATCAACCATGACGGGAGATCCCACGCGCACTTTGATCTGCGGGGGCAGGAACGCCTTGGCAGCCCACCGATTGGCCTCCATGAAGAAGTAGAGTTGCCGCGCCGGGTCGAAATAGACCCGGGCATCCGGGTAGTACTCGTAGCGGCGTTGGGCCGGGGAAACCCGCTGGGTTGCGGACGGGGTGGCCTCGATCGTGATCCTCGGGACGGGCGGTTTCGGGATCACGATCCTGGGGATCGGGGGAAGCGGTATCCTGATCTCAAAGTCCGCGGCAGCCGCAGCGGACGCCAGAAGAACAGCCGTGGCACCCATGACCAGAACGGTCGAAAAGAAGCGTCTCATGCTCCCTCCTTGTTGAACCAACCGGGCTTCCCAACCGCAGGAAGCCCGGCCTCAGGCAATCTAAAGCCGACCCGGTATCGGCGGGCGCGGCGGCCCCCCCCCACGCCTGCCAAACGGCGGCGGACAACCGGCAAGCACGGCACTGAGCAGCAGGATCGTCGCGACGAACAGAACCATTGTCTTCTTCATGAGACTCCTCCTTCTCCCGGCATCCCGGGGGTGGCCTTGAAGAACGTTGTTCTCTCTTCAAAGCATTGCATCAAACGTGCCGTTGTCTGATTGCATGGCAGCGAAACCATCAAGTGCCTGCAATGCCTGGCTTTTTCAGTGTTCTGGCGGGAAGCACGTTTCAGGAGAACTGCGAACGCCGATGACGGCACTGAGACGGGTGCGCGCGACGACCGCCCTGCGAATGGTGCTTGCGGAGGCCAAAAGCCTTCTGATTCCGGTCAATCCATCATGAAGAAGCGGCATTGGCCGGTGGGGATTGTCGCAAAATTCAATTTCGACACGTCCGATACAACATTACAGATTCCTCTGGTGAGGCCGGCGACGTTGCGACCGCGCCAAGATCCTCGAAGATCGACTGCAGCTCGCCAGCCAACTCCGGCGGGAAGTCGGAAACTCATATGGACTACCACTGAGTTACTCCCGCCCTTGCCGAAAACAGCATGCGGATACCAGCGGGGGCAGCGACCGAAGTCAAGGACTTCCGCCGAGAAATGTCGAAACAGCCCTTTACACCCCATTGCCCCTTCCCTACCATGGCTCGATCGACAAGGGTCAGAGGACGCTGGCCGGCCGCAGGGGCAGTCGGCGAGGATCGCCGGCACCCCGGGAATCAGGCGCACCACGGAGCGAGGAGGGGCCATGAAGAAACTGACACGTCGGGAATTCCTGATCGGGGCGGCGGGGACCGCCGGCTACCTCGGCCTCAGCGGGGCGTTTCCCCGGCTGGCCTTCGCCTCCCCCGACCTGGGCACGCCCGCCGGGGTCTGGGGCGGCAGCGAGCCGGGACACTGCCACGATTTCGTGCGCGACGGCGGCACCATCCCGGCGCCGTCCTCGGGGCGCTCGGCGCAGGTCTGCATCATCGGCGGCGGCCTCTCCGGTCTCGCCGCGGCCTACCGGCTGCGCGACACCGACCTGGTGTTGCTCGAGCACCTCAAGAGCACCGGCGGCCACTGCGCCCGCGGGCGGTGGCGGGATGTCTCCTACTCGGAGTGCGCGGCCTACTTTGTGGAGCCGGAGGACCCGCTCGACAAGTTCTACGAGGAGATGAACTTCCCGATCCGGAAGATCGAGGAGCCCTCCGACAGCGCGCTGATCGCCGACAAGTACGTCCTCGACACCTTCGGCACCGGCGCCAACAAGCTGCCCTTCTCCGACGCCGCGCGCCGGGACTTCACGCGGATGCGCCGCGAGATGGAGAAACTGCTCGAGAGCGACGACTACCCGAACATGCCGATTGTGGACGCCAGCGCCGAGGCGCGCAAGCTCGATCGCCTGACCTGGGCCGACTGGCTGCTCAAGGAGCGCGGTTTCGACCCCGCGGTGAAGATCTTCGCCGACCTCTACTGCCGCTCGGCGCTCGGCGCGCCCTCCTCCGAGCACCTCTCGGCCTTCGCCGCGCTGAACTTCTGGGCCAGCGAATTCATGCCGCGCTACACCTTTCCCGGCGGCAACGCGCTGGCCGCCGAGATGCTGCACGCCGCCGTCGAGAAGGCCGGCAAGGCACGGATCGTCTCCCCGGCCACGGCCGTGTTCGTGGAGCCGCGCGGCTCCGACGTCGCCGTGACCTACCTCGACGGCCAGGGCAGGACGCACCTGGTCGAGGCGAAGACCGTGATCATGGCCTGCCCGAAGTTCGTCGCGCGGCACATCGTCAAGGGCATCCCGAAGGACCAGGCTGCCGCGATGGGCGAACTGACCTACGGCTCGTACGTGGTCGCGAACGTGCTGTGCTCCGAGCCGATCGTCGAGGCCTCCTACGACACCTGGACGAACGCCGCCCCCTTCACCGACTTCATCGTCGCGGACTGGGTCTCGCGCTCCGGGGTCGCCCGGCGCGCCCCGACCCGGCACCAGGTGATCAGCGTCTACTGGCCGACCGCCTACGACCACGACTCGCCGCTGAAGGAGGGCTCGTACGCCGCCTACCGCACCGGCGCCATCGAGGGCCTCGCGAAGCTGCTGCCGGGGGCGAAGAAGAAGATCGTCGACGTGCGGCTGGCCCGCTGGGGGCACGCGCTCTGCCACGGCAAGCCGGGGTGGTACACCGAAAAGTCGGAGATCATCAAGCGCGGGCTCGGCCGCGTGCACTTCGCGCACTCCGACAACCAGGGGCTGCCCGCGTTCGAGTCGGCGCTGATCGAGGGGCTCGAGGCCGCCAAGCGGGCGCGGGAATTGCTCCGCGGCTAGGCGGTCGGGACGGGAGGGGGTTAACCCCTCCCCTACGGCGTCATGGGGTGTCGGGGCGGGGTTCATCCCCGCCCGTTCGCCAGTTACCGGTGTCGCGATAACCCTTCAGTGAACGGTGGCCAGATCAGTACCGTTCGCCCTGAGCCGTGAGCTTGTCGAACGGTCGAAGGGCGTTTGTATGAAGACTCTTTCCCGTTCGTGGTTCGACCGTTCGTCAAGCTCACGGCTCACCACGAACGGAAGAAGTTGCCTCACTTCACTGAAGGGTTACTTACCGGTAGAGGAATTCGTCGACTTCGCGGACGCGTCCTGCGAGGTAGGTGATAGTTTCGCGGGCGACCGCGACCTGGTCCAGATCGAGATCGACCTCCGCGTAGCCCGCCTGGCCGTTCAGGTGCGCCAGCACGTCGCCGCGCGGACCGATCACGGTCGAGCCCCCGCCGAACTGGATGGCGGTGCTGCGACCCGCGCGGTTGACGCCCGCCGCGAAGACCTGATTCTCGATGGCGCGGGCCGCCAGCAGCGTGTGAAAGTGCCCGAGCCTGATCTCCGGCCACTGGGAGGGGTAGAGCAGCAGCTCGGCGCCGGCGAGCGCCATCTTGCGGGAGAGTTCGGGGAAGCGCAGGTCGTAGCAGAGCGCGATGCCGATGCGGCCGATCTCCAGGTCGACGACGGTGACGGCGCGCCCGCGCACGAAATGGCGGTCCTCCTTCATCGGGCCGAAGAGGTGCACCTTGCGGTAGCGCGCGCGCACCCGCCCGTCGGGTCCGATGACGCACGCGGTGTTGTAGAGGTGGCCGTCGTCTGCGCTCTCCGCCCAGCTGCCGACCACGAAGAAGCCGTACTTCTTCGCCAGCGCGCCGACGCGCTCGAGCGACTCGGGCGTGCGCTTCGCCAACTCGTCGAGCCGGCGGTAGGCGTAGCCGCCGAGCCACATCTCGGGGAGGACGACGAGGCTGGCCTCGCCGGCGCCGGCCCGGTCGAGCGCTGCTTTCGCCGCACGCCAGTTCTCCGCGCACGCACCCTCGGCGAGAACGAGCTGGGCGATGGCGAGCTTCAGCCGGCGCATGCCTCGATTCTACACCAACGCGTGGCGTCCTACTTGTTCATCGACTTGAGGAAGGCCTCGTTGCTCTTGGTTTCCTTGAACTTGTCGAGCAGGAACTCCATGCTGTCGACGGCCGTCAGCGGGTTGAGCACCTTGCGCAGCACCCAGATCTTGTTCAGAGTGTCCTCGGGAAGCAGCAGCTCTTCCTTGCGCGTTCCGGACTTGTTGATGTCCATCGCCGGGAAGATCCGCTTGTCGACGAGGCGCCTATCGAGGTGGATCTCCATGTTGCCGGTGCCCTTGAACTCCTCGAAGATGACGTCGTCCATGCGGCTGCCGGTGTCGATGAGCGAGGTCGCCACGATGGTCAGGCTCCCGCCCTCCTCGATGTTGCGCGCGGCGCCGAAGAAGCGCTTGGGCTTCTGCAGCGCGTTGGCGTCGACGCCGCCGGAGAGCACCTTGCCGCTCGCCGGGGTGATGGCGTTGTAGGCACGGGCCAGGCGCGTGATCGAGTCGAGCAGGATCACGACGTCGCGCCTGTGCTCGACGAGGAGGCGGGCTTTCTCGATGACCATCTCGGCGACCTGGACGTGGCGCGTCGGCGGCTCGTCGAAGGTCGAGCTGATGACCTCGGCGCGCGGGATGCTGCGCTGCATGTCGGTGACCTCCTCGGGGCGCTCGTCGATCAGCAGCACGATCAGCCAGACCTCGGGGTGGTTGGTCACGATCGCCTTCGCGATGGACTGCAGCAGCATCGTCTTGCCGGTGCGCGGCGCCGCGACGATCAGGCCGCGCTGCCCCTTCCCGATCGGCGAAAGCAGGTCCATGATCCGCGTCGAGTAATCCTTCGGGTTGTACTCGAGGTTCAGCTTCTCGGTGGCGTACAGCGGCGTGAGGTTGTCGAAGAGGATCTTGTCCTTGGCGACGTCCGGGTCCTCGAAGTTGACGGTCTCGACCTTGATCAGGGCGAAGTAGCGCTCGCCTTCCTTGGGCGGCCGGATCTGGCCCGAGATCGTGTCGCCGGTGCGCAGGCTGAAGCGCCGGATCTGCGACGGCGAAACGTAGATGTCGTCGGGGCCGGGGAGATAGTTGTAATCCGGCGCGCGCAGAAAGCCGAAGCCGTCGGGGAGACACTCGAGCACGCCCTCGCCGTAGACGTTGCCGTCGATTTCGATCTGGGCCTTGAGGATTTCGAAGATCAGCTGCTGTTTCTTCAGCGAGGCGGCGCCCTCGACGTTGAGCTGCTTGGCGATTTCGTTCAACTGTCCGATCGGCTTTTCCTTGAGTTCGACAATATTCATGATGTCCTCCTCGGGGACGGTGCGGCGGGAGCCGGTGGCGCTGTGGCTCCCGGGCGTTCTCGGAATAGGGGATGCATTGCTCTCGTTCGGTTCGGCGTCGCTCGCCGTGACTGTTGGTAGGGAAGTGCCGTCTTCGCGCCGTTCCGGCGCGCCCTGTTCGGTTCTAGCTCATGCAGATGATCCTTGGAATCGTTGTGTCCGCCGGGTTGGTGTTAATGAGGCTGGTGGTATGTATACGGCCGCGCCGCCCGGGTGTCAAGGGGATTTTATCGCCGCGGCGATTGCGGCGATCATCGCCGCCGGATCGAGGCCCTCGACGCGGAAGACCTTCCGGCGCGACTTCGCGCCGCTGTGCAGTTCGACGCGCGACTTGGCGACGCCGAGCACATCGGCAAGCAGCTCGCGCGCGGCGGCGTTGGCCTCGCCGTCCACCGGGGGGGCGTTGACGCGCAGATCCAGGGCACCCTCCCGGACGCCGGCGACACCGGCGCGGGAGGCGCGCGGCCGCAGCCGGACGGGGACGAGACAGCCCCCGGGGACGGCGGTGATGCGGGGCGCGTCGGTGGACAGCTTCCAATCCCCCTTGCTCCCGCCTCGACCAAGGGGGAGATTCCTTGTTGCTTTCGGGCGGGGGTCAACCCCGCCCCTACCCGGAAATTTCCTTCGATCGCGCCGCCGCCGCCCGCACCGCCGCCATGAAGGCGCCGCTCACGCCTCGCTCCTCGAGCTCGGCGATGCCGCGGATCGTCGTGCCGCCGGGAGAGGCGACCTGGTCGCGCAGCTGCAGCGGGTGCAGGCCGGTCGCGAGCACCAGCTGGGCGGCGCCAAGCACCGTCTGCGCCGCAAGCTGCAGCGCGGTCGCGCGCGGCAGGCCGGCCTGGACGCCGCCGTCGGCGAGCGCCTGAATCACCGTGAAGACATAGGCCGGTCCGCTGCCCGAGAGCCCGGTGACGGCGTCCATCAGACTCTCGGGGACCTCGACCGTCGTGCCGACCGAACCGAAGAGCTTGTTGACGAGCGCCTTGTCGGCTGCGGTGACGCCGCGCCCCCAGGAGATGGCGGTCGCGCCCTCGCCGACGAGCGCCGGGGTGTTCGGCATCGTGCGCACCAGGCGCGCCTTGAGCGACCCCGCCAGCGAGCCGAGCGTGACGCCCGCCGCGATCGAGACGACGAGCTTCGTGCGGCCGGCCGCCGGAGCGATCGTCGGGAGCACCACGGGCACCAGCTGCGGCTTGACCGCGAGGACGATTACCGCGCAGCGGCGCGCGAGGTCGGTGTTGTCGGCGGCCGCCCGGACGCGGTAGCCCTTGACCAGCCGCGCACGGCGCGCGACGTCCGGCTCGCTGACCCAGAGGTCGGCCGGCCGCACCACCTTGCCGCCGACGAGGCCCCTGATCAGCGCCTCGCCCATGTTCCCCGCACCGATAAATCCGATCGTCGTCATGGCCGCCCCCCGTTACCTGATGTACGCGTCGGTGACATACCTTCTCATCATGCGATGCGTATTGAAGAAATAAGCGTTCTTCCCGATCGCATTCTGCATCATGCGAATCCACGTGTGGCGTTGGCCGTAATAGATCGGGATCACGTACTGCTCGAGTTTTTCGTAGAGACTCTCCGCGTCCTGGCAGCCGTCGTTCTCGACCCGGCAGCTGCTCTCGGTCGGCTCCGGCCCGATCGACCAGCCGGTGAAATGCTCGATGTGCCCCTCGATCCACCAGCCGTCGAGCACCGAAAAGTTGAGCACGCCGTTGTGCGCGGCTTTCATCCCCGACGTGCCGGACGCCTCGCGCGGCCGCAGCGGGGTGTTGAGCCAGACATCGACACCGGAGACGAGGTTCAGGGCCAGATCCATGTCGTAGTTCTCGAGGTAGACCACCGGGATCTCCTCGCCCAGATCGCGCGAGAAGCGGTGGATGCTCTCGATGAGCCGCTTGCCCGGCTCGTCTTTCGGGTGGGCCTTGCCGCCATAGATCACCTGCAGCCGCCCCCCGGCGACGCTGCGCAACCGCTCCAGATCGGAGAAGAGCAGGTCGGCGCGCTTGTAGGCGGTGGCGCGGCGCGCGAAGCCGAAGGTCAGCACGTCGTCGGAGAGGCGCCGCCCGGTGCGCTCCTCGACGATGCCGAGCAGGCGGCGCTTGGCCGACTGGTGCGCCTCCCAGAGCTGCTCGTCGGGGATCACGCCGACGCGCACGAAAAGTTCCGGCTCGTTCGCCCACCCGGGCAGGTAGCGGTTGAACAGCGCCTTGTACTCCTCGCAGGTCCAGGTGAAGGAATGCACGCCGTTGGTGATGGCGTGGATCTCGTAGCCGGGGAACATCGCCTGCGAAACCGCGCCGTGCTTCTTCGCGACGCCGTTGATGAAGTTCGAGAGATTCAGGCCCAGCAGCGTCATGTTCAGGCCGTCGGCGCCGCCGAGTTCCTTGAGCATCTTGAGCGGCACGAGCTCCTCAAGGACCTCGCCGACCATTTCCCAGGGGAAACGGTCGTGGCCGGCGTCGACGGGGGTGTGCGTGGTGAAAACGCAGAGCTGGCGCACCTCGTCGCGGTTGTAGACGAGGCTCTCGTCCCAGACGTCCTCGATGTTGCGGCGCGTGCGGCGCAGCAGTTCGATGGTCAGCAGACCCGCGTGGCCCTCGTTCATGTGGTACTTGCGCAGACTGTCGTACCCGAGCGCCTCGAGCATGCGCACCCCGCCGACGCCGAGGATCACCTCCTGCTTGAGGCGATGGCGGTCGTCCCCGCCGTAAAGCGCGTCCGTGATGCCCCGGTCGCGGGGGTCGTTGCCCTCGACGTCGGTGTCGAGGAAGTACACCGGGACGACGACCCCGGGAATGCCGAGGCTGTTGACATCGTAGCGCCAGGCTTGAATCAGCACGAGACGGCCCTCGATCTGCACCCGCACGCGCGCACTCTGGAGCTTCATGTGATCCGCCGGGTTCCAGGAGACCGGGTGCTCGTGCTGCCGGCCCGCGGCGTCGATCTCCTGGCGGAAGTAGCCCTGACGGCTCATCAACGTGACGACCACGACGGGCAGCCCCAGGTCGGAGGCCGACTTGATGGTGTCCCCGGCGAGGACGCCGAGGCCGCCGCTGAAGGTGGGGATGTCGTTGCGCAGGCCGATCTCCATCGTGAAATAGGCGATCGACCGATCTGATTCCCTGCGAACCATGTGACCTGACCTCCGGTAGAGCAGGTCGCTGAAGAGGCCCATCTGCTTGCATCTGGACCTTCTTGAGCAACCTGCCAGTTTTCTATGTTTTCG
>JANOHV010000139.1:0-21991 GCA_031406795.1 Candidatus Rokuibacteriota bacterium
GATGGTCGGCAGGAAGTTGATGCCCATCGCGTGGGGAATCCAGTTCTTCTCGTCGTAGATCACCGGGAAGTTGATCTGTATCTTCCGCTGGGCCTCGATGGTGCTCAGGAATTCCCGGATCGTCGCTTCGCCCTCCCGGTATTCGCCGTCGGTGTTCACCGAGATCACCTGGAGACCCTGCGGCTCGTACTTCGTCTGCAGCGCGACCAGGGAGCTGAACTTCTCGACGCAGGCCTTACAGTACTTCGACCAGAAGGCCAGGATTACGGGGCGGCCGCTTTTCACGAGCGCTTCGAAATCCACCTCCTTCCCGAAGATGCCCCGGGCTTTGAATGCCGGGACCGGAGTGCCGATGCGTATCTGGCTGGGATCCATCACGAAGACGGTGGAGTAGTGCGTGAACTTGTCCGCTTCGTCGCCGGCTGCGCCGGCAGCCGGCGCCAGGGGCAGACAAAGCGCCGTCGCGATCGTCACCGCCCGCCGCGCCACTCTTGACCATCGGGAGGAACCAAGCATCGCCATCCCCTCCGCCGCCGCCATCGTTGTTTTCACCCGGGCACCACTCTCCGGTTTTTCCGTTCATCGCAGCTTATTGGGCTGAACTTGCGGTGTCAACACGAGCCTCGCGGGACCCGAACCGGCTGGCCGCGACGTGGCGCTTGCACGTCCGGAAAAATCAGCTTACAGTCTTTTCAGTGCTGCCGTGGCGACCCGCGGACACTGGTTTGCCGGGCGCCACGCCAGAGTGCAACCCGCAGTTCCCGAAAAGGAGCGTGCCATGTTCAAGGAGTTCAAGGAATTCGCGATGCGCGGCAACGTGGTCGACATGGCGGTCGGCATCATCATCGGCGCCTCGTTCGGCGGCATCATCTCCTCGCTCGTCGCCGACGTGATCATGCCGCCGATCGGCCTCGCGCTCGGCAACGTCGACTTCGCGAACCTCTTCGTGACCCTCAAAGGGGGCGCGAAGGCGGCCGGGCCGTACGCGTCGCTCGTCGACGCGAAAGCGGCCGGCGCCGTCACGGTGAACTACGGGGTCTTCTTCAACACGATCGTCAGCTTCCTGATCGTGGCGTTCTCGATGTTCATGGTGATCCGCGGCATGAACCGGATGAAGCGGAAGGCGCCGGCCGTCGCGCCGACGACCAGGGACTGCCCCTTCTGCATCACGGCGATCCCGCTGCTGGCGAAGCGCTGCCCGAACTGCACCTCCCAGCTCTGATGGCGAGCGGGAGGCCCTTCTTCTGCAGGTAGTCGTACCTGGTGTTGTAGCCGGGCTGGTAGGCCATGGCGATGATGGAACCCTGGCCTTCCTTGATGGTGGAGTAGTCGGCGAAATCCAGGGTGCGAATTACCGCCTCGAAAACGCGCAGGGCGCCGGAGTGATCGCAGAGCACGATGCGCCGTCCCAGGTTGTTCCTGAGCAGATCGACGAAGGAGTGGGCGATGCGCCAGTCCGCCTCGATCAGGGTCTCTCCCTCGGGGAAGTGATAGAAGCGATTCTTGAAGAGCGCCTTCGCGGCCAGCTTCTTGTCCTCGTCGGTGCCGTTCATGGACGGGCCATGGACCTCGAGCAGCTGCCGGGTGATGTCTTTCTTGAACTTGTGGGTCAGGGCGCCGTATTTCTGGGAATTGAGCCCATAAAGCGGCGTGAACTCGACGTCCGTAATGCCGGCGGCCTCCAGGAAGCAGCGTAAGGTCTCCTCCGTGTTCTCGCTCTCACTGCCGAAAATGGGCACTCGCCGGCCGTCCCCGTCCGGCCACAGCGGGTGCCCGCTCCGCGCCATGAGGTCCACCACGACCTTGAAGTCGCCGCCCAGTTCCCGGGCGGTGTCGATACCCGCGGGCTTGAGCCGATTGCCGATGGAACCGCTGATGCGCCGGTTGTCCCGCCAGGTGTCCCAGCAGCCGGAACCGACGAACTCCGGATCGTCTCCGCCGGATTCGTGGCTGGACTTGCCGTGGCGGATGGCGATCAGCTGGGTCTGATTGGCGGGCACATAGGCATTGGGGTAGACGGGCATACCTTTGCCGCTCGGAAGCCAGACAATGGCCTCCTGCAGAAGGTTGCCGCTGCCGTCGTCCAGGATCCGGCCGGTGTTGCGGTGCCTGCCGCCCGTTATCCTCAGATCCTCCGCCGCGAGAACCAGCTTGGTGCGGTACCGGGTGTGCCGGGCTCCGAAAGGGGGTATGGTGCGGGGGGCGACCAGATCGTCGAACCGCCGCAACGAGAACTTCTTCCGGAGGACGCGCTTGAAGCTGTCGTTGCCCAGCAGCCCGTTCCAGGCCAGGTAGAAGAGATGGGGATCCCCGTCGGGGACCGAGCCCTTCAGGAAGCTGAACTTGTGCTTGATGTAGCTGCTCGGGGTGACGTGGTCCGTGAGGCCGAGGATGAAGAAGTAGAGGCGCTTGCCGAGAGTCTTCAGCTCCCGCAGGAAATCGTCGGTGACATCCCCCGGCGAAAGGCTCATCCGGTCCCCGTAGATCGCCTTGAGAAACCGGACGTCGTTGCTGACATTCTCCGTCCGATAGGCGTTGTGGAATTCCGCGTGCTCGCGGTTGATGCCGAACTCCTCGATGAGTCGGGCTTCCCCGCCTCGGGCTCTGGTTTCTCCCATGATGTCCTCTCTCTCAGTCATGTGCGGATTACTCCGGCCGCCGTTGGGCCCGCGTTGTCGATCCCGGGCGATCCTCCGCCCGCTTGCCCGTCAGATCAGGAAGCGGTCCGCCTTGCCGAGCTGGATGTACTGGAAGGCTTCCGCCAGCCGGCAGTAGGCCGCCAGCCCGTTGCGGGTGAGGTTGGCGAACACCAACTCCTCGACGGGCCACTTGCCGTACATCCCCTCGTAGATCGCGAAGAAGGCGCGGATCCGCTCCTGCTGGTGCGAGACGTCGACCAGCCGGACGGGGTAGCGGGGCCGGGCCTCGTGGGTGAGGTAGACGCTCATGTGTTCCCGGTGCACCTCCCGGCTCGCCGTGAGCGGAAAGCGGGCGTAGGAGACGGCGTCGAGGACGATGGCGTGGGTGTTGCGGTGGTCCGGGTGGCCGGCGCCGACGGCGCGGGAGCGGCTCCAGGTGATGACGATCGTCGGCTTCCAGGCGCGGATGACCTCGCTCACGACGAGGGCGTTCTCCCTGCTGTGGACGATGCCGGCGTCGGGGAAGTCCAGAAAGCCGGTCTCGACGCCGAGGAGGGCGCCCACCTGCTTTGCCTGCCGCGCCCGCTCGCGGATCTTCTCTTCCTGGTTCATCGCAAGCGTGGTGGCGTTCTCGCCCCGGGAAAGCCACAGAAGCCGCACAGCGTGGCCGGCGTCGCCGTGGTTGGCCAGGGTGCCGACGCAGGCGGCCTCGTCGTCGGGATGGGCGAAGACGGCAAGAATCCGTTCCATGCGCTCAGTGTAGTCAAGCGCCGGCTCGAAAGCCAGACCGCGGCGGCAGAGCAGGAGGCCGTCTTACTGGAAGATCTTAATCCCGGACTGCCCGAGCAGCCACCAGAACAGAATGAACAGGAGCAGGGCGGTGCAACCACAGCCGCCGCCCACCTTCTTCGCGCCATAGCCCGCCACCAGTCCACGCAACAGCTTGCTCATTCGCCCCTCCCTTTCATATCCATCGATCGTGCCCTTGCAGCTTCTGTCAATCCCGATGGTCCTCCGCATTGTACCACCTCTGCGATCGTGAGCCGGACACAGCTGAAGCTGAAATCGACCCGGGGCCATCCTCCAACCGACTGTCCACCGGTATTTCGAGGCCGGTGCCTTGACAATCCTCCGCCCTGCACGGAGAATCGCCTCTATCACGAAACAAAGCACGAACCAAAGGACTTCTCGGCGAAACGACGACGCTCGGGGAGCGAATGGAAATTCATGCGAAGGGGCTGACAAGGAGGTCTCATTCAGATGACTGATGGAGTCCCGGCAAGGAACCGCGCATGAGAATCTCCTTACGGCTCGTGACCGCGGGTCTGCTCGCCTGTCTGATGATTCCTCAACCGGTCCTGGCTGGCGGGGACCTTGGGCAGGCCCCCTTCGAAATCGGCGAGAAGCTCTTCGCCAAGAAACACTACAAGACAGCTCTCAAGTATTACGCAAAAGCACTCGCGCAGAACGACAGCAGGGCCCATTACCGGATGGGGCGTGCCTACGAAGAGATCGCCCAGCATGAGGACGCTCTCTACCATTATCGGTTGTTCGTCGATCTTGGCCAGCAAGACACCCAACACCACGATGCCGTCCAACGGGCCGGTGCCATCGAAGAGCGACTGAAGAGGGAAAGCGATCGAACGACGGAACTCCTCGAACGGGGGAAGAGCCTCCACAAGGAGGGGAAATATCGGGAAGCGGAGAAAGCACTTTTTCGTGCCGCATCCAGGGACCCGAAGAATCCCGAGATACACTTCCATCTTGGCGAGGTCTACCTGAAATTGGAGGCTTACGACAAGGCCACGGCGGAGTACAAGAAAGCGAAGGGATTCTTTTGAAGAAACGAGCCCACGCTCAGGACATCTGCCAGGAAGCGGAACTGTTCCCGTAGTCGCGCGAAGTCTTCGCGTTAGATTATTCGACGATCATTTGCATCGGCCGGCAGCGCTTCGCGCCCGACGGCTTCAACATCGGCATCAACGTCGGCCAGGCCGTCACTATGTTCAACCTCAAGCCGGGACGCTCATCTCCTGTATCATCACTGCCATACACAATGCCCAGAGGGGGGTGCCATGAGCCATGGAGTGCCGATCGTTCGCGTCGAGGTCTTCAGCGACTACACCTGACCGTGGTGCCTCATCGGGGCGGTCCGCCTCGAGAAGGCCCGTGCCGGGCTCGCCGGCCGGATCGAGCTTGCGATCGCCTGGCGCCCTTTCGAGATCCACCCGGAGGTGCCGACGGCGGGGATGCCGCTCTCGGCCCTCGGCTACGACCCCGACGACCTCGCGACGGCAATGGCGAGACTGCGCCGCCAAGCCGCCGACGAGGGGATCGAGTTTGCTCCCCGCTCGCCCGAGTCTCTCCTCGCCAACACGCACCGCGCCCTCGCGGCAAGCGCGATCGTCCAGGAGGCTGATCCGGGGCGCTTCGAGGCGTTCCATCACGCGCTCTTCCACGCGGGCTTCGGCCAGTTGCAGAATATCGGAGACGCGTCCGTCCTGCACAGGATCGCCGCCGAAGTGGGGCTCGACGCCCCACGCCTCGACGCTGCCCTCGCCGCCGGCGTCGGAGAGGCCGCCCTGCGCAAGGCGACGGAGGACGCACACCGGCGAAAGATCACCGCTGTCCCGGCGTTCGTCTTCGGTGGCAAGGAGGTCATTGTCGGCGCTTACCCGTCGGAGGCGCTCCGGCAGGCAGCGGAGCGGGCCACCGCACCCGGCTGACGGTCCCGCCTACGACAGCTCTTTCAAAGAATATGGCGCTGCGGCCGCCGACGGAAGGGCGGCCTACGGCGAGGGCCGCTGACCGTTACGGGCTTGTCAAACCGTCGAGGCGAGGACGCGCGACTCAGTGGGACCCGTAAAGGGGAGCAGGCGCACATCCCGGGCCCCGGCACCAGCGAGCATCGCCGAAAGCTCGGAAAGCGAGTACGAACGCCCCTCGGCGGTGCCGGCAAGCATGTTGAGACTGAAAAGTGCGGGGAAAACCGGGCTCGTCCTGGAGTCGTCGAGGATGAACTCGTGCACGAGGAGCAGCCCGCCGGGCTCGAGCGCCCGCGCCGCCTTGCCGATGATCGCACGGCACATCGAAGGGCCTTCGCCGTGCAGGATGTGCGACAGCCACGCAACATCGAAGCCGCCGGGGAGTTCATCCGCGGTGAAGTCGCCCCCCGTGAAGGAGACCCGGTCGCCGATGCCGGCCGCGCCGACGATGCGCTCGGCGAACGGTTTCGATGTCGGCAGATCGAAGATTGTCGCGGTCAGGCCGGGATTGGCGAGCGCGAACTGGACGGCCCACGTGCCGGGGCCGCCGCCGAGGTCCAGCAGGCGGCGGCGTCCGCCGAGATCGATCTCCCGCGCCGCCCGCGCCGCCGTCCCGAGGGAGTTGCCGTGCATGCCCATCAGGAAGTCCTCGATCTCCGAGGCGTCCCCGTGGCTGGCGCGGCCGCGCACCGGCCCGCCGGCAAGTGCCGCCTCGTGGAGCCGGTTCCAGGAGGGGACGAGGTTGGCGTGATGGCGGACCATGAACCCGATGTAGTTCGCCGATCCCCGCACGAGGTAGGTCAGGGCGGATGGGGAATTGGCGAAGCCCGCGTCCGTCCTGTCCAGCAGCCCGAGCGCGGTCAGCGCTTCGAGGAGTGTCGTCACGCCACGCTCGTCGCCCCCGACCCGTTGCGCAATCTCCGCCCCGTCGAGGCGCGCCTCGCCGATGACGGTGAAGATGTCGAGCCGGACGCCGGCGTGCAACGTAAGGCTCTTCCAGTACGCGCCGGACATCCCGAGGATTTCCCCCGGGCCCTTTGCTGGCTTTCGTTCTTCCATGACGGGTAGATTCTTCATCGTCTGGGGACGGGTGTCAACGCCCGCCCGGCACACAGAAGCTCCTTGACACAGAAGCGCGCACGTCTTACCCTGATGTAAGAAAGTGAGGTGCCGCATGTCCACGGTTACCATGTCGTCGAAGGGCCAGATCGCCATTCCAGCGAAGATTCGCCGAGAGCTGCATCTCGAGCGCACTTCCCGCCTCGAGGTCTGCGTCGAGCGGGACCGTCTGGTGCTCACACCCATTCGCGAGGAGTCATGGCGCGAGTTGCGTGGAAGCCACCGCGGGACGCGTTTGACCACATGGATCGAGGAGGAACATCAGCGGGAGCGCGAACGTTGAAGCGGTAGGTCTTCGATTCGTGGGCCCTCCTTGCCTGGCTTGGAGGTGAGGAGCCGGCTGACGCCGAGGTGCAGTCCCTGCTCGATGCCGCGGCGGCAGGACGTGCCGAATTGTGGATGAGCATCATCAATCTCGGCGAGGTCTACTACGCAACGGCAAGGAAATCGGGGATCGAGAAGGCCCGCGAGGACCGCAAGAGTTTAATGCAGTCTCCCATCCGCTTCGTCGAAGTGGATGACGATCTGGTCTGGGAGGCGGCGGAAATCAAAGCGGCCCATGCTTTGGCCTACGCCGATGCCTTCGCAGCGGCGTTGACCGTGAGGTTGAAGGCCGTCCTGGTCACCGGCGATCCCGAATTTGACGTCCTTGCAAAGAGTCGTCTGATCGCTGTGAAGAGACTCGCTCGCCTGGCGAGATGAAAAACCTGGGGCCTGGGCAGCGCGCCTTCCTTCGCCGACAGACAGATCGCCGCTGTGGCGGCGTGAACGGTTTGGTTCTTGTCACGCGAAAGGTGAAGGACTTTCGGCACTTCAAAGCGCTCCGTCTCGAGAACTGGTTCGTCCCGGACTAATTACACGGTGATCCCCGCCTGATCGAAGGGCCCGCAGGTTCCCTCTCGACTCATAGGTTTGGAGGGACTTTTCGACTAAAATGTCTTCGTGAAGCCCAAGTCACTCGCCGAGTCAAATTCGTACCTCAAGGGCAAGCAACCCTTGGCGGCTGTCTTCGCGCGGACCGTTGAGAGTTCTACGGCCATCGAGGGTGTCCACCTCAAGCTTGAAGGACACAAGTTAAGCACAACTACAGGGAAGCGGAACTGCTCCCGTAGCCGCGCAAAGGCTTCTCGTTAACGGCTGGGAGGCTTGATGAGAACGCCCGTCAGCACGGACTGCCCGTTCTGCCAACCCGCCCGCGAGCGCATTCACGCTACGACGGCGACGTGCCCGACCCGCGCGGCGGCGTGCGCTGGGTGATCCCCACCAAGGGGAATTACCTGTCGCCCCCTTCGACCAGCTCAGGACGAACGGTTACGCCTGAGGCCTCCGCCGCCGAATCGCCCTCCCCCGACCGCTCCCGCCTCATCTCCGGCGGCGCCGACGACCCGCTGCTGCATTGTCTCAGCGAGGAGTTCACCCGCGCCGACCAGGTCGATATCGCCGTCGGCTTCGTGATGCCCAGCGGCGTCCACCGCATCGAGACGCACCTCCGCGACTTCCTCGAGCGCGGCGGCCGTCTGCGCCTGCTGACCGGCGACTACCTCGGCGTCACTGACCCCGACGCACTTGTCCGCCTGCTCGACCTCGAGGGCGACCGCCAACTCCGGGTGTTCGAAACGGGAAGCAGGTGTCCCGTCGCCTTCCACCCCAAAGCCTACGTCTTCATGCGCGCCGGCGGCGACGGCGTGGCCTTCGTCGGCAGCTCCAACCTCTCCGAGTCGGCGCTCCTGACCGGCATCGAATGGAGCTACCGCACGGTCTCCTCGACGGACGCCCCTGCCTTCGCCGGTATCACCCAGGTCTTCGAGAGCCTCTTCCAGCACCCGTCCGCGCGGGAGCTGACGGCCGCGTGGGTCGACAGCTACCGCCAGCGCAGGAAGATCGCCCCCCGGCCGGAGACCGCGGCCCCGCCCGTCGATGTCGAACTCGAACCGCAGGCAGTCATCCCGCCGCACGCGGTCCAGCTCGAAGCGCTCGCCGCGCTGGAGAAAACCCGCGCCGACGGAAACACCGCCGGGCTCGTCGTCCTCGCGACCGGCCTCGGCAAGACCTGGCTCAGCGCCTTCGACTCGAACCGCCCCGAGTATCGCCGGATCCTCTTCGTCGCCCACCGCCCACCTCGAGCGCTTCAGTCGCGACGCCTTCGACTACATCGTCGTCGACGAGTTCCACCACGCGGCCGCCGCGACCTATCGGCGCCTCATCGACTGGTTCCGCCCCAGGTTCCTCCTCGGCCTCACTGCCACGCCGGAGCGCACCGACGGGGGCGACCTGCTCGCGCTCTGCCAGGAGAACCTCGCCTACCGCTGCGACCTGGTCGAGGGCGTCCGGCGAGACCTGCTCAAGCCTCGGACCCTGTTCGGCCTGCCGCCGGGGGAACAGGCTGTTCTCGACCTGCTGGAGAGGGCGCGCGGCGGCCCCATCGAGATCGCCCCCGGGTGCTTCGTAACGTACGAGCTGGAGACCATCGACATCCTCGGCGGGCTGGTCCGGCCGCCGACCACGGACGCCCTGCGGCGCTACTACGAGGACTTCGTCGAACTGCACGGCCTGCGCCCGCGGCTATCGAGGCCTTCCACGACGGCTACACCCCGCGCGCGATGCGGCCCCGGCACGGATCCTGGCTCGGCTTCATCGCCTCGATGCCTGCTAATACCGCTTCCCCGGCGAGATCGGGATCGAGCAACTCGGCGACGCCGTCGCGCATCTGGCATCCCGGAACCACCTGTTGCGCGACGATCTCGGACCCAGAGTCGACCAGACGGACGGCCTGCGGCGGCTCCTCGAGGAGAATCCCATCGCCGCCTGGGTCGGCGGCAGTGGCACGGGAGGCACACCGTACTTCGCGTATGAAGGGGGCGTCTTCAGATCTAAGCTCCCGACTGAGCCGGCGGAAAGGACGGCATTCCAGGAGCTGACTCGCGAGATCGTCGACTGGCGGCTCGCCAATTACCTTCAGCGGCACGAGCGCCAACCCGACGACGAAGTCGGATTCGTCTGCAAAGTATCGCATTCGGGCGGCAAGCCGATCCTCCGCCTCCCCGACCGCGAGAGCCACCCAGACCTGCCGTCCGGTCCGACGCCCCTCGAGATCGACGGGATTCCCTTCGACGCGGACTTCGTCAAGGTCGCCCTCAACGTCGTCCGCCAGCCGGACAACGCGCAGAATCAGCTGCCCGGCATCCTGCGGGGATGGTTCGGTCCCGAGGCCGGATTGCCCGGGACCAGGCATGAGGTACGGTTGGAGAAGACGGAGGCGGGATGGAGGATGAAACCACTCGGGCGGCGGGAGGGCCAACTGCAAATCTGGCGGCGATATTCGCGCGAGGAGATTCCGAAACTCTTCGGGTTCCCCTTCTCCGTGGCTGTTTGGAACGTCGGCTTCGTCGCCAGTTTCCAGGGGCATCTGTTTTTGTTGGTCACCGTGGATAAGAGTGGCAAGGGCACAGATTTCCAATATCTCGATCGTTTTCTCTCACCTGATGTTTTTGAATGGAAGAGCCAGAATCGCACGACGCAGGCAAGCAACCACGGTCAACTCATCAGAGATCACAAAGTCCGCGGAGTTGCTGTTCACCTGTTCATCCGAAAGAGCGGCAAGATTCCAGGCGGTGGGGCCTCCCCCTTCCTTTACTGCGGCAACGTGGCGTTCACTGACTGGGAAGGCGAAACGCCGATTACCGTCCACTGGCGGCTGCCGGAGGCGGTGCCGGAACGGCTACGGGCAGAACTCGGGATTTGAATAGAGCGGGTGGTAAACTCGGGCTAGTTCCTCATGGCATTGTTCTTAGGGCTTGACCCCAACGGACGCAAAATCAGGCCGGACTCATGACGTCACGACTGCCGAGAAGATCGGAGTGACCGCATGGCGCACGCCATTTCGAACGTCATCCTCGTGCGGACGGCGGAGATGGCTTCCGCCGACTAGGTCGAAATCCTGGTCTCGTTCATCAAGTGGTCGGGTCTGCGCCTGCTCATCCCGGCTTTCGAGGAGTTGCGCGCGCGCCGCATCCCGGTCCGGGTGATCACCACCTCCTGTATGGGCGCCCCCGATCCCCCTACGGTGGAGTGGCTCGCCCGCCTGCAGAACGTGAAAGTCCGCGTCTCCTACGACACCCAGCGCACCCTCCTTCACGCCAAGGCCTACCACATGCCCCTCCTTGCTGTTCAGCCCTTCGCCAGATTTGGTATTCATGGGCCTTTGCCCCCCCACCAGCGCCATTGGCCTTTCTCCGCCCGCATGATACGTTCTGGCCATGCGCTACTCCGAAGCCCGCACCGGCCGCGTCTTCGTCGTCCGTCTCGAGACGGGCGACCGCCTGCCCGACGCCATCGAGCGGCTCGCCGTGGAGCAGGGGATCGCCTGCGGCTTCCTGGTGGTGCTCGGCGGCGCCGATGACGGCAGCCGCATCGTCACCGGCCCGGAGGACGGCGCCGCCCTCCCCCCGATCCCGATGATCCACCGCATCGCTGGCGTCCATGAGATCGCCGGGGTCGGGACGATCTTCCCCGACGCGCAAGGGAAGCCGTCGCTGCATCTGCACGCCGCGCTGGGGCGGGGCGGCGCGGCCGTTGCCGGCTGCACCCGCCCGGGCATCGACATCTGGACGGTCGGCGAAGCGGTGCTCGTCGAGCTGCTGGGGACCGGCGCCCGGCGCGAGCTCGACCCGGCGACGGGGTTCTCCCTGCTCGAGCCGTAGACGGCACCGGGGAAGGCGCGGGTGGGGCGGCTGCACCTGGTCGTCAGCAGTTCCAGAAGACGGAGGCGGAGATGTTCGAGATGAATCGCCGGGGTGGGTGAGCGCGGGGTGAAGGAGTCTACATCCCTTTGTCACCGGGAGCTTGCGGGACGAGTGGCTCGAGCATCTTGATCAACTCGGCAATGCGCTCGGTGGCAACGCGCCAGAGGAGTTCGTGCTTGATCTCGCCATATTCATGAACCAGCACATTTCTCTGATTGATGACCTTGCGCCAGGGGATCTCCGGATGGCTCGACTGGAATCCCGCGGAAACCTTGTTCGCCGCTTCACCGATGATCTCGACATGGCGCTCGACAGCGCCGCGCAACAGCCTGCTCTTCAGGTAGTCGTGTAGTGTCTTGCCGGCAACAAACTCGCTGATGGCCCGCGCCGCGTCGAGCATGTCCCAGAGGTAAGCGGCGTCCGCTTTTTCAGGCTGCATAGAGGATTTCACGATGGTTGAGGATCTCGTGCCGCCTGAAGGGATTGCGCAGACCCGACTTATCGACGAGGTCGATATCGCGGCCGAAGATTCCGCGAAGCTCCTCGATCATCTCGGTCCACTCGTAGAGACTCCATGGGGCGTCCGGGGCGAGGTCAACGAGGATGTCCACATCGCTGTCAGGGGTGAAATCGCCGCGCAGGATGGAGCCAAAGAGGGAGAACTCGACGATCTGCCACTTGCGGCAGAATGCGGCGATCACCTCGGCAGGAGGGACTACTGGTGCGCTCGTGACTGGGACCATGGGGCTATGATGCCACAAATGAAGCCGTGCCGTGCTGATTCCGCAGAGGACGTCGACGTTAATCGCCGGGAGGTGGTTCCCCTCGAATCTTCATACGTCATCCACAAGTCGTTGCCATAAATGCATATAGCATATATATGCATCCCGTGAACCCTGAGGATGCCCGATGAAGAGAACCACGCTTTTCGCCGACGAGCAGCACATGGACGAACTCAAGGAGATCGCCCGCGAGGAGCGCAAGACCCTCGCCTCGGTCGTCCGGGAGGCGACCGCCCTCTATGTCCGCGAGAAGCGGAAGAAGAAAAAGCGGAAACTCTCGATCGTGGGTATCGGCAGCAGCGGGCGCGGCGACATCGCGGAAAAGCACGAAGAACTGCTGTGGAACGGCTGAAGATCACGACGATCCTCACCACGGACCGGCGCCACTTCTCGATCATCATGGGCAAGGACGGCAATCCCTACACGCTGCTGCCGTAGCACCCGAGTTGAAAGGTGTATAGCGTCTTGGACCCCGGCGCTTCATCTTCGCATCGAGGAGGGTCGCCAGAATCAGGCTGTCCAAACCCGGCAGGCCGTACTTGTTGCCAATTCGTGCGGCATGCCTGGCGGTATCCTCATCAAGACCGATCGCCGAAACGGCGAGTCGGAGATCCGCCATGATCGTTGGCCAGCGACGGAGGCGGCCGCCGAGGAGTTTCTTCTCGATCTCGAAGAGAACGATGACTGAAGTGACGATCTCCTGCTCTTCCCAGACCTTCAGGGCAATCGGGTGCTGCTCCTCGAGCGCGAAGAAGAAATCTGATATAACATCACTATGTTACAACTGTGTGCGGGAAAGCCAAGATGATCTGAACTTTTCAATCAGCCTCGGAATTTCTGGACGATTTGAACAGTTGAAACGGAGGATAGCCGCCTCACTACCGGTATGCCTCACCGCGCGGGACGATGGCGAAGACATACAGGAACCTCTCCTCCGTATTCGGTGTGAACAGCACCCGCCAACCGCCGACACGCAGCCGATAATCGCCGTGCAACACCCCAGTCAGTGCGCGAACCTGGGTGTGCAGAAGTTGATTCTCCGAGCCTGAGGAAGCGCTTCTCGGCGGTGGGTTTGACCTCAATCCGCCAGGTCGGCCATCAGACTTCCACTACCTCCCAGCGCAGATCATAGCTCACACTCCGGCCCCCGCCCGGCCGCCTCAGCAGAATATCGCGCGTCAGCAGGTTCTCTATCTCGCGGAAGGCCGTAGCACGGCTGGCACCGGTCATGCCAACGTACTTGCGTGTCGTGAGCCCGCCTTCGAAGCCGCCTCTTCCCGTGTCGAGGAGGCGGTTGACCACCTTCAGCTGGCGCTCGGTGAGGGGCAGGCCGGCATAGCGCCGCCAGAAACGCGCTTTGTCGAGAACCACGGCGAGCCGCTGCTCCGAGGCCGCGATCGCGCGGCCGAAGCAGCCGAGGAACCACGCGAGCCACGGGGTGAGGTCCCCTTCGCCGTTGGAGCAGCGAGCGAGCGCCGCGTAGTAATCGAGCCGTTCCTTCATAATCTGCGACGACATGCTGTAGTAGCGCGCCGGCCGGCGGTCATCGCGCGCGATCGCACGGTCGGTGAGGGCCCGGGCCAGCCGCCCGTTGCCATCTTCGTACGGATGGACCGCGACAAATCGAAAGTGCGCGACGGCGGCCCGGATCAAGCCATCCGCCGCGGGCTCATGCCGATTGAACCATGAAAGGAAAGTGCGCATCTCCCCCGGCACCGTTCTCGCCGGCGGCGCTTCGTAGTGCACGCGCTCCCGACCGGCGGCCCCGGACACGACCCTCATCGGCCCCTCACCCCGCCAGCGTCCGACGCGGATCCTGGTGAATCCCGAATAGCCTGTCGGAAACAGTGCGGCGTGCCAACCGTGCAGGTGCTGCGCTGTGAGGGGAGACGCGGCATCTGCGGTGGCATCAAGAAGCACGGAGACCAGGCCGTCGGCGCTCCGGTCAGTCGAGAGCCCGGCGGTCGGCAGGCCGAGTTGACGCGCGACCGACGAACGCACCGATTCCCGGGCGAGGATTTCCCCCTCGATCGCGGCGGTGGTGATCGCCTCATCGGTCAACAGTTCAGCCTGGGCTTCCATGGCCAGAGCCATCCCAAGCGAGGAGACCTCCGCGAGAAGTTTGCCCTGGCGCTTGCGGCACTCCCCAAGCAGAGGCAGAAGGACGGCGGCGTCCCAGCGGAATTCGGTCCAGTCGGCGTGCTGCCAGATGAGCGTCGCCATGACGAGACTATTGCATCACATCATGAAGCGAATGGCAACGAGAATCGCTTCAGAGATTCTTCCTGTCCGCGCCCTTCGTCAGACTGCGTATTCCGGCCATGGTGACCAGCCAGTCCGGCCTCATGGTTACCAGCAATCGGAGCGCAGCAGCGACGCCGGTCAGTTTCTTATAGCTTAGTGGTCACCATGGTTCAAGTCGTGGCGGTCACGGGAGAAATAGCGAGCTGGCGCTCCTCATCTCTTTGCCCATGCCTCCACCGGCTGCGAAAGGAACTCCTCCACCGACATACCGGCGCCGCCCACGAGCAGCGTACGCTGCGGCTTGAAGGCGGCCGTGAACGCCGCCATGCCTGGCTGCGAATCGCGGACACGCCCGCTCTTGACCTCGATCGCCGTCACCTGCCGGCCGACGCGCACGACGAAGTCCACCTCGCGATTGAGCTCGCGCCAGTAGAACACCTCGCACGTGCCGATGGCCGCCGAGTTGGCGAGATGCGCGCCGATAGCCGACTCCACGAGGCACCCCCGAAACGCCGGGTCGGCCAGCGCCTCATCAAGAGTGAGCCCAGCCTGCACGGTGAGCAGCGCCGTATTCAGCACCTGCAGCTTGGGGCTGGAACCCCGCTGCCGAACGACCTGCCCCGCGAATTTGGGGATGCCAGTGAGCAACCCGGCGCCCGCGAGCAGTTCCAGATAGTGCGCAAGCGTCGTCGTGTTGCCGGCATCCTGCAGCTGCCCGAGCATCTTGGTATATGAGAGCACTTGTCCCGAATAGCGGCATCCGAGCTCGAAGACACGCCGCAGCAGGGCTGGCTTGTCCACGCGGGAGAGGAGCAGCGCGTCGCGCCTCCGCCCGTGCCTCCTCCCAGCGCTGGGTGATCCATGCACGATCGCGCAGTGTGGGCTCGTCGGCCGAGATGTAAGCACTCGGCGTGCCGATTGCGCCAAGGACCTGCAGGACGAGGGTGCTCTTGCCGACCTGCCGCGGCCCGGCGACCACCTGGAGAAACCGGCGCGGCTCACGCAGACGCGCCTCTGATGTGGCGGCAAAAGCTTTCATATATCGGGATCAAGGCACTATTGCTGACCGTTCATGACACTCAAAAGGTAACATTCGACTCCTACGCCCAGTTCAAGTTGCACTATATTACTTCGTGTTGTACTTTATAGTCGTAAGTTATATCTTTGTTCATTAGTTACAACAGGAGGTGCTCCATGGCCATCGTCACTGCCACCCCCAAGGGACAGATCGTCATTCCGGCGCCGATCCGGGCGAAATTCGGCATCACCGGCGGCTCCCGCGTGGAGGTCCGTGAGGAGGGGGGCAAGATCATTGTCGTCCCGCTCCTCGCGGATCCTGTTCGTCAGGCCCGCGGCATCTTCAAGGGCGGTGACTCGGCACTCAAGGCCCTCGCGAAATTGCGCAGGGAGAAGGCCGGACGGTGAGCGGCGTCTTCGTTCTCGACAGCTTCGCCCTGCTGGCCTACTTCGAGGATGAGGCCGGAGCGGAACGCGTCCAGTACATCCTCGCGCAAGCCGAGAAGGGCCGTACCTCGCTCGCCATGAGCCTCATCAACTGGGGAGAGGTACTCTACGCTCTGCAGCGATCCCGTGGAGAGACCGGCCGGAACGCAGCGATCAGCGTCATCGATCAGCTTCCCATCTCCCTGATCGCCCCCGACCGTGCGCAGACCATGGCAGCGGCCGGACTGAAGGCCCGGCACCCTATCGCCTATGCCGATTGTTTCGCTGCCGCCCTGGCCATCACCCGCAAGGCCCGGCTGGTTACCGGCCATCCCGAATTCCGGCGTCTGGAAAAAAACATCTCTATCGACTGGCTCGCCCAGTAGTGAATGGAATCAACGGACACTCGCCCCTCCTCCGCCCAGGTGAATTTGAGCGGATCATACGAGGAGTCGAGAGCCTGCTTCTCAAGGTCGAATGCCTCAGGACCATTGATCGGCCTTGCGACTGCCCTTCTCTGGCGCGAACTGGAAGGGGAACCACTTGTCATGGCGACCCATGATTCCGCACTCGCCATGGCGGCACGTGCCAACGCGTTCACGGTGATCGGCGTCTGATTCGAACCTGCGGCCTACGGATCAGGAGTCCAGCGCTGCTACGACAGCTCTTTCAAGGAATAGCTGGCGCTGCGGCCGCCGGCGGGGTCTTTTGTCAAGATGCCGCGCTTTACGAGATCAAGGATGTCGCGGAGTGCAGTGTCCTGCGAGCACTTCGCTATCCTGGCCCATTTTGAAGAGGTCAGCTTGCCGTCGAAACCGTCGAGCAGCTGATTGAGGAGTAAGCGTTGCCGCTCATTGAACGGGAAACTTTGAGAAGATTCCCAAAAACGGGCCTTTCTGAGTACGGCCGCAAGCGTACTCTCCGCTCGGTCGAGCGCACGGTCGAGGCAGGCCAGGAACCACTTCAACCGCTCCGTGATATCCAGCGTTCCCTTCTGTGTCTTTTCCAGGCCGCCATAGTAGGCGTCCCGTTCGACGCGTATTTGCGCGGACATGCTGTAGAAGCGTTGGGGGCTCCCCTCGGATCGGGCCAGCATCGTGTCGGCAAGCGCGCGTGCGATACGGCCGTTGCCGTCATCCAAAGGATGGATGGTGACAAACCAAAGATGGGCGATGCCGGCACGCAGTACGAGGTCCGTCCCATCTTCGCGGTTGAACCAGTCCAGGAAGGCGGTCATCTCCTGCTCGAGCCGTGCGGCGGCAGGCGCTTCGAAATGCACCCGTTCGCGGCCGACGGGTCCGGATACGACCTGCATCGGCCCTCTGGCGTCGTCGCGCCAGGCGCCGACATTGCTTTTACGCAGGCCGCTGTACCCTGCCGGAAATAAAGAGGCGTGCCAGCCGAGCAGTCTTTCCCTGGTGAGCGGCTTCTCATAATTTTGCGTGGCGTCAAGCATCATCCCGACAACACCGTCGACGTTTCTGTCGCCAGGCGCCAAGGCCCCGACATCGACGCCAAGACGTCGGGCCACGGATGAACGGACCTGATCCCTGTCGAGCGCCTCCCCTTCGATCTCGCTGGATTTCAAGACGTCGAGGGTCAGCGTTTGAAGCACAGCACTCTTTGTTCTGAAAAGCCCTGGCGGTGAGTAACATGGTCTCTTGATCGACCGACGATAGAGAGCCTAAGGCTTTACGCTTTGGATCTTTAGAGGGGCATAAGGTCAGCGGCCGGTCACAATCCTTCAGCCGTTGCGGCCGTGCGCAGTTGCGCATCCCAGGTGAGTAACCGCAACTCCGGCAGGTCGCGGCTGAGGCTGACCGCGAGCGCGAGGTGCCAGAGGTCGGCACCCCTGAGACGGTGACGGTCGGCGAGCGCGGGAACAAGCCCGGTGTCCGGGGTGGCGGAGACCTTTTCCCACGGTCCGGCTGCAAGATTCGCCCGGACTTGTGGTAGTTCTTCCTCGCCGAAAAGACCGTCCCGGCACATCCGGGAGAGCACCGCGTGCGTCTCGGCAAGCGCGAGCGAGGAGATCAGGTGGTGGCCCGGAGCGCGTAATCGCCTGAGCGTTTCCTGGGAGTGACCCTCATGCACGAGGGCGGAGAGCACCGCGGATGAGTCCCAGTACAGGACTATCGGGCGCCGGGAACTCACCGACCCTGATTCCGGTCTTCGCGGAGGAGTCGCTGGGCCGCGTCGCCGCCGTGCTTCAGTGGTGTCGGAATCCGCGAGAGCGGGGGCTTCGGGCCGATACTCCCTTGCCGCCGGAGCTGCGAGATGCGCTCCTCGAGGCGGCTCTCTCTGGCATCGATCGGTACAAGTTTGCCGACCGCGCGTCCACGATCCGTGATGACGATCTGCGCCCCGCCTTGCACGAGCCTCACGAGCTTGCTGAGGTTGAGCCGGGCTTCCCTGATGCCGACAGCGGTCTGCATTGGCTTCATCTCCCGTTCGGTTGCCTGGCCCATAATGTAGTCACTGTAGTGTCATAAGTGCAGCCCGTCAAGCTCAACCCTCCAGTACCCCGCATGGAGCGTCTCTGCCCAGACGCTGCCCGCGACCCCGCGATCATCGCCTGGGCCTGCAGCAGGAGCCAGGGTCGATGATGGTCAGCGACCCTTGGAGCACAGGGCAGAGGTAACGTCGAAGTCGCGAAGGCTTGCCGGAGTTCGACAATGGGTTTCGATTGGCCTTGACAGAGTAAAATGTTGACGTATGTTGATGTATACAACAGCATCAAGGAGATGACGAGATGAGCAGTGCGGTGAAGAGCATCCGGGTTGATCCAGAGACGGCGTCCGACATCGAACGACTTTCGGCAGGGCAGCGCACCACCTTTTCAGCGCTGGCAGCCGAGATGCTCTGCGAAGCGACAAAGGCGCGGCGATGTCCCGGCGTCGTCTTCGCCGACGGACCCGCGGGGCGGCGGGCTCGGATCGAAGGAACCGGAATCGAGATCTGGGAGGTGATCTCCTCCTTCCTGACATTGGGCAAGGATGAGCGGAGGCTCCGCGAAGCGTACCACTGGCTTTCCGAGCGGCAGATCCTCGCCGCGCTCGGCTACGGTCGGACGTACCCTCGGGAGATTGAAGATCTTATTCGGCGAAACAACGCGCAGGACGGGGCCGGCCGAAATGACGAGCTTCCGTTTGCGCGCAGGCGCGCCAGGTGAAGCTGCTCCTCGACGAGGATCTCAGTCCCAGGATCGCGCAGGCTCTTCGGAAGCTTGGCGTAGACGCAGTCAGCGTCCACGAAGTTGGCCGCCAGGGGCTTTCGGACCGTGAGCAGCTCGAATACGCGGCGTCCGAAAAGCGGTGCGTCGTCACCAGGAACCGCAACGATTACCTGATCCTCACCCGCGAATTGTTTGGCCGGAGCGAACCCCACGAGGGGGTCCTGGTGGTCTCCTCCGGACTTGCGCCCGACGACTTCGGACGCATTGCATCTGCCGTGAAGGAGTACGTTGACCTCTACGGCGATCGCCCGGCGGCATTCCTGTTCGACTTCGTTTCCGACCCCGAACGACCCGCCTGAGCCCGGCTTACAAACGGCGATTCCGGGACAACCAGCGCCAACAGATCACGGTGAATGTCCGGCCAAGGCTGATTGAGGAAGTGTTTGAAAACATGGTGCGCCCAGCAGGATTCGCACATAAGACCAGCACATAAGGGAACAACCTGAATTGCCGCGCCGCTACGACAGTTCTTTCAACGAATAGCTGGCGCTGCGGCCGCCAGCGGGGTCTTTTATCAGGATGCCGCGCTTCACGAGTTCAAGGATGTCACGTAGTGCAGTGTCCTGTGAGCACTTCGCTATCCTGGCCCATTTTGAAGAGGTCAGCTTGCCGTCAAACCCGTCGAGCAGCTTATTGAGGAGCAAGCGTTGCCGTTCATTGAACGGGACACTTTGAGAAGATTCCCAAAAACGGGCCCTCCTGAGTACGGCCGCAAGCGTACTCTCCGCGCCGTCGAGCGCACGGTCGAGGCAGGCCAGGAACCACTCCAGGCGCACGGTGATATCCAGCGTTCCCTTCTGTGTCTCCTCCAGGCCGCCATAGTAGGCGTCCCGTTCAACGCGTATTTGCGCGGACATGCTGTAGAAGCGTTGGGGGCTCCCCTCGGATCGGGCCAGCATCATGTCGGCAAGCGCGCGTGCGATACGGCCGTTGCCGTCATCAAAAGGATGGATGGTGACAAACCAAAGGTGGCCAATGCCGGCACGCAGTACGAGGTCCGTACCATCGTCGCGGTTGAACCAGTCCAAGAAGGCGGTGATTTCCTGCTCAAGCCGTGCGGCAGCAGGTGCTTCGAAATGCACCCGTTCGCGGCCGACAGGTCCTGATACGACCTGCATCGGCCCTTTGGCGTCGTCGCGCCAGGTGCCGACGTTGATTCTTCTCAGGCCGCTGTACCCTGTCGGAAATAAAGAGGCGTGCCAGCCGAGCAGTCTTTCTTTGGAGAGCGGCTTTTCATAATGTTGCGTGGCATCGAGCATCATCTCGACAACACCGTCGACGTTTCTGTCTCCAGGCGCCAAAGCCCCGACATCAACGCCAAGACGTCGGGCCACGGACGAACGGACCTGATCCCTGTCGAGCGCCTCCCCTTCGATCTCGCTGGATTTCAAGACGTCGAGTGTCAGCGTTTGAAGCACAGCCTCTGCGCGCAGAGAAAACCCCAGTGCCTGCATACGCCCAAGCAGATAACCCTGTTTGTGACGCACGTCAGCAAGCCGCTGCGCCAACGCCTGCATACTCCAGCGGAATCGAGGCCAATCCGGAAGTTCATGGATATACTTTGTCATTCACCGCACCTCTTGCGGTTATTATAACCCATATTCACCGCACAAGGGGGTACGGCGGCACCCCGAGCTGCGCAGCACCGCGTGGCCGCCTTCCAGGCTGTGCAGGGGTGATTGAAAGTGGGTGATTCCGAGCCTAAGATAGGAAGCATCGGGTGCCTGGACTTGCAGGCACCGGAAAGGAATGGACAGCATGGCACAGGAAGAACTGTTAGATCGGATCACCGTGGACACGAAGATCTTCGGGGGAAAGCCTATTATTCGGGGGCGTCGTCTTGCCGTGGAGCACGTCGTGGAAATGCTTGCTGCCGGCGACACTCCGGAGACTATCCTCGAGGGTTATCCCTGGCTCGAGCGTGATGACATTCGTGCCTGCCTGGCATACGCTCACCGACTCGTCGGACACGAGCGAATCGAGCCGCTCTCCCTCAAAGTCGGGGCGTGAAGCTCCTCCTCGACACCTGCGTTTCGGGCGTAGCCCGGCATGCCCTTGAAGCGGCTGGTCATGATGTCATCTGGTCCGCCGATTGGGACAGGGATCCCGGGGATGAAGAAATCCTTTCGCGCTCTCACGCTGAGGGCAGGATCCTCGTCACCGTCGACAAGGACTTCGGTGAGCTGGCAATCGTCCGCGGATACCCGCACTCGGGGATTGTACGTCTGGTAGGACTCCGTTCGGGGCAGCAGGGTCCGGTCTGCGGGGAAGTTCTCGAACGATACGGTGCCGAGCTCCAGAAGGGCGCGGCTGACCCAAGACTCTCCTTGACACCCTGCTGGATTCCGCGGAGGCGGGTCGTGTCGAATTGTGCATGAGCATGATCAATTTCGGCGAGGTTTGTTACGCAACGGCCAGGAAATCGGGGATCGCGAAGGCCCGCGAGGAGCGCAAGAGTCTGTTACAGTCGCCAATCCGCTCGAAAATGATCTCTCCCGCTTCCAGGGTTATCGCCCTGGCGGGACACAGCGCCACGCACTGCCCGCGAAGCTCGCGATCGGATCCTGCTTCAGGAATGGCTCCAGGAACTCCAGGAATTCGTCGCTCACCATCAGGCGCCGCATGGGCTTGCTAAACCGTCGCGGCGAGGACGCGCGACTCAGTGGGGCCCGTGAAGGGGAGCAGGCGCACGTCCCGGGCCCCGGCCCCGGCGAGCATCGCCGAAAGCTCGGAGAGCGAGTACGAACGCCCCTCGGCGGTGCCGGCAAGCATGTTGAGACTGAAAAGTGCCGGGAAAACCGGGCTCGTCCTGGAGTCGTCGAGGATGAACTCGTGCACGAGGAGCAGCCCGCCGGGCTCGAGCGCCCGCGCCGCCTTGCCGACGATCGCGCGGCACATCGAAGGGCCTTCGCCGTGCAGGATGTGCGAAAGCCACGCAACGTCGAAGCCGCCGGGGAGTTCGTCCACGGTGAAGTCGCCCCCCGTGAAGGAGACCCGGTCGCCGATGCCGGCCGCGCCGACG
>JANOHV010000144.1:0-2132 GCA_031406795.1 Candidatus Rokuibacteriota bacterium
GCTACTTCCGCAAGTCCGCCGCCGAATTGAGCGCCTCGGAATCGGCCCTGCTGGCCGGTGCGATCGCCAATCCGCACATCATGAATCCCGCCAGCCCCAGCGCGAGGCTGCGCCGGCGGCAGCAGATGATCATGCGGCGGATGGGGGCCGTCAACCCGCCGCCGGTTGTGGCCGAGCCGGCCGTCGCCGAGCCGCCAGCGACACCCGCCCTCGTTCCCCTGCCAAATCAGGGCCTTCCCGGGGCCCTTCCCGGCACCCCCGTGCCGCCGATGCCCCCGAGAGGTTCGGGCGGAGCTGGGCAATAAACACCTGTCCCTGTTGACCTTGACAGGTTCGCACCGCAGTCCGTATAGTCACATCTTCTCAGTTAAGCAGCTCCCAGCAGCAGGCACGGCCTAGAGTGCGGGCGGAAGCCCCTTCTCGAGTCCGAATGTGTGTCGCTATGATCAATTACACGGAGCGCATTGCGCTCTTGATGAAGGACGTCGTGTCCCGTACGCCCGCGCTGGGTTTTATCGACCTGCGTGAAGTGCTGGTGTTCGGCCGCTTCGGCCGGCCCGAGGCGGAAGGCGCTTTCGCCACCTGTCATTGCCTGACCCTGCCTGAGACCGAGCCCGGCTACTACTTCTGGAAGGACCGCGAGACCGGCGAGCTGACCCGCCGTTCGGAATGGTTCGTCACGAAAACCCCGGAAGTGCGCGTCGGCAAGAATCGCATCAAGTACCTGATCTCGTTCGTGCTGCCCCGGTTCTGCGAGCAGACGCTCGAACGATCCTGGAAGGCTGAGATGTACGAGCAGGTCGAACCCTGGGTCGCCAAGCTCGACACCATCATCCACGAGCTCTACCACATCGATCCGGCCGCATCTGGTCTGCGGCAGTTTGCCCATGCCGACGGCACGCGCGCGACGCGCACGCACGCACCCGAGTTCTACGACGATGTCGCCGCGATGACGCGCGACTATCTGGCGACCAGCCCGGATCCGGCGCTGTACGAGTTTCTCAAGTGGGATTTCGCGACCCTGCAGGCGCGCTACGGCGGCGTGACGGCGACGACCTTCAAGAATTTTCCGTCGTTCCCGCAGCGCTACATGGAGCCGTGCACGGCGCTACCGGTGGAGTCGACGGCGGGAGTGAAAGTCGAGCCGTTGAAGCGGCCGCTGCAGCCCGCGCTCTACACCGAAGGCGATCTGCACGTGCGGCAGTTCACCGGCGCGGCGGCGCGCCGTGTCGCTAGAGAACCCTTCGCGCTCCGACAAACCGCGTAGCCCAGTACGACGCGCTCATCCGCTCGACCCGCACCGCCCCCGCGCCGCTCGGCGCGTGGATGAACTCGTCGCCACCGATCGCGATCCCGACATGGGATGCCCCCTTGCTGACCGTGCTGAAAAACACCAGGTCGCCGGGCTCGAGCTGCGGCCCGGTGACCTGCCGTCCGGCGCGGAACTGGTCGTTCACCGTCCGCGGCACCGCGACGCCGTTCTGTCCGAAGACGTAGGTCACGAACCCGCTGCAATCGAACCCGGCCGGATCGTTCCCGCCGTTGCGGTAGGGGGTACCGCGCAAGGAGAGAGCCGTGCCGGCGACGCCGTAGCCCATCGCCGGGCCCGCTGCGGGCCGTGATGGCGCTGGCGCACGGCTGCCGGCCGCAGGAGCCGGCGGAGAAGCCCGGCCAGGGGTCGGAAAGGGCCGGGGCGTCGCCCCCGTCGTGGCGCAGCCTGTGGAGGTCGCGGCCGCCGTTACAAAAATGAAAGCGGCCAGGCGACTCATGGGGCTGATCTGATTATCGGCTAGAATAACTCAAGCTTTATGGAGCAGACGCTCCTTCTCAACGCCACGTACGAGCCGCTCAAGGTCGTCCACTGGCAGAAAGCAATCACCCTTTGGTGCCAGGGGAAGGTCGAAGTCATCTCTGTGTACGACCGGGAGGTCCGGTCGGTCTCGTTCAGCTTCAAGCTTCCATCGGTCATCCGCCTGCTCCGCTACATCAAGATCAAGCGGCAGATCGATTACGTCCCGTTCTCGCGCGCGAACATCTACGCGCGGGACGAGCATACGTGCCAGTACTGTGCGGATCTGCTCCCCAGCGCCGAGCTCACGTTCGATCATGTCGTGCCGGTCGCCCAGGGCGGC
>JANOHV010000165.1:0-22708 GCA_031406795.1 Candidatus Rokuibacteriota bacterium
GGTCGGCGCCCCCGATCAGCCGGCAGGCGGCGGGGTTCGCGTAGAGAATCCGCTGGTCCTGGTCGATCTCGACGACGCCCTCTTCCATCATGGCGAGCATGGTGTCCAGGTGGCCCTTGATGTGGAGCAGTTCGCGCGTCATCTCGCGCGGGTAGAGTTTTTCGACGCCGAGCACGACGTTGCGGGTTTCCCCCGCGGTCGCGCGGTTCTCGAGCCAGCGGAAGGTCTCGAAGATGTGCTTCATCGTGTCTTCGATTCGCCCCTTGGCGATGTAGGCGTCGGCGCCGAACGCCAGGATGGTGCCCTCGTCCTCGCTGGCGATCCCGGTCAGGATGATGATCGGGATTGCGGCGTAGAGTTCGTCCATCTTGAGAAAGCGCGTCAGGCGCTGGCCGTCGAGACGCGGCATGATCAGATCGAGCAGGATGGCGTCGGGGAGCTGTTTGGTCTCGACGAGACGGTCGAGCGCCTGGAGCCCGTCGAAGGCCTTCGAGACTTCGTACCCCGCGCGGGTCAGGTGATCGGAAACCAATTCCACAATGGTGGCGTTGTTGTCGACAACGAGGACTTTGCGGATCTTCGTCATGGTCGCGGCGATCTTAGTGACCACCGGTGCGGGTGTCAATGCCGGCGAGTGGCCTGCGGCGCACCCCGGCGGCGCGCGGCTCAGCCGCCGGCGCCGCCGTGCTGCCGCTCGTGCCGCGTTCCCGCGACGATGAACCGGTGTTCGTGGTCCCGCCGCAGCGAGTAGGGGACTTCGAGCCGGTGGCGTTCCATCAGGGGGGCGTCCGAGAGAATGTCGAGTGCGGGCCCGTCGGCGACCACCCGGCCGGCGTCGAGCACCACCACGCGCGGGCAGAGGTCGAGGACCATCTCCAGGTCGTGGGTGGTGACGAGCTTGGCCTGGGGCAGCGCCGCGAGCTGCCTGATCAGCGCGCGCCGCCCGGCCGGGTCGAGGTTGCTCGAGGGCTCGTCGAGCAGCAGCAGATCCGGGCCCATGGCGAGCACGCCGGCCAGCGCCGCCGAGCGTTTCTGGCCGCCGGAGAGGTGGCCGGGGAACTTGCACTCGAGCCCGGCGAGGCCCACTCCCGCCAGCGCCGAGGTCACCCGGCGGCGCACCTCGTCCTCGGGGAGGCCGAGGTTCAGCGGCCCGAACGCCACGTCGTCGAACACGGTCGCCATGAAGAGCTGATCGTCGGGGCTCTGGAAGACCAGTCCCACGCGCCGGCGGATTTCCTGAAGCGTCGGGTGACCGACCTCGGTGCCGAAGACGCGCACGGAGCCCGACGCGGGGTGCAGGAAACCGACAACGTTGAGCGCGAGCGTCGATTTTCCGGCGCCATTGGGGCCCACGAGGCCGACCGTCTCGCCCGCGGCGATGACGAGGTCGACCCCGCGCAGAGCGTCCGTCCCGTCGGGGTAGCGGTGGGTGAGCCCCCGCAGCTCGAGCGCCGGGGTGCTCATCGAACCGTCCCCGGGCTCCCGAGGGCGCCAAGCCAGAGCGTCACGGGCAACAGGCGCAACACCAGGGCGCCGCCGGCGACGCCGGCGAGAAAGAACGCATCCGCCCGGCGGAAGTGCAGCGTGCGCAGCTGGCGGATCGTGCCGTCGAAGCCGCGGGCGGCCATTGCCTGGTAGATGCGCTCGGCGCGGTCGAGCGTGCGGGTGAAGAGCACCCCCATCGCCGCGGCGGCGACGCGCAGCGTGCGCCCCCGGGCGCCGATCCCGCGCAGATCGCGGGCCCGGCGCAGACGCCCGGACTCCTCGGCGAGGAGGAAAAGGTAGCGGTAGAGAAAGAGCAGTTGCACGACGAATGCGCGGGGCACCCGCAGCGCCGTGAGACCCTGGCAGAGGGCGGGAAAGCTCGTCGTCGCGGTCAGCACGAGCGCCGCGCTCATGGTGAGGGCGAAGCGAGCCAGGATCGAGGCGAACGAGACCCAGCCGGCGCTGAGCGCGACCGGGCCGAGCAGGACTCCGGGCGCGCGGTCGAGCAGCGGGTTGAACAAGCCGATCATGATCGCAAAAGGCGAGACGATCGCCACGCGCCGGAGGATCAGCCCCAGGGGGATGCCGCCGACGCCGGCGAGCAGGAGCGGGAAAAATACGAACGGCACGAGCGCGGAAACCTCGTACTTCGGAAACGAGACGACCGCCACGACGAAAACCAGGGTTGCCAGCAGTTTGGCGCGCGGGTCCAGGCGATGCGCCGGCGAGTCCCGGTACGACAACCGGTCGAGGCGGTCGGCTTCGTAGCAGCTCATGGGAGAGACGCCGTGCCTGCGCTGCGGCCGGTCGCGGGGAATTCGTGCTCCTCGATCGCTCTTTGTTTCACGCGCCCTCCCTCCGAGTCACGCCTGATACTACGCTGCTTCCCCGGCGGTGTTACATATCTCCCTTAAGGTAGCACGGACGTGGCGGCAACAACAGCACCGGAAAACGATTTTTCACCACGAGAGGATGGCTCCGAATCTGGGCGGCGCGCTCGACCACGATGTCGTCGCCCAGATGACACGCAACCGCGCAGAGGCCGCGATGATCCGCCGGCTGGCACAGGAGGGCGCCTCAGGGCGCTACCTGGCCTTCCGGGAGCAGGCGCCGGCAGTCGCCTCCCGGGACACCGCCGCCTGATTTCCGCCGGCGCCGAGATCTGCTACCATCACCCGTATCGTGGAGTGTGCGGATGACCGGCGGCATTGAAAATCGCCGACACTTGCGCTTGAGCGCCATGGGGCCGGTCGAGGTCGTGGTGCAGGGCGGCGCTGCGCAGGGCGCCTACCTCGCGAGCATCGGCCGGGGCGGCCTCGGGCTGTATCTGCACCAGACGATCCGTCCCGGCCAGCTTCTGCTGGTTGGCCTGCATTTGCTCGTGGCGCAAGGCGATCCCGAGGACCTGAAGGTCGTCGCCCGGGTGCGGTGGGCCAGGGAAGTTGCGCCGCTGTGGATGGCCGGCCTCGAGTTCGAGCGGATGTCCGATACCCGGTACAAGCGCCTGCTGGATCATCTGCACATCATCGAAGCGTTGCAACTCGGCGATGCGCGGATCGAAGTGCCGGCGACGAGGGTGCGTTTCAGCGTGAAGGAGTGAGTCCGGCCCCG
Organism: Candidatus Rokuibacteriota bacterium; assembly: GCA_031406795.1. GTDB lineage: Bacteria > JAUVQV01 > JAUVQV01 > JAUVQV01 > DATDCY01 > DATDCY01. Next base: position 3,097 of record JANOHV010000165.1, read on the forward strand.
GGGGCGAGGGTCACCAGCGTCGCCCCCCAGCTGCCGGCGTCGGCTCCGGCCAGACCGTAGCGCAGAACCCCGGCGTCCCGCTCGAGCAGTGCGTGAACCGTGCGCCGCAATGTCCCGTCCCCCTTGCCGTGGATGATCCGCACCTCGAGGATGCCGCGCTCCCGGCATGCGGCGAGATACTCGGGGACGAGGTCGCGGAGATCGCGGGGGTGAAAGGTGTGCAGGTCAAGGACGCCGTCGATCGGAATCTCGACCGGCGCGGACCCGCCGTCACCCGGAGGCAGTTGCACGTCCGCCGAACACGTTTTCCTGGAACGCTCTTCGGGAACTTGCCACCCTGGAATACCCGTTGGGCGGAGGGGTGGCGCGGAGGGGAGGTCTCCGTCGGCGGAACGAAGTGAGCACAATGAGGAAGTGCAAGCCTCGCTTCTCCGGCGCGCGATCCGATCGCGGGCCGAACGAGACCGTGAGCACCGAACGCAGGGCGCTGCCAGTCGACAATGAAGCGAATGGTCGAGTTGGATGGACGGTCCGCAGCGTCAGGACCCCGCAGCCTGCACGGGGCCGAGAGGTGTTGTCCAAGTCGGGATCCGGGCCCATTTCAACGCACGGCTCAGATCTCGATGACCGTCGGGAGGATGAGCGGGCGCCGCTCGAGCCGCCGGTCCACGAACTTGCGCAGCGCCTTGCGCACCTTGATCTGGACTTCGCCCCACTCGGTGAGCACCTCGGCGCCGGTCTCCGCGAGCACCGCGGCGACGACCTCCCGGGCCTCGGCAATCAAGGCGGCCTCCTCGCCCGCGAAGGCCACCCCGCGCGTGACGATGTCCGGGCCGGCGACGACTTCGCCCGTCTGCCGGTTGACCCCGATGATCACGAAAATGATGCCGTCCTGAGCGAGCCGGCGACGATCCTTGAGCACCGCGTCGTGAATGTCCCCGTGCGCCTTCCCGTCCACGAGCACGCGCCCGGCGCTGACCTTTCCCGCCCGGGAGCCGGCCCCGTTGCAGAAACGGATGCGGTCGCCGTCCTCCGCGAGAAAGATCCGCTCGTGCGCGATGCCGGCCTCCTCGGCGAGCTGGGCGTGCCGCGCCAGATGACGGTACTCACCGTGGACCGGTATGAAATGGCGGGGCCGCACCGCCCGGATCAGCGCCCGCAGTTCGTCCCGGCTGCCGTGGCCGGAGACGTGGATGCCGGCGTCGCGGCCGTAGAAGACGTCGGCGCCGCGCTGGAAGAGGTGGTTGATCGTGCGGGCGATCGCCTTCTCGTGGCCGGGGATCACCCGGGCGGAGATCACGACCCGGTCGCCGGGACGGATGGTGATCTGCTTGTGATCGTTCACGGCGATGCGCGAGAGCGCCGCGAGCGGCTCGCCCTGGCTCCCCGTCGTCAGCAGGAGGACTTTCTCCGGTGCGAGCGAACGCAACTCCGCCGCGTCGACGAGCATCGAGGACGGGAGGCGCAGCGCACCGATCTGGGAGGCGATGCCGACCACCGAAACCATACTGCGTCCGGCGAGGTGCACGCGGCGTCTGGCTTCGCGGGCGACGTCGACGATCTGCTGGATGCGGTGGATGTGCGAGGCGAAGGTCGCCACGATCACCCGTCCGGGCGCGGCGCAGACGATCTCCCGGAACGCCGGCAGCAGCGAGCTTTCGGAGGGCGTGGTCCCCTCGTGCTCGGCGTTCGTGCTGTCGGCGAGCAGCGCGAGCACCCCGCGGTCGCCGAGGGCGGTGAAACGCGCGATGTCGGTCCCGCGGCCGTCCACGGGGGCCGGATCGATCTTGAAATCCCCGGAATGGACGATCAGGCCGGCCGGCGTGTCGATCGCGAGACCGACGCCGCCGGGGATGCTGTGCGCGACCGGGATGGTCTCGACGGTGAAGTCGCCGAGGCGGATCGTCTCGCCGTCGCGCACGACGATCAGGCGGGCCTGGCGCTCCAGGTCGAATTCCCGCAGCTTCTCCTTCACCAGTTCGAGGGTGAGCGGGGTGCCGTAGATCGGGACGTCGAAGCGGTCGAGAAAATACGGGAGGGCGCCGATGTGGTCCTCGTGGCCGTGGGTCAGCACGACGCCGATCAACTCGTCCCCGGACTCGGCAAGGTACGTGAAATCAGGGAGGATCACGTCGACGCCGAGGTGCTCCTCCTCCGGGAACATCAGCCCGCAGTCGATCAGGATGCACTTGCCGGCACACGAGACGACGAGCGAATTCAGACCGATTTCGCCGAGTCCGCCCAGCGGGACGAGGTCGACCACCGGCAAGTCCTCGGGATTTTCCATGGACGGGATCATACCACCCCGGGTGTGAGGAGCGTCGCGAGGCGCAGGAAACCCTCGAGGGGGATCTCTTCGGCGCGGGCCCGCTCCGTCAGCCCGAGCGCCGCGAGGCCGACGGCGAGCGCCTCCGGCGTGATCGGCCGGGGCGAGATCGCGGCGGAGTTGAGGAAGGTCTTGCGCCGGTACGCGAAGCCCGCGCGCAGCAGGTGTTCGAACGTCCGCTCCTGCTCCGGGGGCAGCAGCGGTTCGCCGCGGGGCACCAGCCGTACCACGGCGGACTCGACCGCGGGCGGCGGGACGAAGGCGCGGCGCGGCACCGTGCAGACGAGCGCCGCCTCGGCGCGGTACTGCGTCGCCAGCGACAGCGAACCGTACGCGGGGTCGCCCGGCCCGGCGACGAGGCGCCGTCCGACCTCTTTCTGGAACATCAGTACGTGCAGCGTGAACATGCCGCGCCGCGCAAGCAGACGCTCCAGCACGGCCGTCGCGATGTTGTAAGGCAAATTCGAGACGCACTTCAACGGCGCGCGGGAGGCGAGGGTCCCCAGGTCGAATTGCAGGATGTCGGCAGCGACGATTTCGACGCTGCCGCCGGCGGGGAACATCTCGTGCAGGCGGCTCATGCGGCGCTGGTCGGTCTCGAGTGCGATCAGCCGGCCGCAGGCGCGGGCCAGCGGCGCGGTGAGCGTGGCGTCCCCGGCGCCGATTTCCAGGACGCTGTCTTCCGGGCAGAGTCCGGCCGCGTCGAGGATCTGCTCGAGGACGGCCCGGTCGCGCAGGAAGTGCTGGCCGAGGGATTTTTTCGCGCGCAGGGACCCCATCAGGGTCGCCGGTTGCGCGCCATCGTCGCCGCGAGTTCCACCGCCGCCAGCAGGCTCTCGGCGCTGGCGAGACCCTTGCCGGCGATGTCGAAGGCCGTCCCGTGGTCGACCGAGGTGCGGATGATCGGCAGGCCGAGCGTCAGATTGACCCCCGTGTCGAAGGCGAGCGTCTTCAGCGGCCCGAGCCCCTGGTCATGGTACATCGCGACCACGGCGGCGAACTCGCCGCGCGCGGCGCGGAAGAAGATGGTGTCGGCGGGGTAGGGGCCGCTCACCGGCAAACCTTTTTTCGCCAGCGCCCGCACCACGGGCGCGATCACGCGCCGCTCCTCGTCGCCCATGATCCCGGCCTCTCCCGCGTGCGGGTTCAGGCCGCACACGGCAATCTTCGAGTCGGCCAGGCGCAGGCCCAGGCGCCGCACGGCGTCCCAGGTCAACTCAACGACTTCACGGACGCCGCGGGCGGTGATCAGCGACGGCACCTGCGCGAGCGGGACATGAATGGTTGCCAGACTCACACGCAGCGGACCGCCGACGAGCATCATCGCATGCCGCTTCGCACCCGTGAGGGCGGCGAGCATCTCGGTGTGCCCGGGAAACGGACTCCCCGCCGCCCGGATGGCCTCCTTGCTGATCGGCGCCGTGACGATCGCGTCGACGCGCCGATCGAGGGCCAGGCGGATCGCCCCGGTGATGGCCGCGATCGCGGCGCGCCCCCCGACGGCACCCGCGCGCCCGAACGGCGGGATGCGGTCGCGCTCCGGGCCGGTCTCGACCAGCGGGCAGCGCGAGCGCGTCGCGGTCGGGAAGGCCGCGCCGGCCGGCTGGAACTCGATGCTGCTGCCGCTCGCGCGGGCTGCCGCCTGCATCACGGGCAGGCGGCCGACGACAACCGGCCGGCAGGCACGCCAGAGTCGGGGTGAGGCGAGCGCCTTGACGATGATCTCCGGGCCGATGCCGGCCGGGTCGCCCATCGTGACCGCGAGGATCGGTTTCATTCCCGGTGCAGAATCTCTTCCAGCACCGCGAGAAAGCCGCTCAGCTCCTCGCGCGTGACGATGAATGGCGGCGCGAACCGCAGGGAGTTCTCCTGGACGGCGTTGATCAGGTAGCCGCGCGCTTCGGCCGCAAGCGCCACCTCTTTCGCGGGCACGGCAAGATCGATGGCGATGAGCAGCCCGCGGCCGCGCACGCCGGTGATCTTCGGCTGCAGGATGGCAAGCCGCCGCAGCGCCTCCATGAACCAGTCGCCAGTCTCGCGCACGCGATCGAGCAGCCGGTCGGCGTCGATCGTCTCGAGGAAGGCCAGCGCCGCGGCGCAGGCGACCGGGTTACCGCCGAAGGTCGAGGCGTGCGAGCCGGGGACGAACGCCGACGACGCCTCGCCCCGGGCCAGCATCGCGCCGAGCGGGAGACCGCCCCCCAGCGACTTCGAGAGCGTCACGACGTCGGGAAGAACGCCATCGGCTTCGCAGGCGAGAAACGTCCCGGTGCGCCCGAGGCCGGTCTGGACTTCGTCGAACACGAGCAGCGCCCCGCGTTCGGAGCAGAGCTTCGCGGCCCTCGTGAGGTACCCGGGCGGCGGCACGCGCACGCCGCTCTCCCCCTGGATCGGCTCGAGCAGCACGGCGCAGACATCGTCGGTGACGGCGGCGTCAAGAGCGGCGAGATCGCCGTAGGGGACATAGCGAAAACCGGGGACGAGCGGTTCGAAGCCCTCCCAGTACTTCGGCTGTCCCGTGGCGGTCAGCGCGGCGAAGGTCCGGCCGTGGAACGAGGCCTCCGCGGTGACGATGACGTGGCGGGCGGGGCCGTACTTGAAGTGCGCGTGGCGGCGCACGAGCTTGATGGCGGCTTCGTTGGCCTCGGCGCCGCTGTTGCAGAAGAAGGCGCGGCTCCCGGGGACCCGGGTGGCGAACTCCTCGGCCAGTCGCACCGACCACGGGTTGCGATACAGGTTCGAGACGTGCATCAGGGTCGCGGACTGCTCGCGGATGGCCCGCACGATTGCCGGGTGGCAGTGGCCGAGGCTGTTGACCGCGATCCCGGCGATCAGGTCGAGATAGGAGCGTCCCTCGTCGTCGAAGACGCGGCAGCCCTCGCCGCGCACGAGCGTCAGTCGCGCGGGGTAGTAGTTGTCCTGCAGGACCCGCGCGGCCCGCTCGGTCCAGGAGTCGTTCGCCACGTGCGACCGGCCCTAGAGGTTCTTCGTGATCATCTGGGCGATCTCCTGACGGGAGTGCACGCCCACCATCTGCTCCTTGATTTCCCCGCCTTTGATCAGCAGCAGCGTGGGAATGCCCCGGACGCCGTATTTGCCGGCGGTGGCCTTGTTCTCGTCGACGTTGACCTTGGCGATCTTGGCCTTGCCGGCGAACTCCGCTCCCAACTCCTCGAGCGTCGGCGCGATCATCTTGCAGGGGACGCACCAGGCGGCCCAGAAGTCGACCAGGACGGGCACGTCGGACTTGAGGACTTCCTGCTCGAAATTCTGGTCGGTTGCGGCAAAGGTGTGATCGCCCATCGGTGGTTCCTCCCGTTGTTCCGTTGTTGGCGCGGTGTCGGACTTATCATCACAGCTGCTTTTCGAGAATTTCCGTGCCGATGCCGCGCTCGGTGAACATCTCGAGCAGGATTGCGTGCTCGAGCCGCCCGTCGATGACGTGGGTCTGCTGCACGCCGCCCTCGAGCGCCTGCAGGCAGTAGTTGACCTTCGGGATCATCCCGCCGGTGATCACTCCCTGGCGGATCATCTTCGCAGTCTTGGCGCGGTCGAGGGTCGGGAGCAGCGCGCCGTCCTTGTCGAGGACCCCCTCGCAGTCGGTCAGGTAGATGAGCTTCTGCGCTTTCAGCGCGGCGGCGACGGCGGCCGCGGCGGTGTCGGCGTTCAGGTTGTAGGTGAGCCCTTCGGCGTCGACGCCGATCGGCGAGATGACCGGGATGAAGTCCCACTCCTCGAGCGCGCGAATCACGTCGGGGTCGACCGCCGTGACCTCGCCGACCAGGCCGATGTCGATCAGTTCGGATTCCTCGGAGCCGGCGCGCGCGACCTTCAGCTTCTTGCGCCGCGCCTGCAGCAGGAAACCGTCCTTGCCGGAGAGGCCGACCGCCTTGCCCCCCGCCCGCTGGATCTCGGAGACGATGCCCTTGCTGACCTTGCCGGCGAGGACCATCTCGACGATGTCCATGGTTTCCTCGTCGGTGATCCGGTGGCCGTCGACGAAGCGCGGCTTGAGCCCCATGCGCTCCATGACGGCGCCGATCTGCGGGCCGCCGCCGTGGACCACGACCGGGTTGATCCCCATGTACTTGAGAAAGACCACGTCCTCGGCGAACAGCTGCCGGAGTTCGGGGCTGACCATCGCGTGACCGCCGTACTTGATGACGACGGTAGTGCCGGCGAACTTGCGGATGTACGGGAGTGTCTCGAAGAGGATGTTGATCTTCTCGATCTGCTTATTCACCGTGGCACCCCCCGCCGCACCCCGCAGCGCGGCAAAGTCTAACACCCGCCCCCCGGGGCGACAAGCTTCGACCCGACGGCAACCGGACTATTTGAAGCGGCTCGCGACCGTCTCCCAGTTGATGTTCTTCATGAACGCTTCGACATAATCCGCGCGCTTGAGGCCGTAGTCGACCATGAACGCGTGCTCGAAGACGTCCATCACGAGAATCGGGGTGCAACCGGCGGGGTTGGCCACGTCGTGCTCGTTGACCCAGAAGTTCACCAGGCGCTCGCCGTCCTGGTAGAGCACGACCCAGCCGATGCCGCGCATCGTGCCGGCGGCGCGAAAATCCTTCTCCCAGTCCGCGGCGCTGCCGAAGGCCGCGGCCAGCTTCTTCTCGACGGCCGGGAAGGCCGACAACGGCTTGGTGCCGCCGAGGTTCTCGAAGTACAGCTCGTGCAGCCGCATGCCGTTGAACTCCCAGCCGAGCCGCCGCTTGAGTTCGGAGTACTCGGGGGAGGGCGGCACGGCGACCTTGCCGTCCTTGAGCATTGCCGCGAGCGTGTCGAGAACCTTGTTGGTGTTGGTCACATAGCCCTGATAGAGGGTGAAGTGGTTCTTGAGCAGGGTTTCCGAGAACCCGGCCATGCCGACGAGCTTCGCATAGTCCTTGGCCGCATACGTCATCGCTTGCCTCCCGTTGGTGATGGTTGTCGACGGTCGATGCGTTAATTTGTAATCCTTTCCCGTCCGGTGTGCAACACCCCGGCCATTCGCTCCGGCGGCGCTGTTGACGGTTGAGTGCGCTTCGGGCATAGTGCGCCTCGTTGGATTGCATCGCGCCCGTAGCTCAGGGGATAGAGCACAGCGCTCCGAACGCTGGGGTCGCAGGTTCGATTCCTGCCGGGCGCACCACCCGCAAGTCGCTGAAAAGGGCCCATCTGCGGCGTTGGGCTTCGCCCTTCGTCACTGCGGCGTGCAGCAGCACGCCTCATTCCTCAGGACTCGCCCGCCTTGCACCTGGACCCTTTTGAGCAACTTGCGCATTCAGAAGGTAATAATCGATGATACAGCGAACTGATCCGCAGCATGCTTGACACGGGGCTGATTCTGTTCCTGGCGAGCGTGGCGGTCATCTCGCTCTCCGGCGTCATCGTGCCGGGGCCGCTGCTGGCGGTGACCATCGCCAAGGGGCCCGAGGGGCCGCATGCCGGCCTCAAGACCGGCCTGGGCCACGGTCTCGTCGAGATGCCGCTGATCGCGCTGATCGCGCTCGGCTTCGGGACGTTCTTCGCCTCGCGCGCCTTCACGCTCGCCGTCGGCCTTCTCGGCGGCGCGATGCTCATTTACCTCGGCGCGGGGATCGTGCGCGCTCGCGGGGAGCTGACCGCCGGGGCCGTGAACCTGCCGTACCGCGCGGTCCCCTCCGGAGCGCTCGCGACACTGATGAACCCGTATTTCTTCATCTGGTGGGCGACGATCGGCGCGGCGCTCGTCGTGCAGGCGGCCGGCTGGGGGTTGACGGGGCTGATCCTCTTCGGCCTCGTGCACTGGGCGTGCGACATCGGCTGGTACTGGCTGGTGACCGTGGCGCTCGCGCGGGGAAGTTCGGGTTCGGGGCGATTGCCGCGCCGCATTTACTTCTGCGCGGGGCTGCTGCTGCTTGGCTTTGGCCTCTGGTTTCTCTGGGGCGCCATCTTCCGTTAGCCCGGGTCGCTGGGGAGGCCCTGATGCGCCCCGGCGGCTATTTTCCCGGGAAAGCCTCGAAGACGAACAACAGATCGAAGCTCTTCGAGTCCAGCCAGAGATCGTCGATCTCGAGCACGACCTGCTTGATCGCCTCGGGAGGCGAGCGGAACACCAGGTAGCGCTCGAGTGTCTGGCCGGGCCGGATGGTGGCCGTGATGTCGAAGCTCACGCGGCGGAAGGCCCGGCCGCGCGCTTCCGCCCCGGCCACTTCCTCCCCCGCGAACGCGAAGAGATCCGAGTTTTCCATCGGGATCAGGGGCGATTCTCCCTTGCGCAGCAGCGAGGCGCGCATCGGGTTGAAGACGAGCGTTCGCGTCGACCGGTTCTCGAAGAGCACCCGGAAGAACAGAAAGCGGCCCACCGCCTCGTCATCGTCGCCGAAGGGGCACAATTCGCCGGAGCGGCGGAATTCCTCCGCGATCAGGCGGTAGTCCCAGGGGCGCACCGAGACGCTGAACTCCGGCCCCGCGAAGACGATCGCCCCTTGCGCGAGCGAGTAGTTGTCGAGTCCCGGCGGCACCGGATGCAGCAGCAGCGGTCCCGCCGGTTTGGTCGCACAGGCGGCGACGACCATGGCGAGCGCCGCAGCGGCGGCAAGGCGCAGCGCCCGGATCAGCAGCGAAGACGTTCGTGCGTCAGGCACAAAACTCCCCATGAAGCTTTCCCCCTTCGTGAGCGGTGACCAGCAGATTGCGAAAACCGCCAACCTCTTCCCGCGTTGCGCGAACGTAAACCGTCAGGTAGTTCCCCGTCAAGCCGTGAGTCGCCCCCCGCTTCGCCCCGGGCTGCCCCTGAATGAGCGCCCGCACCGTGCGCCCGACGTGCCGCTCGAGGAAGGCCCGGGATTTTTCGCGGCCGAGCTCGCGCAAGACCCGGGCGCGCCGGCCGCGTTCCGCGGCGGGCACCTGGTCTGCCATCGCGGCGGCGGGGGTCGCGGGCCGCGGGGAAAACGGGAAGACGTGCAGGTAGGTCAGCGGCAGCGAGCGGATGAGGCTCACGGTTTCCTCGAAATCCTCCTCGCGTTCGCCCGGGAAACCGGCGATGACGTCCGCGCCGAGGCCGGGGTCGGGAAGGCTGCGCGCCAGCCGCTCGACGACTCGCGCGAACACCGCCGGCGCGTAGGGGCGGCGCATCGAGCGCAGCACGGCGGCCGAACCGCTCTGGAGGGGGATGTGCAGATGCGGACAGATGGCCGGCGACGCGGCGAGCAGGTCGAGCAGTTCGGGGGTGAACTCGGTCGGCTCGAGGGAGGAGAGCCGCAGGCGCTCCAGGCCGGGGAGAGCGAGCAGCTGCGTGAGCAGAGCGGCGAGAGTTCGCGAGGGGTTCAGGTCGCGGCCCCAGGCGCCCAGATGCACGCCGGTGAGCACCAGCTCCCGGTACCCGGCGGCGACGAGCTTCGCCACCTGGGCCAGGACGACGTCGGCGGGCAGGCTGCGGCTCGGCCCTCGCGCCAGCGGGACGATGCAGTAAGCGCAGCCGGCGTCGCAGCCGTCCTGGATTTTCACGAAGGCGCGCGTGTGCCCGGCAAACGCGGTGACCAGCGCGAAGGCCGGTCTCGTCCCCGAAGCGAGGCCGCCAGCGGCGATGCGCGCGGCGCGCGGCCGGCCCCGATCGTCGAGATGGTCGAAGACGGCTTCCTTTTCCCGGTTTCCCAGCACGAGGTCGACCTCCGGCATCCCGCCGATCGCGCCGGGCTGCGCCTGGGCCAGGCAGCCCGTCGCGATCAGCGTGGCCGCCGGCGACCCCCGCCGGGCCTTGCGCAGCGCCGCGCGGCAGCGGGCGTCGGACTGCGCGGTCACGGTGCAGGTGTTCACGATGACGACATCCGCCGTTTCGCCGAAGGCGATCGATCGCCAGCCCCGCTCGGAGAACTGGCGCTCGATGTCGTTCGTCTCGTGCTGATTGAGCTTGCAGCCGATGGTGTGGAAGGCGACGGTCTTCATCGGGTGAAAGTATGCGCACCGCCGGGCAGCGAGGCAAGCGCAAGCTTTTGCGGGCCCCGCTTCTCCGCGCTTGCATAATGCTCGCTCCGACAGTAGCTTTCAGCATGAGCAGTTGCCGGACCGGCAGTCCGAAGAGCCGCCATTTCAGAACACGCGGTTTCTTGCGGCGCGCTCGAATGCGCGGGACGCCGCCGTGATCCTTTCTGCGCGATTTGCCCGCGCCGCCCTGGCGGCTGCGCTGCTGACCGCGTGCGGGAAGCCCGTCGAGGGGGATTCCGCGCGGCCGCGGGGCGGCGACGCTTCGCCGACGGTGCCCGTCGTGGTCGCCGAGGCGGTCACGCGCCGCGTCGAGACGCGGCTGGACCAGGTGGGGACGCTGCGCTCCGGGCGCGAGGTCACCGTTCGTTCCGAGGCCGGCGGCACCGTCATCGAGATACTGTTCGCCGAGGGCGGATCGGTGCGGCGGGGCGAGGTCCTCGCCCGACTCGACGCCCGCAAGCTCGAAGCGGAGATCCTCAGACTGGAGGCCCAGCTTCTGCAGCTGACGACGCGGGCCGCCAACCGCCGCCGGGACCTGGAGCGCAACCAGCCCCTGACCGAGGCCGAAGTCCGCAAGCAGGAGGAGCGCGTGCGCCAGCTCGCGGCGCGCCTCGCGAACCGGCGCCGGGACCTGGAGCGCAACCGGGACATGCTGGCCAGGGAACTGGTCTCCCGCCAGTCCTTCGACACGATCGAGACCGAGATCGAGGAGGGCGCGGCCGAGCTCGCCCAGGCCGAGATCGAGCTTGCGCGCCAGAGCGACCTGGTCGCAGGCCAGAGCGCCGACCGCGTCCGCACCGACCTGCAGGAGACCGAGGCCGAGATCGCCCAGGCGCGGGCCACTCTCGTGCGCGAGCGGGCGCGGCTGGCGGACGCGACGATCCGTGCGCCCTTCGACGGCGTCGCCGGGACCCGCCAGGTGAACGTCGGCGATTTCGTCGCGGCCGGCGGGGGCATCGTCACGCTGGTCGATCTCGACCCGCTCGAGATCGCCTTTTCCGTGCCGGAGAAGCACAAGGAGCGGCTCGCCGTCGGCCTGCCGGTGCACATCGGCGTGGACGCTTATGCGGACCGCACCTTCGCGGGCGCGATCTCGTACGTCTCGCCGCGCGTCGACGAGCAGACGCGCGCCTTCCCGGTGAAGGCGGAAGTAGGCAACGCCGAAGGCCGGCTCAACCCGGGGATGTTCGCCCGCGTCGCCTTCGTCACCGGGGTCCGCGAGTCGGCGCTGACGGTGCCCGCCGAGGCGCTGATTCCGGCGGAGGGCGCGAGCAGTCTGTTCGTCGTCGAAGGGGACAAGGCGCGCAAGGTGCCGGTCCGACCCGGCGAGAGCGTCGACGGCTGGGTCGAGGTGCTCGACTCGGGTCTGGCGCCCGGCGCGCAGGTCATCGTCGAAGGAAAATTCGCGCTCCGCGACGGCGCGCGCGTGCTCGTCCAGCCGTAGCCCATGTTTCTGCCGCACTTCTCCATCCGCCGGCCCGTGGCGGCCACCGTGATGGTGGGTGCACTCGTCGTGTTCGGGGCGATCGGGCTGTCCCGTCTCGGCATCTCCCTCTACCCCGACGTGGACTACCCGATCGTCACGGTCTCGACGCTCTGGCCGAACGCGCGGCCGGAAGAGGTGGACAACGAGATCACCGACCGGCTCGAGGACGCCGTGATCGGCGTGAGCGGCATCCGCCACCTCTCCTCCCAGAGTCTGCCCGGCCGGTCGCAGATCACGATCGAGTTCCAGCTCGAGAAGGACGTCGACGTCGCCGCGCAGGAGGTGCGCGACAAGGTCGCCGCGCGGGTGCGGCAGCTGCCCGATGACGCCGAGGCGCCGATCGTCGACAAGCAGGACCTGAACGGCCAGCCGATCCTCTGGCTCGCCCTGACCGGCGAGCAACCCGTCGAGGAGCTCACGCGCTTCGCCGTCGACCAGGTCCGCCCGCTGCTGCAGCGCTTCGAGGGTGTCGGCGATGTGCGCGTCGGCGGCGCCCGGGAGAAGGAGATCAGGATCTGGCTCGACCGCGAGCGGCTCGCGGCGCACGACGTCGCCGTCGCGGAGGTGGCCGCGGCGATCCGGGCCCAGCACGCCGAGGTGCCCGGGGGAAAGATCGAGTCGCGGGAGCGCGAATATCTGATCCGCACCATCGGCACGCTGGCGGAGCCCGCGGCGTTCAACGAGCTGATCCTCGCGTGGCGCTCCGGCCGGCCCGTGCGCCTGCGCGACGTCGGGTACGCCGAGGCGGGGCGGCAGGAGAACCTCTCGGTGGCCCGCTTCACCGACCGCAACGGGAGCCGGACGACGGTTTCGCTCGGGATCGCCCCGCGCTCGGGCGCGAACCAGGTCGCGATCGCGAGAAGCGTCAAGGAGCTGCTGCCGGAGATCCGCGGGATCCTCCTCGAGGGGATGCAGATTCAGGTCGCCGCCGACAACACGCGCTTCATCGAGGAGTCGATCGCGGAGATCCGCTCGCAGCTGCTCTTCGGCGGGGCGGCGGCGGTGCTGACGATCCTGCTGTTCCTGCAGAGCTTCCGTACCACGCTGATCAGCGCGGTGCCGGTGCCGACCGCGATCGTCGCGACCTTCGCCGGGATGTACCTGCTCGGGTACACGCTGAACAACATGACGATGCTCGCGTTGATCACCGGCATTGGGCTGATGATCGACGATGCGATCGTCACCGTCGAGAACATCCATCGCCACCGGACCAGCCTCGGCAAAGGCCCGATGCGCGCCGCTCTCGACGGCTCGGGCGAGGTCTACTTCGCCGTGATGGCCACCAACGTCGCAATGGCCGGCGTGTTTCTGCCCGTGGCGTTCATGGGGGGGCTCGTCGGGCGCTTCTTCCTGGAGTTCGCGGTCACGATGACCTTCGCGATCCTCGCCTCGACCTTCGTCGGCTTGACGGTCGTGCCGATGCTCGCCTCCCGCCTGCTGAAGGGGGGAGGGGGCACCTCGCCGGTGTTCCGCGTCTTCAACCGCATCGAGGAGGTTTCGGTGCGCAACTACCGGCGTCTGATCGGCTGGTCGCTGCGTCGCCGCCCGGTCGTGCTCGCGGTCGCGCTTGGCGCCCTCGTCGTCGGCGTGCTGCTTTTCCAGGCGCTCGGGAAGGAGCTCGTGGCGGCCGAGGACCAGGGGCGCTTCTTTGTCAGGCTGCGGCTGCCCCTCTCCTACTCGCTGCAGAAGACCGAGGAGGTGCTGCGCCGGGTCGAGGAGCGGCTGAAGGAGATTCCGGAGATCAGTCATTTCTTCAGCTTCGCCGGGGCCGGAGGCGCCCAGAACGCGAACATCAACGTCACGCTGCTGCCGAAGACGCAGCGGCGTCGGACGCAGCAGCAGATCCAGCGCCAGATCAACGCGCTGCTGCGCTCGCTCCCGGATCTGCGGGGGGTGGCGGCCGACGTCTCGCCGCTCGGCGCCGGCGGGCGCAGCGAGGACGTGCAGCTCGTGATCATGGGGGCCGATCTTGCGGGGCTGGACCGGTACTCCCGGGAGGTCATGGAGCGCCTCGACCGGCTGCCCGGCTACGTCGGGGTCACCCGCGATCTGGACGTGGGGAAGCCCGAGGTGCGGGTCCGCATCGACCGTGATCGGGCCGCCGACGCGGGGGTCGCCGTGCGGGACGTCGCGGAAGCCGTCAGTGCGCTGATGGGGGGGCAGGACGTCGGCGACTACGTGGAGGGGGGGCGCAGCCACGAAATCCGGATGCGGCTGGTTCCGCGCCACCGGGAGTTGCCTCAGGACGTGGGGCGGATCTGGGTGCGGTCGCGCGAGGGGCGCCTCGTCGACGCCAGCGGCTTCATTACCCTGGAGGTCGGGGTCGGTCCGAGCGTCGTCAACCGCACGGACCGGCGCCGGTCGGCCACCGTTTACGCCAAGCTCGACGGAAAGGTCCTCGGCGCGGCGCTCCCGGAGGTGCGGGCGCTCGCCGACGAGATCCTGCCCGAAGGCTACGGCACTCGCTTCGCCGGCCGGGCCGAGGCCTTCGGGGAAACCGGCCGTCATGCGGCCTTCGCCTTCGCTCTCGCGGTGCTGCTGACGTATCTTGTCCTCGCGTTCCAGTTCGAGAGCTTCACGCAGCCGCTCGCCATCATGACGGGCCTGCCGCTGGCGTTCGTGGGGGCGTTCGGCCTGCTGCTGCTGTTCGGCAACACGGTGAACATGTTCTCGCTGATGGGCCTGATCCTCCTCGTGGGGATCGCGACGAAGAATGGGATCCTGCTCGTCGACTTCACGAACCAGATCCGCGGCCGCGGCTACCGGGTCGACGAGGCCCTGGTGGAGGCGGGCGCGACCCGCCTGCGGCCGATCCTGATGACCGCGGTTTCGACGATCGCCGGGGTGGTGCCGGTCGTGCTCGGCCTCGGCGTCGGCAGCGAAAGCCGCCAGCCTCTGGCGGTGGCGATTACCGGCGGGATCATCTCGTCGACCTTCCTGACGCTCGTTGTTGTGCCGGTGGCGTACAGCTACCTGGAACAGTTCGGGCGGCTGCGTTTCGTGGGCTGGATCAGGGAGCGGGTCATCGTCCGCGACGGCGGGGACGACGCTGCCGGCGGCGGCCCGGCGTGAAGCGGGAGTCTCCGGACCGGGCCCCGGAGGGCGATTTTCGCTGGGCGGCCATCGTCGTATGGTAGCAAAATCGCCGGCATGCGCCACCCGCCGCGATCTGCTAGACTTTTGTTATGGAGCGTCCGTCAGCGCGCCTCGCCACGATTTCCGAATTGCGTGACCGCACGCGGGTTTTTCGCGACCGCACGCACGCCGGCGAAGTTCTCGCCGGCATGCTCGCGGGGGCGCTGCCGGCCGGCGCGATCGTCCTGGCGATTCCCGCCGGCGGCGTTCCGGTCGCCGCCGAGATCGCGCGCCGGCTGGCCTTGCCCCTCGAACTGGCGGTGGTCAGCAAGGTCCTTCTGCCCTGGAACACCGAATCCGGTTACGGCGCGGTGGCGTTCGACGGCACGGTGCGACTGAACGAGCCGATGGTGGCCGCACTCGGTCTGTCGCCGCAGACGGTCGAAGAGGGCCTTGCGGCAACGCGGGAGCGGGTGGCGCGGCGCGTGCGCACCCTGCGGCGGGACAGGCCGATGCCGGATCTGCGCACCGTCGCGGCTGTTCTTGTCGACGACGGTCTGGCCTCCGGCTTTACGATGATGGTGGCGGTCGAGGCCCTGCGCCGGGGTGGAGCCGCTGCCGTGATCGTCGCCGTGCCGACCGGACATCTCGACGCGTTGGAGCGTCTCGCGCCGCACGTCGATCAGGTGTTCTGTGCGAACGTGCGCGCCGGCAGGAGCTTCGCGGTCGCCGACGCCTACCAGCGGTGGACGGATGTGTCGGAGGACGAGGTGCGCGCGATCCTGGCGCGCACCGCCTAGCGACAATGCACCCGTAACTCGCAGCTCCTGAGCGGGCCGTACATCAAGCCCAGGATTCGCTTCAGATGACTGACGAGCGCCATCTCGAACTCCGAGTCCTGGAGATCGAGAATGAGCCACATGTCGTGCAGGCCTGACTCGGCGGCGAACCGATACTTGTTGTCCCTGAATCCGGCAAGTTCCTTCGAGAGCGAGTCCTCGTTGAGCAAGACATGGCGGATCTTCTTGTCGGAGCCAACTTTCGTGTCGGCGCAATTCGGCATCAGATGGACGATGACGCTGGGCTCACGGTAGTCGATGTACGCCTTGATCATTATCCCTCCTTCGGGTCAACAGACCGTTTGCTGCCGGCGTGCATGATCGTCAGCTACAACGCCTGGTTGGCCGTTGTTCATTCTGTTCCTTCCTTTGTGCCGAATATCGGTGCAGGTCCTTCAGCTTCTTCACGCAATCTCCGTGGTTGCTTGCGTCAATCAGCCTCTGCATATCATCGTTCCGGCAGACGGTCGCATCATGAGGGACCAGATTGTGGGTTGTGAAGTAGGCCACGCAGGCACCGTGACTGAGGCCGAGATCGTTATGCGACGCACAATACTCGGAAGTGGTTGCCTGTCCAGTCTCCTGAGAGAACGATTGATTTCTTCATCTGTCTTCCTCCCTGTTTTGAACGTCCAGACCTCGTCTTCATTTCACGCCAACCGGAGGCCTCGTAAGGGTTTTGCCAGCGTCTCAACGATGTCCGCCGTTCCGGCTTCCACCAACGACCGTGGCCAATGCGCAGAGAGCTCGCGATTGGCTCATAATGCATCGTCCGAATCAGTACTTGGGCCGTTGATCTGCTAGCCGCCGGGGCTAGTTCTCGAGCTTGTAGATCTCGCGCCGACCGTATTCGACTAGATCGTGGTATCTCTTCATCAGTTCCTCCATCTGCTTAAGCGTATCTGCATCCATCGCTGCGCCCTGACCTGACATCATCTTTTCGAAAGCATCGAGGCTCTCAATCTCAAACTCTGACACGACGGTCCAATAACGCTCCGCCACAAGATCGGTCATCACACGCATCTTTCCCTGGCCTGCCTTCTCCATCAACGCAGACATGGCGACGAACTTCTCCACGAGGGGCCGAACTTTACCCGGCTTGCAATACATGAGTTCTCGAACGAGCAGCATGGTTTAGCCTCCGTTGTTAAATGCGATCGCGAACCGATCCGTCAACGCCATCTTGCGCAGGCACCGAGCAGGCCGAGGGCCGTTAACCGGCTCCGCCCGGCCCTTCTCAGAACCGTACGTGACAGTTTTCCCGTGATATAGCTCAAGCATGTCGTTTGGCCTCTGTCGATGAAGAGAGACCCGGCAATTCCGTGAGTCCCGCATTTTCAGATCGTACAGCCGTCCTGGAGCGGATGCAACCGCATCTCGCAGGATGCTTCGGCGCATTTCGGCGAGGCTCCATACCCCCTCGGGATGCACTCGAGCGCGCTTGCCGGCCCGAGGTGTTCCTCCCTCACCCAAGGTCCGGAGTGAGCTCAGCTGTTGCCCCAGATGCTGGCTGAGGTATGGACCTGCACCTGCCATGTGCGATCATCCACTTCCCGCGCTCCCCAGCCGTACTCCACGGCAAAGCCGGACGGGGTGCGCAGATAGAACGACACCATATGGTCGTTGGTATGCTTCCCAGGTGCATCATGATCGGCACCTTCAGGTTCTGGCACAAATAATAGGCCGCCCCCACATCGTCGAGTGAGTTGGTCTGGAGCATGATGTGATGCAGGCGCCCGGCAGCCTGAGGGAGCGCCGCGAAGGCCAAGGTATGATGGCGCGAGTTGCAGTGCAAGAAAGCGCCTGCACGGTCTCGCCCGGCGCCAGGGAGAAGCGGACGAAGTCGCTGATCCGCATACCCAACACGTCGCGGTAGAAGCGCAGGCTGCGGTCGAAGTCATCGACGAACACGACGCAGTGCCCAAGCCCCCGTTCACCGGTCTGAAAACCGCTTATGGGACGGGGTGATTGGAAAGGTGTATCAAACGTCACTAACGGTCCGTAGAAGATTTCCGAGGCAATGCCGCTGGGATCATGGAATTTGATAAACCCTGCGACGCGTCGTGCCTCGGCCTCCTCCGGTGCACCGGGCCGGACCGCCACGCCGGCCGCGGTGAGTTGGGCCGCCATGGAGTGCACCGCCTCCTCGGTGGCCACTTCCCACCCGATGTAAGCCAGGTCGTCTTTCCCCGTCGGATGGACAATGAAACGATGGTGATGCTCATCCATCCGCAGAAACAGCGAACTTTCGGCGTCTCGCCCATTTGCCTGCAGGCCCAGGATCTGGGCGGCAAAGCGCTCCCCTCGTCGACATTGCCGACACTCAGGCCCAAGTACCCCAGCTGCGTGACACTTGTTATAGGAGCCTCCTTCAGATCATCCCTGATCCTTGCTGGGCTCACCGACGACCGCCTTCCCCTCCAGGACGCGACTGCCGGGTCATGTGTTCTTTCTCAACCAGCCATAAGGAACAATGGCCGGAACCTTCTTCCGGTAGGCCTGGAATTCCTTGCCGAATGTCACTTCCAAATAGGCCTCTTCTTCTTTGACCAATGCGACCGCGACCAGATACATCACAAAAGGAGCGGACAAGAGCGGCCACGAGCTCAGCAAGAGAGCAATGCCGGGAACAAAGAAGACAATCCACGCCGAATACACGGGATGGCGGCACATGCTGAACGTGCCCGTCACGACGAGTCGTCTTGCCTTGAATGCGCGGATGACCGTCAGGACGGACAAGAGATAGAACGGAATGCCCAAAAGGACCAGAATGGTGCCTGCCGTTGCCAACGTCGAGTATGGAACGAGAGTGATCGTAAGGCGAGGGTCGAAGTAGCGGGTCAGCGCCACCATGACAAGGCAATAAAGCGCGGTATAGACGGCGAACCTGGGGCCGACACCATATTCCGTCATTGGCTTCGTCAATGCACTCACCTCCGCTCTCCTGTTCTGAGTTGCCGGCATCGTCTTTCTCTCAGTTTTCTATCATTTCTTCGGGCCTCAACACTTGATCTGGTCCCGGGCTCACCAACCGCCGCGCCCTGACTCGCGATCAGGTTACGGCCTTGGGCAGTATCCTTCTCCGATTCAGGAGGACGACCAACAAGGTGCCCAAGATATTGAACGGTAGCCCTCTTGCAAGCGCGACAGCCAACTATAACGCCAGGTTCGATGGTTTTTTAGATCATCGGGCTTCAGCCCGGTATGTTTAGAAATGCGGGCGAGCATCTTTGGGCCGATTTCTTCTTTATCGTGAAACGCGAAGATGTAGTGTGAGAAACCGGTCTTGCTGAGAACTTTGTGTGACGTCCCTGATTCGCGTTTGATCTCCCACCCGATTCGGATGAGGGCTGAGAGAACTTGCCGGGCCCGAGTGCTCGGCCGAGCGCTCATGCTGCAGCGAATGTTATGTTTTGAAGGTTCGGATCCAGTTCGCCGTGCTCAAGCCGGTCGGCAATGACTCGAAGAGCGAGCGCCTGGGCTCTGGCGGTAGCTTCCGCCTCTGACACGCCATAGGCAAGGACACCCGGTAGTTCACCGATTTCCGCCAACCATCGCCCGTCGTCTTCTCGCTCGATTTCAACGATGAGTTTCATTTCCTCACCTCTTCCATTGTCTGGCACAATTTTATCATGCTTTTCAATGCTATTCTTTTCCATCGAACGTAGCGTTTAGCACGCAGGCGCGTTTGCGGGCGCCTTGGAACCGGCCTTCACCTCTTCTCATTGAACGGTAGCCCTCTTGCATCCGGGTAGAATCGGCGGTCACCCGACCGGTCCCCCCACAGAACCGTAACTCCTCGCCCTACCCCGTCTTGTCGGCAACGCGCTGAGGGGTGATTCTGGTGCCTCCAAACAAGGAGGAGCCGGGATGATCGAGAAGCAGCGGGAAGAGCTACGCCGACGAGTATCCGAGATTCAAAGTCGCAAG
>JANOHV010000180.1:0-4238 GCA_031406795.1 Candidatus Rokuibacteriota bacterium
CCGATCAAGGCGCGCGTGGACATGCTCACGACGGGGATCCGCACGCCGATCGGCGTCAAGGTCTTCGGCAAGGACCTCAAGGAGATCGCCGTCGTCGCCGAGAATCTCGAGCGGATCCTCAAGGACGTCCCGGGGACGCAATCGGTCTACGCCGAGCGCGAACTCGGGGGATTCTTCCTGGACTTCGTGCCGGATCGCGCCGCGATCGGCAGGTATGGCTTGAAAGTGATGGAGGTCCTGCGGGTCGTGGAGACGGCCATCGGGGGCGAGGACATCGACACGACCGTCGAAGGGCGCGAGCGCTACACGATCAACGTCCGCTACCCGCGGGAGCTGCGCAACACCATCGAGAAGCTGCGCGGGGTGCTGGTGTCCGTCCCCGCGCGCGGCGGGGCGCCGGCGGCGGGAAGCGGGGGCATGGGGTCGGGAGATGCGGGCGCGGACGGCGGCATGGGATCGGCCCCCGCGGCGCAGATCCCGCTGGGACAGCTCGGCCAGTTCAAGGCCACCATGGGGCCGCCGATGATCAAGAGCGAAGGCGGACTGCTCACGGGCTGGGTTTATGTGGACATCACGAGCCGGGACATCGGCGGCTACGTGAAGAGCGCCAAGCTCAAGGTCGCCCGGGAGCTCAAACTCCTGCCCGGCACCTACCTGAAGTGGACGGGGCAGTACGAGTTCCTGGAGCGCATCCAGGCGCGCATGAAGATCGTCGTCCCGCTGACGCTGCTGCTGATCTTCCTGATCCTCTACCTGAACTTCCAGGGGCTGACCCAGGCGCTGATCGTGCTGCTCTCGGTGCCGTTCGCCGCCGTCGGCTCGGTCTGGCTGATGTACCTGATGGAGTTCAACACCTCGATGGCGGTCTGGGTGGGCATGATCGCGCTGCTGGGGATCGCCACCGAGACCGCGTCAATCATGATGGTCTACCTCGACCAGGGCTACGAGACCTGGCGCAAGGAGGGGCGCCTGCATACGATGGCCGACCTCATCGACATGGCCGTGGAGTCCGCCACCCTGAGGGTCAGGCCGCTCGTGATGACCGTGGGCATGAACATCGTGGGGCTCATACCCGTGATGGTGGACACCGGCGTCGGATCGGACGTGGCCAAGCGCGTGGCGGCGCCGCTCTGGGGCGGTCTGATCTCGCTGACGATCCTGACGCTGGCGGTGATCCCCGCCTTCTACGTCATCTGGCGGGGGTTCCAGCTTCGCCGGGCGGTGCCGGACAACCCGCCGGTGATTGAGGAGCCCATCCCGGGAGGCACTTCATGACGGATCAGATACAAGCGATCCAGCTGAGGATATGGATAACGGCAATCCGGTTGCTCACCGATGCGGTTTGACGACGTGACACATATGTATATAATTGTGAGCAGACGGATCCTCGGAAGGAGGCAGAGCATGGGACAGGTCACTATTTACCTTGACGACACGACGGCGAAGCGCTTGCGCACTGCGGCCTCGGCCGGCCGCACTCCGGTGAGCGCCTGGATTGCCGGCATCATCCGCGAGCGACTCTCAGGGCAATGGCCTGAGAAAGTACGTTCTCTTGCCGGGACGTGGAAAGACCTTCCCGACGCCGAGCAGATCCGGCGCAGCCGGGGGAAGGACATTCCCCGCGAGCGGATATAAATGTACCTCCTCGACACAAACACTCTCGTCTACTTTTTCCGAGGCGAAGGAGATGTCTCGATGAACCTGCTCAACCATGCACCTGGGGAGATCGTCGTCCCCTCGCTGGTCGTGTGGGAGCTGGAAGTCGGCATCGGCAAGGCAGGTACTGCCTTGCGGCGGCGTAAGCAATTCGAAGCATTCCTCGAAACGGTCCAGGTTGCACCCATCGGCATCGAGGAGGCCAGGTCCGCGGCCGACATCCGCCTCAAGCTTGAGCGTCGGGGTATTCCCATCGGGCCGATCGACACCCTGATCGCCGGCACCGCGCTCGCCCGCAAAGCGGTTCTCGTCACCCGGAATGTGCGCGAATTCGGCAGGGTCGAAGGACTTCGGGTGGAGAACTGGTACTGAGGCGGGTTCACGAGGTTCCCTTGTCAGCCCCCGCAGGAGAAGCGATGTGGATGCAATAGCCAATCTGAAATCCGGCATCCGGGACAACCACACCCGGTCCGTGGTGTCTGCCTTCTTCACCGTCTGCGCCTATGAGGCCATGAAGGAAGTTGAGCCCGAAGCCAAACTGGGCTCTGCCAGCCCAGATTGGCTTCGGTCGTCATCTGCAATAGCTGGTCGTTATTATTTTTTTGCCATGTTCCGGCATTCTTCAGCGCACTTGTGACAGGCTTCAGCGCATCGCTGACAATGCTCCATTTTGTGTTTGGCGCATTCATCACCGCAGGCCTGACAAATCTCAGCGCATAAAGCGCAAAGTTTCGCTGCATACGTTGAGCCGCGTGACATGAATTGAGCGGCCAGACTGCAGATGTCGGCACAGTCGCGGTCAAGTTCGATGCACCGCGCCATCATTTTGATGTCTTGTTCGTGCAAACAAGATGTCGCGCAATGTTCGCAAGCGGTTGCGCATTTATTACAGGCTTCGATACAACCTTCATATTGATTATGTGACATAACTTTTCTTCTCCTCTTTACTTGTTAGTTGCGGGTTCGTGTTCCTTCCTACTCGCTCCGTGGGCCGTGGAGGTCGGTTCTTTCGGCACGAGGGTCATGCCACATTTTGGGCAGGTACCAGGTCCTTCTTGAACAACCTCCGGGTGCATCGGGCACGTGTACAGCCTTGCAGCTGTCGTCAAACTCCACCTCCCTTCCGCATTGTCAAGCCCGCCCCTGCCGCCGGTAGGCGAAGCCGAGACCGCCCAACAGGGACATCAGTCTAATGATGTTGATCGTGCTCGGAATCGGCTGGAGAGGTAGCGTCCTTCTGCGGCGCGGCCGGTGCGGGAGGAGGCGGTGCGCTCTCGCTCATCCCCTGAAGCTTTTCCATCTGCTCCAGGCTGAGGATCCCTTTCACGGCCACCGTGGCCTTGACGTGGGCGAGGCGTATCTTCGTGCGCATCCCTTCTATCTCCTTGAGCTTGGCTTCGACCTTGCCGAGGTCCGCCTTCTCGGCCGCGAGGAGATCCGCCAGCTCCAACTCCGCGACTTTCAGGGATGCGAGCGTGAGGATTGTCTCCTTCTGGAAGGGACGCTGACCGGCCCTGAGCCGCTCCACTTGCTCATCAGACAGCGCGAGCGCCTTGCGTATCTGGGCAAGGTCGATCTGGCCCTTCATCATGCCTTCGGCCATCATCATGCAGCCGCGGGTCTTGCCCGGCATCATCCCGTCCATCATTGCGGGCATCATCGTCCCCATCATCTCGGTGCCCATCATCCCGCCCGGCATCGCGCAGCCACCCATCGTACCCTTGCCCGAACCCATCATCCCGGAGGCCGGCATCGATGGTTTCATCTCCTCCCGGGCTGAAGGAGAAGCCGACGCGCCTTTACTCATTCCCCCGCCCATCATTTCGGACAGAGCCAGACTGGGCGTCACCAGCAGAACAACGAACGATACAAGCAAGCATTTTTTCATCATAATCCTCCTTGTATCGATATAACGCTGCATCAACTGTGCCAGTAACCGACGGCATGAGGCGCGCACAACGCAACTGCATGATAATCATCGAGATATATGCGGCTGAAAAAATACTCGCAGAGGAACCCCCAGAACTCTGAAATTACTTATTGAGACAATCAGGCAGGCTCACAGTCGCTCGGACCATGCACTCAGCGTCAGGAATACAAAATAATCAAAGGCTTCCCTGCCCTCGGAAGTTTTAAATCCGGGATCTGCTGTCTCAGAATTTGCTTTCGAAACATGTGATACAAGGTTCGGAACCGCGAGGTCGTCAAGCCCCCAGGAAGGCATGTTGAGACTGTATTGTTCGGGACAACGCCTTGACAAAACGCTTCTTGGCCCAAAGAATCGCCTCCACAAGAAGCGAAAGCAGCACTGAGTCGGCTACTCCGCTGTATGGTGGCGTTCTGTTCATTTGGCGGATGAACGCTCCGCCTTTGCTGGCCGAAGCAAGTGTTGGTCGCAGTCGCTTGGGATTGATGCCGCGGACAGAGATCGCTCTTGCCGACAATGGCATAACGCATGAGGACCTCGTCGACAGTGCTGGGCGAGATCCCATGGACAAGCGATCGGCAAGAATAATTTCATGCGCCTTCAAGCAGGGTTGGATTGAAACGCCTGGCGGCACCGTCGGCCATCTGTTTCGTGC
>JANOHV010000191.1:0-2318 GCA_031406795.1 Candidatus Rokuibacteriota bacterium
GCGCCCGGACTCGATCGCCCCGCCGACGCGGTGTTTCTCCTGCACGACTACGCCCCGCTCAACCCGGCCGCCGAGCATCTGCCGCGTCTGCCCGGTCTGGCCTGGGATCAGTGGGCGCCCGGCGGCGGCCGTTACGCCGGCGAAATTTCCCCCTCCTCTTTTCCCGAGCACTTCTCCGCCTGGCTCGCCGCGATGCCGGCCGGCATCGTTGTCGAACTCGCCCCCACGCTGGCGGCCTTTGCCGCTGCGCCCACCCGCGCCCACTTCACCCTCGATATCGCCGAGAGCAGCGGCATCGACTGGTTCGACGTGAAGGTGAAGCTGCACGTGGAGGATACGACCCTCACCGCCGCCGAGATCAAGCTGCTGCGCTCGGCCAACGGCCGCTTCATCCGGCTCAAGGGCAAGGGCTGGCGCCGGCTGGAGCTCACCGTCTCCGCCGAGGACCAGGCCCGCTTCGAGCGCCTCGGCCTCGATCCCGCCGCCGCCACGGAGTCCGCGCGCGAGCAACCGCGCTTCCACGCCCTCCAGCTCGTCGACGAGGCCCTCGGCGACGCCCTGCCCGAAAAACTCTGGCGGCAGATCCGCGACCGCGCCGCCGCCATCCGCCAGATTCCCGCGCCCGACCTGCCGGCCGGGCTGCGCGCCGAGTTGCGTCCGTACCAGCTCGAGGGCTTTCACTTCCTTGTGCACCTCGGCGAAAACCATTTCGGCGGCGTGCTCGCCGACGACATGGGCCTTGGCAAAACCCTGCAGACCCTCGCCTGGCTGCTCTGGCTCGCCACGCGCGTGCCCGCCGGCGCACCCGGGAAAACACCCCGCTCCCTCCGCGCGCTCGTGGTCTGCCCGAAATCCGTGGTCGTGAACTGGCAGATGGAGACCGCGCGCTTCGCCCCCGCGCTCACCACCGGCCGCCTCGCCCCCCGCACCGCCCGGCCCGTCCCGGCCGGCGTCCACCTCGTCATCGTCAATTATGCACAACTCCGCCTCAACGCCGGGCTACTCGCCGCCGAAAGCTGGGACGTCGTCGTCCTCGACGAGGGCCAGAACATCAAGAATCCCGCCAGCGCCACCGCGCAGGCGGCGCGTGCCCTCCGGACCGTGCACCGCGTCGTGCTCACCGGCACACCCATCGAGAACCGGCTGCTCGACCTCTGGAGCCTCTTCGCCTTCGCCCAGCCCGGCCTGCTCGGCGGCCAGACCACCATCCAGCGCCACTCCAACGACCGCGAGGAACTCGTCGCCGCCCACGCCCGCCTGGCCAGGCGCGTCCGACATTTTCTCCTCCGCCGCACCAAGGGCCAGGTCGCCCGCGACCTGCCGCCCCGCACCGAGGAGGACCTCGTCGTCGAGCTGGAGGGTCCGCAACGCACCCTCTACGACGCCGAGCTGAAGCGCACCCGCCAGATGCTCCTCGGCGTGAAATCCGCGCGCGAGTTCGACACCCAGCGTTTCAACATCCTTCAGTCGCTGCTCCGGCTCCGCCAGATTTGCTGCGACCCCCGGCTCGTCGGCGCCGAACTGGCGGCGGACAGGAAACCCCGCGGGAAATCCGCGACCGCCGCAGACCCGGATGAGCCCGCCCGCAGGATCCCTGCCAGCGCCAAGCTGGAGGCCCTGCTCGACACGCTCGAACCGCTGATCGCGGAGGGCCACCGCGTGCTGGTTTTCTCGCAGTTCGTCACGATGCTCGAACTCATCCGGGAGGAACTCGTCGCCCGCGACATCAAGCATCTCATGCTCACCGGCCAGACGGAGAACCGGCAGGAACTCGTGAATCAGTTTCAATCCGCCGAAGGCCCGCCCGTGTTCCTGCTCTCACTCAAGGCCGCCGGTTCCGGGCTCAACCTCACCGCTGCCAGCTACGTCGTGCTCTACGACCCGTGGTGGAACCCGGCGGTGGAGGCGCAGGCCATCGACCGCACGCACCGCATCGGCCAGACCTCACATGTCATCGCCTACCGCCTGCTCGCCCGCGGCACCGTGGAGGAGAAAATCCGCGCCCTGCAAAAGGAGAAGGCCGCCCTCGCCGCCTCCGTGGTGCAGGAGGAAAGCCTCGCCAAGGTGCTGGACCTGGAGAGCCTGCGGCGGATTTTGGGGTGAAAGGCATCTGGCTGGGTTTTGTGGGAGCGACCTTGGTCGCGATTCGCTCCAAACATCGCGTGCAAGCACGCTCCCACAGTTCAAGCCCAGGCCGGAGCAAACTCCGGGGCTCTTTACTGATCCAACAACGTCTCGGGGAAAATCATCCGCTCGGGCTTGCGCGGGTCGTAGAGCACGAACACCGGCTGCTTGTCCACCGCGTGCCGCCCGAACAG
>JANOHV010000210.1:0-16385 GCA_031406795.1 Candidatus Rokuibacteriota bacterium
CAGCCGACCCGTCACGGTGCCCGGGGCTCGCAGTCTCGTAACTCGCCTTCGGCTCAAACAACGAGCCTGCGTCCCTGCGGGACCGCCCCGGTCAACGCGCCGGGCTTAACGGCTGCTCCGCGCATCTTCCCTCAGTGACGCCCCAGCCGCCTCGCTGTTGTATGCAACGGAGAGGCTGATCAAAAGGGTCCGGATGCAAGGCGCCCGACGAGCGGATGCCGAGACGTACGAGGTGTACGTCGCAGGCAGACGCGAGGAGGGCAACGCCGCAAACGGGCCCTTTTCAGCGGCCGAAACGGTTCGGGCGCATGGCGGAGCGCGAGGGCACCTGGGCGGCCGCACCGGAGCGTCCCCGCAGGGGCGAAGCGTGCTGTTTGAGCCCCGCAGGGGCGAGTTGCACGCTTCGAGCGCAGGGGCGGACACGCCCAGGTCGAGCGCGCAACTGGCGACCGCACGGCGCCGCCTCGCCCCCGCACGGAAAACGGAACCCCCTCAGCTGCCGTTATGTCGGGTACTCGGCGTTGATCGAGACGTAGTCGTGCGTCAGATCGCAGGTCAATACTCTGTCGCTGCCGCCGCCGAGACCGAGGTCGATCGCGAAGCGCAGCACCGGCTCCTGCATCTCTTTGGCCGCCCGCGCCATCCGCGCCGGTGAGACGCCGCGCCCGGCGGAGACGACCGCCTTGCCGTTCAGCGTGATCGAAACCTTCTCCGGGTCGACGCGCACGCCGGCATACCCCACCGCCGCCGCGATCCGGCCCCAGTTCAGATCGCGTCCAAACCAGGCCGTCTTCACCAGCTTCGAGTTGGCCACGGCATCCGCCACGCGGTGCGCATCGGCCGCGCTGCGGGCGCCGGTGACCGCTATCTCGACCAGCTTGGTCGCCCCCTCGCCGTCGCGCACGATCAACTCGGCGAGACGGCGGCAGATCTCCTGAAGAGCCGCGGCGAAGCGCTCCCGGTCGGTTCCGGCGGCCGGGACACGCGCGCCGGAAGCCCCGCCCGCCATGAGCACGACGGTGTCGTTCGTGCTCTGATCGCCGTCGATGTTGACGCGGTTGAAGCTCCGTTCGACCGCCGCGCTCAGCAGCCGCCGCAGCAGCCCCTGGGGGACGACGGCGTCCGTGGTGATGTAGGCGAGCATGGTGGCCATGTTCGGGTGAATCATCCCGGCCCCCTTGCACATCCCGCCGACCCGCACGGTCCGGCCGCCGATGCGCAGCTCCAGCGCCGCCTCTTTGACGAACGTGTCCGTGGTCATGATCGCCTGCGCGGCCCG
Source organism: Candidatus Rokuibacteriota bacterium (assembly GCA_031406795.1). Taxonomy (GTDB): domain Bacteria; phylum JAUVQV01; class JAUVQV01; order JAUVQV01; family DATDCY01; genus DATDCY01. The sequence continues at coordinate 1,280 of JANOHV010000210.1, forward strand.
GCCGCCGCCGGCGGCTTCGAGGGTGCGCACCGCCTCCGGCACGGCGCGGACGATCCGGTCGGCGGGCAGCGGCCGGCCGATGATTCCGGTCGAGGAGACCAGCACGCGACCCGCGGGGAGTTCGAGGTGTTTCGCGACGGCGGCGGCGACCATCCGCGCGCGCCGATCGCCCTCCGGACCGGTGGCCGCGTTGGCGTTGCCGCTGTTGACGAGGATCGCCTGCAACGGCCCGCCCTGTCTCAGCAGCGTTCGCGCCAGTTTAACCGGCGCGGCCGCGAAGCGGTTGGTCGTCAGGGTCGCCGCCCACGCCGCGGGCCGGTCGGCGAAAATGCAGGCCAGGTCGAGCCGGTCACTCCCGCTCTTGATCCCCGCCGCGCTGCCGGAGGCGAAGAAACCCGCCGCAGCCGTTACGCCTCCCGGCACGGACCGGGTGCCCTGCGGATCCCGCCACGAAACTTTCGGTGGTGCCTTGATCTCGTTCGTCATCGTGAATCTCCTACGGAAAAAGACCCGGTGCATCGAGCCCGGCCGTCTCGGGGACGCCGAGCATCAGGTTCATGTTCTGGAGCGCCTGCCCCGAGGCGCCCTTGACCAGATTGTCGATGACCGACACGACGACCAGCCGCCCCCCCTGCGGGTCATCCGTGCAGCCGATCCGGCAGACGTTGGTCCCCGCTACATCGCGCACGCTCGGCAGCTTCCCGTCGGGGAGCACCTTGACGAACGGCTCGCGGGCGTACGCCTCGCGCAGCAGCGCCCCGACCTCGCGCACGCCGGTGCCCGCCGGCGGTACGAGGTAGATCGTCGCCTCCATGCCGCGGCTCAAAGGCACCAGATGCGGCGCGAAGGTCAGGCAAACCGCGCGGCCCGCCGCGGCCATCAGCTCCTGCGCCATCTCGGGCTGGTGCCGGTGGCGTCCGATGTTGTAGGGGGTCAGCCCCTCGTTGACCTCACAGAACAGACTCCCCTGCTTGAGTCCCCGGCCCGCGCCCGAGACACCGGACTTCGCGTCGACGATCGCGCCGAATTGACCGAGCGCGCCGCCGCGCGCCAGCGGCAGCAGCGCGAGCAGCGTGGCGGTCGGGTAGCAGCCGGGGTTCGCGACGAGGCGCGCCTCCCGCACCCGCGCCCGGGCGTGTTCGGTCAGGCCGTATGCCGCCTCCGCGAGCAGGCCGGGCGCCGTATGCGGCTGGCCGTAGACGCGCTCGTACACCGCGGCGTCGCGCAGCCGGAAATCGGCGGAGAGATCGACGACCTTGAGGCCGCGCTCGAGCAGGGCCGGGACGACCGCCATCGCCTCGAGGTGCGGCAACGCGACGAAGATCGCCTCGACGCCGGAAGGCAGGCGGTCCAGGTCCGGAGCGCTGAAGCTCACGTCCGTGAAGTCGCGCAGGGAGCTGAAGACCTCCCCGGCCGGCACCCCGACGTGCTGGCGCGAGGTGGCCCAGCCGACCCGGAGCGCAGGGTGACGGCAGAGCAGCCGGAGCAGTTCGCCCCCGGTGTAGCCGCTCGCCCCGATGATCCCGACCTCGTGCATCCGCCCCCCTCCCCTCCCGGTGCCCAAAAAACGTACGGGGGAAGAAGCCGTAGCCTCCTCCCCCGCCGAGAAACGCGCTGCCGCGTTTAGCGCTTGCTGAACTGGAACCGCGCGCGAGCGCCCTTCAGACCGTACTTCTTGCGCTCCTTCTTGCGCGAGTCGCGGGTGAGGTACCCGCCCCGACGCAACGCATCCTTGGCCGTCGGCGTCGCCATGACGAGCGCCCGGGAGATACCATGCCGGACGGCGCCGGCCTGGCCGGAGAGCCCGCCACCCTCGACCGTGGCCACCACGTCGAACTTGTTCAGGGCATTGGCGGCCTCGAACGCCTGCTGGATGATCGCCAGCAGGGTCTTGCGGGGGAAGTAGACCGCGACCTCTTTCGAATTCACGGTGATCGACCCCACGCCCGGCTTGATCCAGACGCGGGCCACCGCGGTCTTGCGCCGTCCCGTGCTGTAGGTCTGGGTGCTTTCCATCACGCTCGTGCTCTCCTTGACAGATGAATTCAGGGGGCTAGACAGTCTGCGGCTTCTGGGCCGTGTGCGGGTGCTCGGGGCCGCCGTAGACCTTGAGCTTGGTCACCATGTGGCGCCCGAGAATCCCTTTCGGGCACATGCCGTGGACGGCGTGCTCGATCACGCGCTCCGGCTTCTCGGCGAGCTGCTTGCCGAGGGTGATCGTCTTGAGGCCCCCGGGATAGCCGGTGTGGCGGTGGTAGACCTTCTGTTCGAGCTTGCGGCCGGTCACCTTCACCTTGGCGGCGTTGATCACGACGACGTGATCGCCGCAGTCCACGTGGGGCGTCCACTCCGGCTTGTTCTTCCCCATGATGATGCGGGCCACGCGGGTCGCCAGCCGGCCCAGGACCACGTCCGTGGCGTCAATGACGTACCACACGCGTTCCTGGGTTTCTTTCTTCGCCATCTTCGATTTGTAGGCAATCATCTTCTCACTCCTTGCGCGTTCATTCCAACGAGAGTGCGCAGTGTAGACAGACCGCAACCCCTTGTCAAGGCATATGATTCGGAGCCGTTCACCCTTCAGTGAAGTGCGGTAACTTTTTCCGTTCGTGGTGAGCCTGTCGAACCACGAACGGGAAAGAGTCTTCATACAAACGCCCTTCGACGGGCTCAGGGCGAACGGTACTGATCGGGCCACTGTTCATTGAAGGGTTACCGGAGCCGTTCACAAGCTCGGCGCCAGCGATCGGAGCGCGCTCGCCAGAACCGGCTGGGTGAAGCGGAAGCCCTCGGCGATCAGCCGCCGCGGCAGGACGCGCTGGCCCGTGAGCAACATGTCGCCGAACTCGCCGAGAACCAGCCGCAACGCGAAGGCCGGTGCCGGGAGGAGGGCCGGGCGGTGCAGCGCCCGCCCGAGTTCCCGCGCCAGTTCCTGGTTCGTCACCGGTTCGGGCGCGGTGAAATTGTAGGGGCCGGAACTCTCCCGCCGCCCCACCAGGTGCACCAGCGCCCCGAAGAGGTCCTCGATGTGGATCCAGGAAAACCACTGTCGCCCCGAGCCGAGCGGCCCGCCGACGAATGCGCGGAACAGCGGCGCCATCAGTCCGAGCACCCCGCCTCCCGGGCCGAGGACGATCCCGAAGCGCGCGATCGCCACCCGCGGCCCCCGTTCGCGGGCGCGCAGCGCCTCGGCCTCCCAGTCGACGCAGAGGCGGGCGAGAAAATCGTCGCCCGGCCCGGCGTCCTCGCCGAGCTCCTCGTCGCCGTGGGAGCCGTAATACCCGACCGCCGAGGTCGAGACAAACGTGACCGCGCCGCTCGCCGGCAGCGCGTCGACGACGTTGCGCGTGGAGAGGATGCGGCTGCGGCGGATCAGATCCTTGGCCCCGGCGCTCCAGCGGGTGAAGATCGAGGCGCCGGCGAGATTGACGACGCTCTCGTGCCCGACGATCCGCTCCTGCCAGGCTCCCGCGACGGTGGCGTCGCCGGCGACGACGGCGACCGACGGGTCCAGCCCGCGCGGCCGCGCAGCCGCCAGACCCATCACCGTCACCTCGTCGCCGCGAGCCTGCAGGCGATTGGCCAGATTGACGCCGACGAACCCCGTTCCCCCGACGATGAAGACCCTCATGACCCCTCCCCCGCGACCGCGATCCCGAAGCGACGCCCAAAACGCTGCACGATCCCGTCGCGCTCCAGGTCGCCGAGCAGCCGCCGCACCCGCTCGCCGTCGTCCCCGGCGGCCCGGGCCACGGCGGAAACCGTCAGAGCCGAACCGCCGACGAGCGCCCGCACGATCGCGCCGCGCACCTGCCGGTCGGAACCCTCGAAGCGCGACTGGCGCGTGTAGCCCCGGCTCCTGCGGTTCGGGTTGACCACCTGCTGCGCCAGAGCGGCGCCGTAGTCCATGAGGGCATAATACCACTCCCGCGCCGATCGCGCGTCGAGCGCGGCCGCCACGAGCGGGAGCAGCTCGGCGTCCGGCACCGCCTCGCGGGCGGGGAAGAACTCGTGGATGAAGACCCGGCGGATGTTGGTCTCGATGAACACCACCGGAGCGTCGAAGGCGAAGGCGCGGATGGACGCGGCGGTGGCGGCGCCGATGCCCGGCAGTGCGACGAGCGAGGCGGCGTCGTCCGGAACCCGGCCCCGGTGCGCCTGCACGAGGATGCGGGCGATCCGGTGCAGCGCCACGGCGCGGCGGTTGTAGCCGAGACCCTGCCACGCGGCGAGCACCCGCTCGAGCGGGGCGGACGCGAGGGCGTCGACGTCGGGAAAGGCGTCGAGAAACGTCCCGTATATCGCGCGCACCCGGTCGACCTGCGTCTGCTGGAGCATGACTTCGGAGACGAGAATCCGATACGGGTCGCGGGTCTCGCGCCAGGGCATGCTGCGCCCGTGGGTGCGGTAGTGCGCCCGGACCTTCGCCCGGAAGGCGCGCATTGCTGCCGCAGATGGCGCGATCATGGCTCTCTTGTGACACGGGACCCCGGCAGCCGTCAATCGCTCCGTTGATTTCCGTCCCGGGGTGTGTTCCCGTTTCCCGACAACCTGCTAAACTAGGCGGTCGACAACGGCCCGGGGAGAGTTGAACGAATGCACGAGCACGGCGGACGCGGCAGGAGCGAGGCGGCGCAGAGCGGCCCGACCGTCATCCTGATCGGTCAGCCGAACGTCGGCAAGAGCGTCATCTTCGGGCGCCTGACCGGCAAGTACGCCGTCGTCTCGAACTACCCGGGCACGTCCGTCGAAATCACGACCGGGCAGCTGCACGTCGGCGAGCGGACGTTCACGGTCATCGACACCCCCGGCATCAACAGCCTGCACCCGCACTCGGACGACGAGCGCGTCACCCGCGACATCCTGCTCGAGCGCCAGCCGGACGTCATCGTCCAGGTCGCCGACGCGAAGAACCTGAGTCGGGCGCTGACCCTGACTTCGCAGCTGCTCGAATGCGGCCGCCCGCTGGTGCTGTGCCTGAACATGAGCGACGAGGCCGAGCAGGCCGGCGTCCACATCGACACCCGCGAGCTCTCCCGCCTGCTCGGGATCGAGGTCATTCCAACCGTCGCGCCCGAAGGCGAAGGGCTGGCCGCGCTCAAGCACGCGCTGCTGGTTCCGCGCATCGGCACTCCGCTCGTCGCCTACGGCCGCGAAATCGAAAAGGGGCTGGCGCGCATCGCCACGCTGCTGCCGCGGCACCCGTGGTGCGCGCGGGCGCTCGGGCTGATGTTCCTCGCCGGTGAACCGGGGCTGGAGGCCTGGGCCGCCCGCACCTACGGCGACGAAACCCTCGCCGCCATCCGGGCCGTCGCCGCCGAGGCCGCCGGGCACCTCGTGCAGCCGCCCGAAATGGTCATCCTGAAGACGCGCCGGGCCCGCGTTCAGATCGTCGTCACCCGTCACCTGCGCCAAGCCGCCCGTGGACGATCGCGCATCGCCGAAACCCTCGGCCGCTGGACGCGCGAGCCCGCCACCGGCATCCCGATCTTCATCGTCGTGATGCTCGCGCTCTACTACTTCGTCGGCCTGATCGGCGCCGGGGTGCTCGTCGGCCTGCTCGAGAACGACCTCTTCGGCGAACACCTCAACCCGCTCGTCGTGCGCCTGTTCGCCCTGGTGCCCTGGCCCTTTCTGCAGCGGATGTTCGCCGGCGAGTTCGGCCTGATCACGATGGGCCTGACCTACGCGTTCGCGCTCGTGCTGCCGATCGTCGGCACCTTCTTCCTCGCGTTCAGCCTGCTCGAGGACTCGGGCTACCTCCCCCGCCTGGCGATCATGTCCAATCGCATCTTCCGGCTGATCGGCCTCAACGGCAAGGCGATCCTGCCGATGGTGCTCGGCCTCGGCTGCGACACGATGGCCACGATGACCGCCCGCATCCTCGAGAGCCGCAAGGAGCGCTTCATCGTGACGCTGCTGCTCGCGCTCGGCGTCCCGTGCTCGGCGCAGCTCGGGGTGATCCTCGGCCTGGCCAACTACATCTCCCCCGGGGGCTTCGCGATCATCATCGCGGCGGTCGGCGGCTCGATGCTGCTTGTCGGCTGGCTCGCCTCGCGCTTCGTCCCCGGCGCCCCCTCGGACTTCATCTTCGAGATCCCGCCGCTGCGGCTGCCGCGGATCGGGAACATCGCGATGAAGACCTGGCTGCGCATCGTCTGGTTCCTGCGCGAGGCGACGCCGCTCTTTCTGCTGGGCACCCTCGCGCTCTTTCTCGCCGCCGAGAGCGGCCTGCTCGTGCTGCTCGAGCGGGGGCTCGCGCCGCTGATCCAGGGCTGGCTCTCGCTGCCGGTCGAGACGACGAAAGTCTTCATCCTCGGCTTTCTGCGCCGCGACTACGGCGCCGCCGGCCTGTTCGCGCTGGCGACCGCGGACCCGCCGCAACTCAGCGTCAACCAGACCGTGGTCGCGCTCACCGTGATCACGCTGTTCGTCCCCTGCGTCGCGAACTTTCTGGTCATCATCAAGGAGCAGGGGATCAAGCGGGCGCTGGCGATCCTCGGCTTCATCACCCCCTTCTCCTTCTTCGTCGGCGGGGTCATCAACTGGGCGCTGATCCTCTTCGGCATCCACCTCTAGCAAGGTGCTGAATAGCACTTTACCATCCCGGGAGGGGGTGAACCCCTCCCCTACGAACCGTGATCCCACAGGCGATCCCACAGGCGATCCCACAGGTGATCCCACAGGTGATCCCACAGGCGGTTCCACCGGCGGTTCCACCGGCGGTTCCACTGGCGGTTCCACTTGCGGTTCCACTTGCGGTTCCACTGGCGGTTCCACTGGCGGTTCCACCGGCGGTTCCACTGGCGGTTCCACTGGCGGTTCCACCGTTGGTCCCACGGGCGATTGCTTAGGTGATCCGACCGGTGGTCGTAGGGGCGGGATTCACTCCCGCCCGCCCTTCGGCATCTACATCCACATCCCGTTCTGCGTCGCAAAGTGTCACTACTGCGATTTCGTATCGAAGCCGCTCGCAGCCGGCGATCTCGAGCCTTATCTCGCGGCGCTCGAGCGCGAGATCGCCGCCGCTCCCGAAGCCGGCCGGCGCGCGGGCACGGTGTTTTTCGGCGGCGGCACCCCGAGCCTGCTCGATGGCGGGCAACTCGCCCGGCTCCTCGCGGCCGTGCGCAACGCGTTCGCCGTGGACCCCGGCGCCGAGATCTCGATCGAGGCGAACCCCGGGACGCTGACCCCCGCGAAAGCGGCTGCTTTCCGCGCGAGCGGCGTGAACCGCGTGTCGCTCGGCGTGCAGTCGCTCGACGACACCCTGCTCGCCCGCATCGGCCGCCGGCACTCGCGGCGCGAAGCGCTCGCGGCGTTCGAGATGCTGCGGGCAGCCGGATTCGACAATCTCGGCCTGGACCTGATCCACGGCCTGCCTGGACAGAGGCCGGCGATCTGGCGGCGCGACCTGGAGCGCGCCATCGCCCTGGGTCCCGAGCACCTCTCGCTCTACGCGCTCGGCATCGAGGCGGGCACGGCGTTCGCCGCGGAGCGCGCGGCCGGGCGGCTCGAGCTGCCGGACGAGCGGCAGGAACTGGAGATGCTGGATCTGGCGCGCGCGCTGACGGCCCCGGCCGGGTACGAGCAGTACGAGATCTCCAACTTTGCGCGGCCTGGCCGCCGCTCTCGCCACAACCTCGACTGCTGGCGACTCGGCGAGTACCGCGGCTTCGGCGCCGGGGCCCACTCGCTGCTGCGCGGGCCGGCACCGCTGCGGCTGGCCAACACCCCCGACGTCGACGACTACGTGCGGCGCATCGCCGCGGGGGCCGAGGCGATCGCCATGCGCGAGTCGCCGTCGCCGCGCCAGTTCGCCGGCGAGGCGCTGATGCTCGGCCTGCGCACCGCGGACGGCGTCGACGAATCGGCTTTCACCCTCGATCACGGCGCCCCGCCGGCGACGCTCTTCCCGGAGGCCGCGGCGCTCGGTACCGAGCGCGGCTGGCTCGAGCGCTCGGGGGGCCATCTGCGGCTCACCGCAGAGGGAATCCTCTTTTCGAACGAAATCTTCCGCCTGCTTTTCTAACGGAGATTTGTCACCACAATCTTCCCAAGCTTGCTTGGCGCGATAACCCTTCAGTGAAGTGCGGTAACTTTTCCCGTTCGTGGTGAGCCGTGAGCTTGACGAACGGTCGAACCACGAACGGGAAAGAGTCTTCATACAAGCGCCCTTCGACCGTTCGACAAGCTCACGGCTCAGGGCGAACGGTACTGATCGGGCCACTGTTCACTGAATGATTACCATTGCCTCCCTGCCGGCCCGGGCTAACGGGGCAGAAAACCCAGCAGGAAGTGCTCGAGGAGGAGTTTCGGCGCGACCGCCGTGCTCTTGACCGCCTCGTCGAGCCGCAGGAGCCCGTGCAGGCCGCTTTCGATCTCGGCTTGCGTGAAGTGCCGCGCATCGGAACGCAGCTTGTCGAGCTGGCCGGAGTAGACCCGGAACTCCTTGGGCGCTTCGCGCGCGCCGCCGCTGAGATACCAGAGAATCCGCAGCCGCTTGCCGAGCATCCCGAGCAGGCCGAGGAACTCCTCGTCCTTGATCGTGACCTCACGGATCAGCCGCAGGCTGCCGGGCAGGTCACGGCGGCCGATCGCGTCGTCGATGTCGAAATCACGGTGGTGCACGTACCCGGCGGCGTACTGCTCCACCGCCCCGGCGTCGATCGCGCCGCCGGGGCCGACCGCCTGGCGCAATTTCGTCAGCTCGTTGAAGACCTGCGCATGATCGTCGCCGGCGACCTCGATCAACCGCGCGACGGCCGCGGCGTCGATCGTGCATTCCAGCCGGGCGGCTTCGACCTGCACCGCGCCCGCGAGCGCCGCTCCCTTCAACGGATTGAAGGCCACGACGACCCAGGATTCGCCATGCTGCTTGGCGAGGGCCTTGCCCTTCGCGTCGTCCTCCGTCGTGGCGACAAAGACGGTATCGGGGGACGGGGCCGCGAGATATTCGGCGAGCAGCTCGCCGCGCCCCGCCTGGTCGAGCCGCGTCTTCTCGATGTCGCGCAGCACGACGACCCGCCGCTTCCCGAAGAGCGGCTGCGTGCGCGCCGCCGTCAGCACGTCGACCATTTCGCTCTCGAAGGCGTGGAAGACCTGAACGTTGAAGTCGCGCGCCCCGGCCGGGACCAGCGCGATAAGGGCGCTGATCGCCTCGCGCTTGGGCAGGGTCTCCGTCCCCGTGAACAGGTAGGCCGGCGCGGCCTTGCCCTTGCCTATTTCGCGGCGCAATTGCTCCGGCGTCAACGGCGGCGCCTGCTAGAAGCTCTCGAGCATCAGGGAGACAAGCTTCTGGCTCATCTGTTTCGAGGCGCTGCGCATCGCCTCGTCCTCGAGGCGATCGTTCTCCTGCAGGTCGTTCCGAACCGGGTAGTCGAAACGCACGGTCACGGCTTTCTCGCCGAAGAGCAGCCGCTTGTCGGCTCTCGTGACGAGACTGACGTCCATGACGATCGTCAGCCGGTTCTCGAGCGGCTTCTTCTTCGAGTCGAAGGTGATCGGTTCGCGCTTGTAGCCCGTCACCTGCCCGAGGATCAGCGCCTGCGCCCCCTCGCCGGCGGCGACGCGCAGCTTCGCCGACCCGAGCAGCTGGTTGATGAAGTCTTCCGTCATCACGCGCCCGACATCCGTGCGGGAGGTGTGGTTCTCGAACACCGGCACCTCGACTCGCGTGACCCCGCCGGGGAGCTGGCCGCCGATGCCGACGATGCGATAGCCGCAGCCGGCGGCCAGGGCCAGCAGCACGAGAGACCCGAGCGCGGAGCGCCGCAGCGACCGGGCGCTCACCCGGGACTCTCCGCGGCGACGACGACGTTGAGCAGCCGGCCGGGAATGTAGACGACCTTGCGCACCTCGCCGCGGCCGACCCAGTCGCGCACCCGCGCGTCCGCGAAGGCGGCGCGGCGCACCTCCTCCTCGCCGGCGGCCGCCGGCACCGTGACGCGGCCGCGCACCTTGCCGTTGACCTGGACGACGACCTCGACCGTCTCCTCGCGCAGCAGCGCCGGGTCGAACCCGGGCCAGGCGGCCGCGCGGGCTTCGCCGCCGCCGCCGCCGATGCGCTCCCACAGTTCGGCGGCGAAGTGCGGCGTGAACGGCTGGAGCAGCAGCAGCAGCCGCTCGATCGCTTCGCGCAGCGCTCCGCGCGCGGCCGCGGTCGACGCCGCCGCGCCTTCGAGCTGATAGAGGTGATTGACCAGTTCCATGACGGCGCTGATCGCGGTGTTGAAGTGAAAGCGCTCGATGTCCTCCGTGACCTTCTTCGTCGTGCGGTGGGTGCGCTTGCGCAAGTCGATCCACGCCCCTTCGGCGCCCGCGGCATCGGCCGCGACGCCGGCGCGGATCTCCTCGAGCCGGCCCTCGACCAGACGCCAGATCCGGTTGAGAAAGCGCTGGCAGCCCTCGATCCCCTCCTCGCTCCACTCCAGTTCCTTCTCGGGGGGCGCGGCGAAGAGGGAGAAGAGGCGCGTGGTGTCGGCGCCGTAGACCCGCACCATCTCGTCGGGGCTCACGACGTTCTTCTTCGACTTGGACATCTTGATGCGGCCGCCGACTTCCACCGGCGCGGCGCAGACGTGGCAGACCTTGCCGCCCGCGCCGGGGAGCGCCTCCTCGGGGCCGAGGAAGCCGTGCTCGGCGCAGCGGTAACTCTCCATGCAGACCATCCCCTGGGTCAGCAAGTTCGCGAACGGCTCGGCCGAGGCGACGAGCCCGAGATCGCGCATGACCCGGGTGAAGAAGCGCGCGTAGAGCAGGTGCAGGATCGCGTGCTCGATGCCGCCGATGTACTGGTCCACCGGCATCCAGTACGCGGCGTCGCCGGCTTCGACCGGCGCGCCTTCGAACCGCGGCGAACAGTAGCGCAGGAAGTACCAGGAGGAGTCCACGAACGTGTCCATCGTGTCCAGGTCGCGCTCGGCCGCGCCCCCGCACTGCGGGCAGGCGCGGTGGCGGAACGACGGGATGCGCCCGAGCGGCGAGCCGCCGCGCTGGTTGATCTCGACCCCTTCGAGCGGCAGCACGACCGGCAGTTCCGCGTCGGGAACGGGCACGACGCCGCAGGCGGGGCAGTGGACCATGGGGATCGGCGTTCCCCAGTAGCGCTGCCGGGAGATGCCCCAGTCGCGCAGCCGGTAGTTCGTCTCGCGCGCGCCGCAGCTCCGCTCCTCGAGCAGCGCGATCATCCGCTCTTTCGCCGCGGCGGTGGGCAGGCCGTTGCAGGGACCGGAGTTCACCGCGACGCCGTCGCCTTCGAACGCCGCGGTCATCGTCGCGGGCTCGAGGCTCTCGCCCGGCGGGTTGACGACCACCGCCACCGGCAGCCCGTACTTGCGCGCGAATTCGAAGTCGCGCTGGTCGTGCGCGGGCACGGCCATCACCGCCCCGGTGCCGTACTCCATCAGCACGAAGTTCGCGGCCCAGACCGGTATCGCGGCGCCGGTCAGCGGGTTCACCGCGTGCGCCCCGGTGAAGACGCCCTCCTTCTCGATCTCGCCCGCGGTGCGCGCCGATCGCTCGAGGCGCCCGGCCTTCTCGACGAACGCCCGCACCGCCGCCTCCTGCGCGGTGCCGCGGGAGAGCTCGGCGACCAGCGGGTGCTCCGGGGCCAGCGACATGAAGGTGGCGCCGAAGAGCGTGTCCTGGCGCGTCGTGAACACGCGCACCGCCCCCTCGCGCCCGGCGAGCGCGAAGTCGATGCGCGCGCCGTAGCTGCGCCCGATCCAGTTGCGCTGCATCGTCAGCACGCGCTCGGGCCACGTGGACGCCAGATCGTCGCAGCCGGCGAGCAGTTCATCGGCGTAGCGCGTGATGCGGAAGAACCAGCCCTCGATTTCGCGCGTCACCACGGGGTTCGAGCACCGCCAGCAGGCGCCGCCCTCGACCTGCTCGTTGGCCAGTACGGTCTCGCAGTCCGGGCACCAGTTCACCGCCGTGCGGCGGCGGTAGACCAGACCGCGCTCGTGCATCCGCAGAAACAGCCACTGGTTCCAGCGGTAGTAGCCGGGGTCGCAGGTCGCGATCTCGCGCTCCCAGTCGTAGCTGACCCCGAGGGCGCGCATCTGCAGCTTCATGTTGGCGATGTTCTCGCGCGTCCAGCGCTCCGGGTGCGTCCCGCGCGCCATCGCGGCGTTCTCGGCGGGCAGCCCGAAGGCGTCCCAGCCCATCGGGTGCAGCACGTTGAAGCCGCGCATCGTCTTGTAGCGCGCCAGCAGATCCCCGATCGAGTAGACGCGCATGTGGCCCATGTGCAGATTGCCCGAGGGGTACGGGAACATCTCGAGACAGTAATACTTCGGGCGGTCGGGCCGCCGCTCGACCCGGTAGGCCCCCTCGTCCTCCCACCGTTTCTGCCACCGGGCTTCGATCCCGGCCGGCTGATATCGCTCCGCCATGTATCTTTCCTCCCTCGAATCACGGGAATACGCAGTGTTGGGATTGTAGTTACCGCGCGGGACCAATGCAACCGCGAGGATCTATTGGACGCAGGGGTGGCGCGGAGGGGAGGTCTCCATCGGCGGAGCGAAGTGAGTGCCCGCTCGGGGGGCATAAACACGATGGAGTCCGCAGCGTCAGGACCCCGCAGCCCGCACGGTCTTAGAGTGGGGAATTGATTTCCCGTGCTAATCCTGTCAGAATACACAGGTATTCAGGCAGCCCCGCACGCGGTGTTCGGCTCGGGGCATGGTCGACACTTCTTGAGGGAGGCACAACGCAATGCGGGTTATTCTCCTGGGGGCTCCCGGCGCCGGCAAAGGCACCGTGGCCAAGATGCTCAACGCCCACGATGGTTCGGTTCAGATCTCCACCGGCGACATCCTGCGCTCGGCCGTCGCGGCCGGCACCGCGCTCGGCAAGGAAGCCAAAGGCTTCATGGACAGCGGCGCGCTGGTCCCGGACTCGCTGATCATGGGGATCATGGAGCACCGCCTCCAGGAGCCCGACGCGCAGAAGGGCTTCCTGCTCGACGGCTTTCCCCGCACCATCCCGCAGGCCGAGGCGCTCGGCGCGATTCTCAAGAAGCTCGGCATCAAGCTGGACCTGGTCGTCAGCCTCGAAGTGCCCCGCGAGGTGATCCTCGACCGTCTCACCACCCGGCGGACCTGCTCCAACGGCGCCTGCCAGGAGATCTACAACGTCAAGTCCAAGCCCCCCGCCCCGGGCGACAAGTGCGTGAAGTGCGGTTCCCCGGTCATCCAGCGCGCCGACGAGACCGTGGAAGCGATCTCCAAGCGGCTCGACACCTACCAGGCGATGACCGCGCCGCTGATCGACTACTACCGCGGCTCGGGGGTTTTCTTCGCGATCCCGAACCTGGTGAGCAAGGACGCTTTCGAGGGCATCGTCAAGAAGCTCGGCTGATGAGGAAGTTCCTCCTGCGGGCGGGGTTCGCGGCGTTCGGGCTCTGGCTCGCCGCGCAGGTGGTCCCGGGAATCGCGATCGAAGGCGCCGGCACCCTCGCCGGCGCCGCTCTTCTTCTCGGCCTGATCAACGCGACCTTGCGCCCGGTCCTCGTGGTGCTGACCCTGCCGATCACGATACTGACGCTCGGGCTCTTCCTGTTCGTGGTCAACGCCGCCACGTTCGCCCTGGTGGCGTATTTCCTGAAGGACTTCCACATTGCCGGTTTCGTGCCGGCCCTTCTCGGTTCTCTTCTCGTCAGCTTCATCAGCTGGCTCGCCTCCGCCTTCATCAAGGACTGAAGTTCGGCCCGTTCCCGTTCGCGAGGCGACTGGTGCGTCCCTTCGGTCGTGCGTCTGCGCAGCCTACCCGTCACGGCGCCCGTGGCTTGCAGTCTCGTAACTCGCCTTCGGCTCAAACAACGAGCCTGCGTCCCTGCGGGACCGCCCCGGTCACCGCGCCGGGCTTAACGGCTGCTCCGCGCATCTTCCCTCAGTGACGCCCCAGCCGCCTCGCGCAAGACCGTAACGGCCCATGGGGGAGGATGCAATGGGCGGAGGGGTGGCGCGGAGGGGAGGTCTCCAGCGGGGGAGCGCAGCGAGGCCGATGGAGGTCCGCAGCGACAGGACCCCGCAGCCTGCACGGGAACACCTTCCCCATCAGATCGGTTCGTTCGGGTTGGTGTTCAACAATTTCACTTGAAATCCAATTTCCCTTTATTCATAATTCGGTTCCATGAAAAGCCGCAGACGACACTTCAGGTCTGCCGGCCTCCCCGCAGCCGTCGCCCTGCTCGTTGCGTTTTCTGTCGTCCCGTCCGCCGGCGCCGCCGCGCGGCCTCCCTTTCGGATTGTCTCGCTCGAGCGCGGCCGCCGCGATCTCCCCAAGGTCGCCCTGACCTTCGACGGGGGCGCCGAGGCCGGGCAGAGCGGGCAAATCCTCGACGTGCTGAAGCAGCGCGGCGTGAGCGCCACCTTCTTCCTGACCGGGGACTACATCAGCCGCAACCCGGAACTGGTACGCCGGATCGTCTCGGCCGGGCACGAGGTCGGCAATCACACCTGGTCGCACCCGCATTTGACCACCTGGAACCAATCGCACCGCCACGACACGCTGCCCGGTCTCGATCAGGCGCTCATCGAGCGGGAACTGAACCGGACGGCCCGGGCCTTCGAGGCGGCGACCGGCCGGCTGATGACCGCCCTCTGGCGCGCCCCGTACGGCGAGGTGAACGACCGGCTGCTCTCCTGGGCCGCCGGGGCTGGCTGGAGCCACGTCGGCTGGACGCGCGACGATCTCGGCGGGCGGCACACCCTCGACAGCCTGGACTGGGTCTCCGAGCGTTCCTCGCGCAACTACCTCACGTCCGGACAGATCGCCCGGCGCATCCTCTCCTTCGGGTCCGGCGGGGCCGGACTCAACGGCGGGATCGTCCTGATGCACTTGAGCACCAGCCGCCCGGACCCGGGCGTGACGGTGCTCGGCGAACTCGTCGACGCCCTGCGCGCGAACGGCTACGCCCTGGTCACCGTCACGGAACTCCAGCGCGACCTCGCCCCGCCGGGCGGCCCGGTCGCGCTCACCTCGGCGGCAGGGACCCGCTGATCGGGTTGACCGCACAGCCGTATCTTGTTAGATTAATGATGGTTTAATCGGGGGAGGAGTGTTTTCGCATGACGGTGCGGCGAGGTCGTACGGCGCGATG
>JANOHV010000216.1:0-2486 GCA_031406795.1 Candidatus Rokuibacteriota bacterium
CCGGCGCCACCCTGGTCGCGCTCGGCGTGATCATCGCCTTTCTGCGGCGCTGGGGGCGCGAAAGCCGGCTGCTGACCGTCGCGCTCTCCCTCGTCTCCGGCGGCGCGATCGGGAATCTGATCGACCGGCTGCGCTTCGGCAGCGTCGTGGACTTCATCGACTGGTACTGGAACAACCACCACTGGTACACCTTCAACATCGCCGACAGCGCCATCTCCACGGGCGTCGTGCTGCTGATCGTGCACTCGTTGATCCCCGAATCGTCGAACCCCGTCGGCGATGCTCCCGCGTCGCCTCCCCCCGGTCCCGAGGCGTAGGCCGTGTTCCCGGTCCTCGCGCGCCTCGGGCCCCTGGAGATACTCGGCCACCAGTTCGGTCCGTTCACGCTGCACACCTACGGCCTGTTGGTCGCCTTCGGCTTCCTTGCCGGGCTGCTCGTCGTCATGCGCGGTTCGAAGCGCGAAGGACTGCCCACCGAGCCGGTGCTCGACCTGGCGTTCGTGGCGGTGCTCGCCGCGATCGTCGGCTCGCGCCTGCTCTATGTGCTCTTCAACCTGCGCGAGTACCTCGCCGAACCCCTGCGGATCTTCAAGATCTGGGAGGGCGGGCTGGTCTTCCACGGCGGCCTGCTGCTCGCCATCCCCGCGTGCCTGTACTTCGTGCGCCGCACCCGCCTGCCGGCCTGGGCGACGGCCGATGTCTTCGCCCCGGGCATCGCGCTCGGCCAGGCCATCGGCCGGATCGGCTGCTTCGCCGCCGGCTGCTGTTACGGCGCCCCCTGGGACCCGCCCTTCTGCGTCATCTACACCCACCCGGACGCTCTGGCGCCGCTGAACGTCCCGCTCTTCCCCGCGCAGTTATTCGCGTTCCTGTCGGGCCTGGTCATCTTCGCGGTGCTCACCGCGTACCGCCCCCGACGCCACGCCCCCGGGCAGGTCTTCTGGCTCTATCTGGTGCTCGCCTCCGTCGCCCGCCTCGTGGAGGACGGGTTCCGCGGCATCGGCGCGAAACTCGCGGTCCTGCCCTGGCTGAGCGCCACGCAGGCGATCTCGCTCGGCATCGGGATCGCCGCGCTGCTGTTGTTCCTGGTCTTCGGCCGCCGCTCCACCCGCCTGACCCTGCCTCGCTGACCGTTACGGCCGCCGAAAACGGCCCATCTGCGGCAAGAATTCGACCGCACTCCTCTGGGCACAACCCCGTAAAACTCAACCGACGAACATGGCTGTCCCTCCCCTGTGGCAATTGGTTAGAGATCGAACGCGGAAAAAGCTGGTCACCCCGATGAGCAGTTCTTTGGCGAGCAGGTCCACCTCCTGGGGATTCTCCTGCAGAAAGCGCGCGTAGGAGGCGATACTGTCGATCCCTCGGCGCCAATGCCGGAGAGAAGAACGCCGATACTCAATCCCTGAAGATCGTCGGCCAGGGAGCGGAAGAAAAAATCGATCGGGAAGCGCAGGCCGCAGGCCGCGGGCCGCCGTCGGTTCGAAGAGATGCTGCCGCCCGTGCCGATGTGAGGCTCTTCTTCACGACTGGTTCTCGAGGGTTTCCCGCCGCGGGCGCAGCACCTCCGCCATGTTAAGGTTTTTCTCACACTATGGCTCTTGACGCAATATCATGAAGAGTTTCCGGTGGTTGAGTGAGAGTTCCTGGCGTAAATTCCAGGGTTGGCGTCGAATCTGCTTACACTTCCATTTTCATGTCACTAATCGTAGAAGTCCGGCGCATCTCAAAAAAGATCAAGAATTCAGCATGTTATAGCAAGCCAAGCATCTAAGGCATGTTTTTTGCGTAATATCAGCACAACCGGAAGGTGGAATCGGAGCCAGACCACCCTAAAGAGAGGGGAAAGCGATGAGAAGTATTTCCAAGGGGATGAAGGGCAAGTTCTTGAGTCTGTTCGTAGTAACGGCATTGGCCGCGCTTGTGTGCCCGCCGTTGGTATCGGCCGTCCCAATTCTGAGTGAGGAATTGGCGAGTTTCGCGGTCCTGGGCGCAACGGGGGTAACCAATGTCCCCACGAGCACCATTGGCGGAAATCTTGGTTCGGCCGTAAACCCCTCGGTCGGGGGGGGATATATTTTCAGTTCTGGTTCGTTACAGCAAAATACGGCACTCGCGCAACAAGCTCAGTCCGATCTCGACACTGCGATAACTAATCTGGGACTTCTGGGGCCCGGTACCACGTTGGGTGTGGACCTGGCCGGACTCACGCTCACGCCGGGCGTCTACACGGTTCCAGCCGGGACGACTAATTTGTCGGGAACACTCACTCTCGACGGCAATGGTAACGCCAATGCGGTGTGGGTTTTTCAGTTTGAGAGCACGCTCATCACCTCGACCGGATCCACCGTTTCCTTCATAAATGTAGTCGACGGTGCAACTTACGGACTTTATTGGAATGTCGGCAGCTCCGCGACCCTCAATGGCGATACGTTCGCAGGAAACGTTCTCGCGAATCAAACCATCACCAGTGACGGCGATCTGAC
>JANOHV010000258.1:0-23986 GCA_031406795.1 Candidatus Rokuibacteriota bacterium
GATCGCGATCTGCGGTGAAGAGCGCTTCCGCGGTGCGCGTCGCCAGTTCGGCGGCGCGGTCGAGCAGGCGCTGGTTGCCGAGGGCCAGGCCGCCGACGGCGCGGCGCACGGCGTCGGGCGGCAGGTCGAGCTCGCGGGTCAGGGCCTCGATGTCGTCGACATCGGCGGCCCGCTCGACGCTTCTGCCGATGCCGTGCGCCGCGCGGTCGGCGACCTCGCCCTGTGCAACCCGCGCCAGCTCGCGCGCGCCGCCGAGCTGGCCTCGCTGACCGCGGAGGCGCTGTTCACCGCCGATCGGCACCTGGCCGCGGAGCGCACGCGCGCCGCGCTGCTCACCTCGCTGCTCTCGATCGGCGCGGACTTCGCGCGGGAGCGCGCGCCGCACGAAGTGCACGCGATGATCCTGGACGCCGCCTCGATCCTGTTCGACCTGCGCCGGGCCTGCCTGCTCGTGCACGATGAGCGCACGGGCCGCTTTCGCCTGCGCACGGCCTTCGGCGCGCCGGCCGGACTGCTCCCGGCCGCGGGGCTGCCCGCCGACAGCCCGCTGCTCGCGCACGCCCTGCGCGAGCGCGCGCCGGCCGTCAGCGAGGACCGCGCACGGCTCTCGAGCCAGGGTTTCCCCCCGGGGACCGGTTCGCTCGCCGTCTTCCCGCTCTTCGCCGGCGAGAACGCCCTCGGGGTGCTCTGCGTGGTCGACACCCCCCTGAGCGAGACCGAAACCGCGCTGCTCACGGCGTTCTGCCACATGGCCGCCCTCGCGCTGAGCAACGCGCTGCTGCGCGAGAACCTCGCGCGCAGCACCCGCGAAATCGAGTGCTCCAACCGCATCCGTGAGCGGCTCACGCCGCTGTTGTCCTGGGAGCAGGTCATCGAAGCCGTCTTCGAGGAGGCGGTCCTGCTCGCAGGCGCGCGCGAGGGCTCGTTGATGCTCTTCGACCGCGCCTACCGCACGCTGCGCGTCAAGCAGGCGCACGGCACCCACACCGCGGTCCTTCAGGCGGTCTCGGTCGCGGCGGGCGACGGGATCGCGGGCCGCGTCGCCGCCGACGGCCGGCCGCTGCTGATCGAGGACTTCGCGAACAACGCGCAGTTGCAGCGGCCGCAGCGCCCGCGCTACCGCACCGCTTCGTGCATCGTCGTCCCGCTGCTGGTGCGCGGCCGGGTGATCGGGGTGATCAATCTCGCCGACAAAGACACCGACGCGGCTTTCGGCGCCGAGGACCTCAACGCCGTCCTGATGGTCACCGCCCACGCTTCCTGGGCGCTCCAGAGTTCGGCGCTTCACGGGCGGATGTGCACGCTGCGCGAGCAGGCCGTCACCGACTCGCTGACCGGCCTGTTCAACCGCCGCTACCTCGAGACGCGCCTGCGCGAGGAGACCGGGCGGGCCAAGCGCCATGGCGCGGCCTTCTCGCTGCTGATGATCGACATCGACAACTTCAAGCCCTACAACGACCGCGAGGGACATCCCGCCGGGGATACGCTGCTGGCCGCGGTCGCCCGGGTCATCCGGACGGCGGCGCGCGATACCGATCTCGTCTCCCGCTACGGGGGAGACGAGTTCGCCGTCGTCTCGCCCGAAACCCGCGTCGAAGATGCCCTGCTTCTCGCCGAGCGCATTCGGGCAGCCATCGCCGCGCACCCGTTCGCGCTGCCCGGCCTGCCCGGGGCGGGCGGCCTCACGCTCAGCATCGGCGTGGCCGGGTTCCCGATCGACGGTGAGGACCCCGACGCGCTGGTGCGCGCGGCGGACAGCGCCCTCTACCGGGCCAAGGCCGCGGGGAAGAACCGGGTCGACCTCACCGGAGTGCCCGCCCGGACGAGTGGTTGACGACCCTTCGCGCCCGCGCGGCGCAGGGCGCTTCGAGAAGCTTGACGCCCGGACCGGGAGGGCTAAGATGAACGCCACGGCCGTCGGAAATGGCCTCCACTCTCGAAAGGAGCGCACCATGAGACACTCCCGATTGTTCGCGACGCTGGCGTTGGCGACCGGCCTGATGGCCGGCGCGCCCGGATCTGTGGGTGCCGCGCAGCCCGAGCAACTCCCGCAGAAGACATTCGCCGTCCGCGTGGAGGGCGGCGTCGTGGATGTGTCGTTCGCGTTGGCGCTGAGCGAGGTTTCGAATTACCCGGTCACGATCACCGCCATCGGCGGCCCCCTCGAGGAGGTGCTCTGGGAGGGAGTGCTGTCGGAGGGAATCTACCGGCTGCGCGCCCCGCTCGCAAAAATCACCTCGGGGACGCTCAAGGTGGTGCTGAAGACCAAGGTCGTCAACCGTGACTCCGCGGGATCGCAGAGCTCTCTCCGGTACCTGGTCTGGGAAGGCCCGTATAATTGATGCCGCTGAAGTCAGTTCACGGTATTCTGCATTTCGGCGGCAGCCTGACGATGCAGAGCCAGAAATCCTCGATCGAACGGACCACCTTGATGAACTGGTTCAGATCGATCGGTTTGGTGATGTAGCAGTTCGCGTGCAGGTTGTAGGAGCGCAGGATATCCTCGTCCGAACTCGATGTCGTGAGGATGACGACCGGAATCAGCTTGAGATCGTCGTCGGACTTGATCTCGGCCAGGACTTCACGACCGTCTTTCTTCGGCAGGTTCAAGTCCAGAAGGATCAGATCCGGCCGCGGGGCGTCCGCATAGTTCCCCGTGCGCTGCAGAAACTCCATCGCCGCCTCGCCGTCGCCGACGACATACAGCATGTTGTGCAGTTTGCTGTCTGCCAGCGCCTCCCTCGCAAGGTCGGCATCCCCGGGGTTGTCCTCGACCAGGAGGATCTCGATCCGCTTGAATGCATCCGCCATAATTCCCTCCCTTGCTTTCATTGTGGCATGGAGAAAAAGAACGTCGAGCCCTTGCCCGGCTCGGATTCGACCCAGATCCTTCCGCCGTGCCGCTCGACGACCTGCTTGCACAACGCCAGGCCGATGCCGGTGCCGGGGTACTCCTCCCGGGTGTGCAGACGCTGGAAGATCACGAAGATGCGGTCGGCGTGCTCCGGCTTGATGCCGATCCCGTTGTCGCGAATGGAAAAAATCCACTCACCGGCCCGATCGGCGACCGCGACGTGCACCCGCGGCTCCTCCGGCCCGCGGAACTTGATGGCATTGCCGATGAGATTCTGAAACACGAGCGTAAGCTGTGCGGCGTCGGCGCGCACGGTCGGCAGTTTCCCGGCGGTGATCGACGCCCGACTCTCCTCGATGGCCGCCGCCAGGTTCTTCAAGGCCGCTTCGAGGACCGCATTCGCGTCGATCGTCTGCAGCGGCATCGCGCGCGACGCAATCCGCGAATAGGTCAGCAGATCGTCGATCAGCCGCTTCATGCGCACCGCCCCGTCGACCGCGTAGTTGATGTATTTCCTGCCCTTCTCGTCGAGTTGACCCTCGTAGCGCTGCGCGAGCAGCTGCGTGAAGCTCGCGACCATCCGCAACGGCTCCTGCAGGTCGTGAGAGGCCACGTAGGCGAACTGCTCCAGGTCCTTGTTCGAAGACTCCAGGTCTTCGTTGGCCTTGTGGAGCGCGGCCTCGACCTCCCGGCGCTTGATGACTTCCTTCGTCAGCTCGTCGCGTGAGACAGTGATGGACCGCAGCCGCTCCGTCATCGCGTCGAAGGCCCTGCCGACGTCGCCGATCTCGTCGTTCGAAACCAGGCCGATCCGATGGGCGAGATCCCCCGTCGAGATCACCTCGATCCCCTGCTCGAGCCGTCTCAGCGGCGCGACGATGCTTCGCGCCACCAGCGCCAGAGTGGCAAGCGCAAATCCGGTCAGCGCCAGAAAGGAGGTGAGAATCAGCGCCTGGCTCCGGGAATACCGCGCGGCGCGTTCCCGGTTGGTAATGGCTTGAAGTTTGAATATCTGCACTGCAAGTTGCTGCGCATCGAGAATGAGTTGCGAACGGAGCAGCCCTTCGATCACCGCGCCCTGCGCGGCGTCGAGGCTGCCGCGCGAGGTCATCTCGTGAGTCTCGAGAAGCCGCGCGAAAAGCACCTTCGTCTTCTCCAGCGACGGGCGGATGCGCCGCAACAGGTCCTGCTGATCCGGCGCACCCAGGACCGTGTTCGCCCGCTCCAGAGCCGCCGTCATGTGTTCGGTATGCTGCATCCATTGTTCCCGGGGCCGCTCCTCGTGGTAGAGGAAATACTCCTCCCGCAACGCCGCCCGCTCGAATTGCGTCTCGATCAGCTCCTGGATCAGCGCGAGTTCCGCCGCACTCCGCGACAACTGCGCGTTGGTCCAGGCCAGGGTGGAGAGGGCGAACAGGCCGACGATCGCCGCGGCTCCGGTAATGGCGGCAAGCTTGGTGCGTATCCTCATCGCGGGCTCAGCGGTAGACGGTCACGGCGTCCGGCGTCACCGAATACAGGAATCCCGGAAGCAGGTTCTTCAGAAAATTGGGTGTCGGACGCTTTATGGCAAGTCCCTTGTCCATTCTCCAGCGTGCCTGGCTCTCCATCCCCACCAGCAAGCCCTGTCCGAGCGAGAGCGTGATGTCGAGCTCAGGCAGGGCTTCCACGAGATGGGGCTCGTCGGAGCCAAGCTTTCGCGCCAGCGCCAGCCGCGCCCGTGCGGGGTCGGTGCGGAGCAGGGTCTCGGCATCGGCCAGCGCCCGGAGCAGCCTCTGGGCGGCCCGCGGGCGTTTTTCGGCGAAATCCTTCGTGCAGATCAGCAGGAAATCGTAGTGCTGACCGCTCTGGACCGGCCAGGAGCGCGCATTGGCGCCCAGCTGCTGTTTGATCTTCCAGATGACGCTTTTCCAGGCGACGGCTCCATCGACGCTCCCCGCCACGACCGCGTCGACGATCGCCATGGGAGTGAGGTCGACGATCGCGACGGATTGCGGATCGAGGTGCTGATAGTGCAGGTACCGATCCAGGAAATAGGCGGCAGGGGTCTGGCCGGTGAGCGCAATTCTCCGGTTCTTCAAGTCGGCGGGCGCCGCGATGCCCCGATCCTGGCGAACCACGATCTCGATCGCCTCCGAGTGGGCGATCTCCGCCAGGATCCTCAAGTCACCCTTGCTGTCGGGTGCGAGCGACTTGCTGACGAAGACGGCATCGGAACCGGTCGCGACATCCTCGGCGCCCGCCATCAGCGCGCCGACGGACGCCAGGTCGGACTCGAAACCGGTGAGTTGTGCCTGAAGGCCGTGCCTCGAAAAAAGGCCCTCGCTCTCGGCCAGCCACACCAATGCGGCCTCTTCACCCTTGAAGGCGCCGATCCTGATGGTCTCAACCGGCTCGGCAGGTTCCTGCGCCGGAGTGCAGCCGGTCGACAGAGCCATAACAGCGATGAACAGGGGAACGAGGAGCAACCCGCCCAGCGCACGCAACATCCGCGCGCGAGCGTGCGGCGCACCGGCAAGCGTCTCTCCCGCGCAATCAGCCATGCTCCCATTCCCCTCAGCAGAATTGCGATCTTGCCCGCAGGGTAATTGCCTGTCAATGCCGGATTGGGAATGGGGAAGGAGACGATCGAGGTTCAGAAACCTGCACTGGTGCCGAAGGGGGGACTTGAACCCCCACGGGTTTCCCCACCACCCCCTCAAGATGGCGTGTCTGCCAATTCCACCACTTCGGCACTCGCGGCGTAGTCTAGTCAGCCACTCCGCCAAAGTCAACCGGAACCCCCCGCCGCAAATCCGCGCATTACGCGCGGATCCAGGTCCGCCGATCTTCATTGACAGTTTCCGACAGAAAAAATACACTAATGGCGAGAACTTGTGAGCGAGCGCGGCGGGCAAATCCCACTGCGCTTCAACCATAGTATTTTTCAGGGCCTTGATGACAGAGGGTACGACCTACCATTTTCAGGTAAACGACGAGACCGCCGGAGTGAGGCTCGACCAGCTCATCCCGCGGTTTGTTCCTGATATTTCGCGCAGCCGCGGGCAGTCCCTGATCGGATCCGGGATGGTCACCGTCAATGGCGCGATCACCTCGAATCACTTCGCCGTCCGGCTGGGCGACCTGATCGCGGTCACGTTGCCCCCCGCAATTCCGGCGACACCCCAGCCGGAAGTCATTCCACTTGAGATTCTCTACCAGGACGTGAATTTCGTGGCCGTGAACAAGCCCGCGGGCATGGTCGTCCACCCGGCGCCCGGACACCCGGGCGGGACGCTCGTCAACGCGCTGCTGGCCGCGGTCCCCAATCTCTCCGGCATCGGCGGCGTCATCCGGCCGGGGATCGTCCACCGCCTCGACAAAGGCACCTCCGGGGTGATCCTCGTGGCCAAGAACGATCGCGCGCACCGTGCGCTCGCCAGGCAGTTCGCGGGGCGCGAGGTCGAAAAGACCTACCTCGCCGTCGCCTGGGGAGTCCTTCAGGAGAACGAGGGGGTCTGGGATGCCGCCATCGGCCGCGACACGAAGGATCGCCAGAAGATCTCCGTGCGCACCCGGTATCCCCGGGCCGCGCTCACCCGCTGGCAGGTGCTGCGGCGGCTCCCCGACTCGACGATCCTGGAACTGCACCCCGAGACCGGGCGCACCCACCAGCTGCGCGTCCACCTCGCGAATGCGCTGCACCCGATCCTCGGCGACCCGATCTACGCTCCGCGCGGCGGGCGCGAAAGCGCCTACCGGCGCGCAAGCGTCAAACATGGCTTTCGCGACCGCCTGGCTTTGCACGCCTGGAAGATCCGCTTCACACCGCCCTCCCGGCGCACACCCATGGAGATTATCGCGCCGCTGCCCCCGGAGCTGGCGCAACTCCTCCCGGACCACGGTCTGGGGACAGATCTGAAATCTGCCCCCCCGAGGAAGAGGACCCGATGATAGATCAACTGCTTTTGATCAAGAACCCGCTCCAGTACCTCGACGGCGAAGTCAACGCCGTGCGCAAGGACTTCGAGAGCGCCGCCGCGCGCATCGCGCTGGCCTTCCCCGACCTGTACGAGCTCGGCATGTCGCACCAGGGCCTGAAAATCCTCTACGAGATCGTCAACGCCCGCGAGGAATACCTCGCCGAGCGCGTCTTCACGCCCTGGATCGACCGCGAGGAGCAGCTGCGCCGCGAGGGGGCGCCGCTGTCCGCGCTCGAATCGGGACGGCCGCTCTCGCATTTCGACGTCGTCGGCTTCACGCTGCCCTACGAACTGACCGCCACGAACATCCTGACCATGCTCGATCTGGCCCAGCTGCCGCTGCTCGCGCGCGACCGCGACGAGCGCCACCCGCTCGTCATCGGCGGCGGGCCCGGGGCGTTCAACCCGGAGCCGCTCGCCGACTTCTTCGACTGTTTCCTGCTCGGCGACGGCGAGGAGGCGATCCTCGAGATCATGGACGTCGCGCGCGACGCGCGCGCCGCCCGGATGACCCGCGAGGAGCAACTCACCCGCCTCGCCCGGGTCGAGGGGATCTACGTGCCGCGCTATTACCGCGCCGAGTACGACGCCGCCGGGCGCTTCGCCGCGATCACACCGCTGCGCGAGGGCGCGCCGCTGCCCGTCCGGAAGCGGACGCTCGCCGACCTCGACGCCGCCCCGTACCCGGTGCGCCCGCCGGTGCCCTTCGTCGAAACCACCCACGACCGCATCACCGTCGAGATCGCGCGCGGCTGCATCCAGCGCTGCCGCTTCTGCCAGGCCGGCACCACCTATCGCCCGTACCGCGAGCGCAGCACCCGCCAGATCCTGGCGATGGCGGACGCGGGGCTCGCCGCGACCGGCTACGACGAGCTCTCGCTCGCCGCGCTCTCGTGCGGCGACCACCGGCGCATCGAGACGCTGATCACCGAGCTGATGCGCCGTTACGAAAAACGCCGCGTCTCGATCTCCCTGCCGTCGCTGCGCCCCGGCACGATCACCGACGGCATTCTGCGCGAGATCGTCAAGGTCAAGCGCACCGGCTTCACCATCGCGCCCGAGGCCGGCACCCAGCGCATGCGCGACGTGATCAGCAAGGGCATCACCGAAGAGGTCATCCTCGAGACGTGCCGGCGGCTCTTCGCCCAGGGCTGGGGCAGCGTCAAGCTGTACTTCATGATCGGCCTGCCCACCGAGACCGACGAGGACCGCGCCGGCATCCCCGCCCTCGTCAAGCGCATCCGCCGCCTCGGCCGCGAGGTGACGGGGCGCAAGCCCGCGGTGACCGTGGCGGTTTCCAGCTTCGTACCCAAGCCGCACACCCCGTTCCAGTGGGCCGCGCAGCTGCTCCCCGCCGAACTGCGGCCGATCCATGCCCGCTTGCGCGAGGAATTGCGCGCGTGCGGCGCGACCTTCAAGTGGCACCTTCCGGAGACTTCGGCGCTGGAGGGGCTGATCGCGCGCGGCGACCGTCGCGTCGGCCGGGTCATCCACCTCGCCTGGCTCAAGGGCCGGCGCTTCGACGGCTGGAGCGAGCAGTTCGCTCTTGGCCCCTGGCTGGAAGCCTGCGGCGAGGCCGGCATCGACTTCGAGGGCGCGATCGCCCGCGAGCGCGACAGCGGCGAGCCCCTGCCCTGGGAGCACCTCGGTTACCCGGAGCAGACGGCGTTTCTCAAGGAGGAGCACCGCCTGGCGCTCGCGCAGACACCCTCGCCGGCCTGCACCCCGGATAGCTGCGAGGGCTGCAACATCTGCCAGGTGCTCCCCGTGCACCGCGACCTGCCCCCCGAGCCCGCGGCTCCGCTGCCGCCCCGGGCCCCGGCCGCCTCGGATCGCCTGCGGCTCGAGTTCGCCAAGTTCGGGGCGCTCAGGTACCTCTCGCATCTGGCCCTGGCGCGGGCGCTCCAGCGGCTCTTCCGCCGCGCCGAGGTGCCGCTGGCGTTTTCCCAGGGACACTCGCCGCACCCCAAGATCCAGTTCGGCCCGCCGCTGCCGCTCGGTTACGACGGCGACGCGGAGTACCTCGATTTCGAGACCTCGGAGCCGGTGGACCCCACGGCGCTCTTCGCCCGCCTGACGGCCGCGGCCCCGCAGGGGTTCGAAGTGCGCCGCCTGATCCGGGTCCCGCCCGGCCGGTCGCTCTTCGACCTCATCGCGCTGCAGATCTACCGGGTGGTCATCCCCAAGCAGCGCATCCCGCACGCCGACCCGGGCGGCTGGCTGATCGCCCGGATCATGCAGGCGCCGGAACTGCTCGCGCACCGCGAGCGCAACGGCGTCGTGAAGACCCGCGACGTCCGGCCGCTGGTGCACCGCGCCGAGATCATCGGCGAGAGCGAAGACGACCTGGAGCTGCGACTGGAGCTGCGCCGCATCGGCGATGCTTCGGCGCGGCCCGACGAAGTTGTTCGAGCCGCGGGGGGCTTCCCCGCCGGCGAAGAGTTTTGGTGGCGCATCACGCGCACCGCAAACCTTGTCGCAGGAGACAACAGCACATGGCACACGCCGACCAACCTGCCGGAAGGGCCGACCGCCCGGAGCCGTCCCGAGTATTACGCACGGTGAAAGAGGCAATCCACGAGACCGGCCGGAAGATCGGCCGGCTGCTGGGGCGCTCCGGCACCCCCGATCTCGTGAAGAAGTTCCCGCGCCAGCTCGTTCTGAGTTCCTCGCCCTGGGAGGTCCGCGTCGCGCTCATCGAGGACGGCCTGCCGATCGAGTATCTGCAGGAGTGGCGGCAGAACCAGGGTAACGCCGGCAGCGTCTACAAGGGCCGGGTGACCAAGGTGCTGCCGGGCATGCAGGCCGCCTTTGTCGACATCGGCCAGGAGAAGGCCGGCTTTCTCTACATCTCCGAGATCAGCGAGGAGCTCATCGACGACGGCGAGGGCGCGGTCGACGAGGAGATCGATCACGAGGGCGGGGGGCGCCGCAAGACCAACCGCACACAGAAGATCCAGGATCTGCTGAAGGCCGACCAGGAGGTCCTGGTCCAGATCGCCAAGGAATCCATCGGCACCAAGGGCGCGCGCCTGACCTCGCACATCTCGCTGCCGGGTCGCTACCTGGTCCTGATGCCCACGGAAAGCCACGTCGGCGTCTCGCGCCGCATCGTGGGCGACAAGGAGCGCCACCGCCTGCGCGAGATCATCCACCGGCTCAAGCCGGAGGGGCACGGCGTGATCATCCGCACCGAAGCCGAAGACTGCTCAGAGGAAGAGCTCGCGGCCGATCTGACGTACCTGACCCGGATGTGGGACCGCATCCGCCGCGACGCCGAGGCCGTGGCGGCGCCGGCGCTGATCCACGCCGACCTGGATGTGGTGCTCAAGGCGGTGCGCGATCTGTTCACGTCGGACACGGACCGGCTGCTGATCGACAGCAAGGAGGACTTCAAGCGGGTCGAGGAGTTCGTCAAGACGTTCCAGCCGCATCTGCGGTCGAAACTCGCCCACTACGCCGGCAAGGAGCCGCTCTTCGACGCGATGCAGATCGAGACCGAGCTGTGCAAGGTGCTCGAGCGCAAGATCTGGCTCAAGTCGGGCGGGCATCTGACGCTCGACCACACCGAGGCGCTCGTGGCGATCGACGTCAACACCGGGCGCTTCGTGGGCAAGGGCAGCAACCTCGAGGAGACGGTGCTCAAGACCAATCTCGAGGCGGTCAAGGAGATCGCGCGCCAGATCCGGCTGCGCAATCTCGGCGGGATCATCGTGCTCGACCTGATCGACATGAACGAGCACAAGAATCGCGAGAAAGTCTCGCGCGCCCTCGAGGAGGCGCTCCGGCCCGACAAGGCGAACACGAAGATCCTCAAGATCTCGGAGTTCGGCCTGGTCGAGATGACGCGCAAGCGCACGCGCGAATCGGTGCTGCAGCAGCAGACGAAGGCCTGCCCCTGCTGCGAGGGCAAGGGTTTCGTCAAGGACCCGGTCGCCGTCTGCCATGAGGTCTTCCGCGATCTGCTGCGGCTGGCGCCGCGCACCCGCGAGAAGCGCCTCGAGGTGCACGCCCACGCGGACGTCGTCACGCTGCTGCTCGACGCCAAGCGCACGGTGCTCGAGGAGATCGAGGAGCTGACGAAGAAAAAAATCACCGCGAAGGTCGAAGTCGCCTACCATCAAGAAAAATACGAGATCGTTCCGATGTAGCCGCAGATGGGCCCTTTTCAGTCGCCGCAACGGTAGCGGAGAGGCGGCTCAAAAGGGTCCAGGTGCAAGGCGCCCGACGAATCGGCGAATGAGGCGGGCTGGTGCCCGCCGCAGTGAGCCGTGAGGAGGGCAACGCCGCAGATGGGCCCTTTTCAGTCGCCGTTATTGAGGACCCGTTCGCGGAAGAAGCCGCAGTCGGCGCAGTCGCCAAGATTGCGGGCCTGCGTCCCCGTCGGCGCCCCCTCGCACAGCGTCCCGGCCACCGCCCAGCACGCCTGCCCGAAATTCGGCCAGGCCGGGCACGGTTCGGCGACGTCCTCTCCGGCGCGACCGCAGCGCAAGGCCTCCCAGCAGGGGATGCCGGCGAGCGCCTCGTCGTCCTGAAACGGGAACCAGAGCGCCGCGGCGAGACCGCCGGCCGGCCGGTTCACGACCGTGATGAAACCGCCATGGGCTTCGACGATCTTGCGCGTGATCGGCAGGCCGAGCCCGGTGCCCGCACCCATCTTCTTCGTAGTCCAGAAGGGCTCGAACAGCCGCCCGAGGTCCGCCTCCGGAATGCCCGGGCCGGTGTCCTCGACGGTGACGACGACGAACGTCAGGCAGCGGGCCGCAGCCAGCCGGGTCGACACGCGCAGGGTCCCCCCCGAGGGCATCGCGTCGATCGCGTTCGCCAGCAGATTGTCCACCGCGCGGCGCGCATGACCGGCGTCGACGAACACCGGCTCCTCCGCCGTCAGCTCCGCCTCGACCCGGATCCCGCGCTCGGCGCAGCGCTCTTCGAACGCCTCAAGCGATTCGCGCAGAATCGGCGCGAGCGACTGCCGGACCAACTCGTAGCGGGTAGGGCGCGAGAAGTCGAGGACGTCCTTGAGCAGGTTCTCGAGCCGCGCCGCCTCCGACACGACGATCCGGGCGTCCTTCTTCTCCCTCTCGGAGGAGACGGTGCGCAGCAGCCGCCGGGCGTAGCCGCCGAGCGAAGTCAGGGGATTGCGGATCTCGTGCGCGAGCTCGGCGGTCAGGCGGCCGAGCGCGGCGAGCCGCTCGGCCTGGGCCAGCAACCCCTCGGTGTGGCGCACCTCGGCGGTCTTCGCCGCAACCTGGCGCTCCAGTCCTTCCGCCAGGCGCTCCATGCGCCTGCGCGAGGCAGCAAGTTCCATCGTCATCGCGTTGAAGTTGCCGGCGAGGCGCCCGATCTCGTCCTGCGAGGCCACCGGCACCATCCTGGTCAGATCCCCTTCCGCCACCTTGTCCACGCCCGCGGAGAGCGCCCGCACCGGCCGCAGCACGATGCGCCAGAGCACGAGATACCCCATGCCCCCCAGGGCGGCGAAGTACAGGGCGACGAAAACCGAAAAATCGCGAACCTGCCGCTCGACGCGCCGGTCGAGGCGGGTCAGCGGAAATTCGGCGAGCAGAATCCCAAGGACCCGGGCACCGTCGTCGTGGGCGTGGCATTGCGCGCTCGCGCACTCCGGCCGGTTGTAGATCGGCTCGACGATGCTGAGCACCCGGTGCCCGTCGGGGTCGGCGGAGACCGTGTAGCGTTCGGTCTCGTGCAGCGTCTGGCGCGGCCGCAGCGGGTCGCCGTGGCAGCCGAGACAGGGCTGCTCGTCGCGGACGACGGCACGCCCGATCTCGGCAGGGATCGAGGAGTAGGCCACGACTCCGCGGCGGTCGTAGATGCGCACCGTGCGCAGCGACTCGGAATCGGTGACGGAGGAGATGGTGCGCTGCACCTGTTCGCGTCTGTTGTTCATCATCGCATCGTGCACGCTCTTGCGGAGCAGTTCGGAGAAGGACCCGGCGAACTCGACGGCGATCGCCGTCAGCTGGCGCCTCTCGCTGACCAGGGAGCGATACCAGAAGGCGCCGCTCAGCGGCAGCACCACGACCGCCGAGGCGACCATGATCTTGATCGTCAGCGAGCGCCCGAAGAACAGGCGCAGACGCATCAGCGAGGGCCAGCCGCGCGGGCCGATGAGGCGAAGCATGATGCTGGAGTGTAGCAGAAGGGGACGGTCGAGCTGCCGGCTAAGGCCGCCCGGGCGGCGTACGTTCGGCCGGCGCGACGGGAGCCGGGTCCGGCTGCGCCGCCGCGCGGATGAGACGCACCCGCATCAGCGGGATGCTCTGGTGGCCTCGGATCTCGCCCCCCGCCCCCCCCCGGCCGACCACGACCAGAAGCACCAGGTGGACGATCAGCGAGAGCAGAAGCGCAACACGGAAGGGACCGCTGCGCAGCGCCAGTGCGAAATCCTGCGCCGCGCGGGCGCTCATTCCGGGCTTCGTCACGCGTTTCACAGCCCGACCTTGACCTCCGCAAACCAGGAGCGACCGCGCATCGGGAAGCCTTCCACGGTCTCGTAGTCCCGATCCTGGAGATTCTCCGCTCTCAGGCTGACCTGCACCGGAACCGAGGCGATCGTGTCCCGCCAGGCGAGCGCCGCATTGAAAGTGGTGGAATTCAGGAACCCGCGGGTCTCCCCCGTGTCGACCCTGTTGGTGGCGAGATATTCGAGCGACCAGGTGAGCGATTTTCCGGTTCCCTGGACCGCCGCCCGCCAGAGGCTGCGCACGGCGCCCGGGAGCTGCTCGTTCGTCTCCTCGTCCCGGGTCGAGAGCCGCTGATAGCCGACCGGGATCGCGATCGAGGCGCTCGGACGGTAGAGCACCTGCGCCTCCCAACCGCTGACCGTCACCCGGGACAGATTCTCGGACTGGTAGACGAGGTCACCGTCGCGGTCGGCCCAGGCGACCTGGTTGTGGACGTTGCGGCGGAACGCGCTCAGGCGCACGCGCCCCCCGCCTCCCCCCAGTTCGATGCCGCCATCGAAACTGTCCGAGGTCTCGAGCTTGAGATCGGGATCGCCCTGCAGGTACCGCCCGTTCGCGTACAATTCCTCGAAGCTCGGCGCGCGGAAGTTGTTCGCCCACGCGCTCCAGAGCTTCCAGCCGCCGCTGCCCCAGCCGACCGAGAGGGAGGGACTGACGCGCCCGCCGTGCCGGGAGTGCTCGTCGCGGCGCAGTACCCCGACCGCCGACCAGTTGCCGGCGCGCCACTGGTCCTGCGTGTAGACGCTCCAGCGCTCCACCGCATGGTCCTCATCGGCGTCGTCTTTGAGCCGATCGTTGACCCACTCCGCGCCGACCGTGAAAAGATCGGCGCCTTTCGTGGCGACGTTCATCCGTGCCTCGAAGCCGTACGAGCTGTTCTCCGCCCTGGTTGCGAGGGGTGCCTCGGGGAGCAGCGGGTCGGAGGCCGGCGGCGCCGGGTCGGTGAACCGCAGCGACTGACTTCGCGTGAAGGCCCCGATCTTCAGATCCCAGCCGCCGCCGGGCAGGTAGAGGACATCCGCGCGCAGCCCGTCGTGGGCGTCCTTCTGCCGCGCCGCCGGCGACGGGAGCGCAACGGGGCCGGGCACGCCGGCTTCGCGATTGAGCACTGTCCAGCGCACCTCGAGACCCCAGGGCGCGGGCTCGACCGCCGCTCCCAGCACAAAACTCTTCGAATCGTAATCGCCGTTGTCGCGAAAGCCATCGCCGCTGAACCACTGACCGTCCAGGCGCAGCCCCACCTTGCGAAAACCGTACTGCACGCCGCCGGCAAGACGCTGTGCGGCCTCGGAGCCCCGTCCATAGGAGACGCCGAGCGCAGGGGTCGCGGCGGCCGGGCGCGTGACGATGTTCACGACGCCGCCGATCGCGTCGGGGCCGTAGACCAGCGACGCGGGGGCCGGGGTGACTTCGACCATTGCGACGCGCTCGACGGGCACCGCGAGGTCGTTGAGGTTGAACGCGGCGCCCGGAGTCGCGCTCACCCGGTGGCCGTCGACCAGCACGAGCACCTGCCGGCCGCTCGAACCACGCAGCGAAATCGTCACCAGCCCCGAAGCTCCGCCGGTGTCCTCGATGACGAGCGTCGGCACCAGGGCGAGCGCGGCGGCGATGTCGGTTGCCCCGCTCGCCGCGATCTGCCCGGCGGTGACCAGCGCGAAATTCCCGATGGCGCCCCCGACGGGCCCCGGCGCAACCGGCGACGGCGCGGCGACGGGCGCGGGCCCGCTCGAATTCCTCTTCGGCGCCGCGAGGGCGGCGCGCCCCAGAATCAGCACGACGATCATCCCGGCGACGCCGGCCAACTTCGATGACTTCACTTCCCGTCTCCTCTCACCATTGAACCCGCACGCGGCCGTCGGGGCCTTCCACCGTCTCCACGGCCACCCCGAAGAGTTCCGTCAGGTTGTCGCCCGTGTAGGTCGGGCGTCGCGGGCCCGACGCCAGCACACTGCCGTCCCGCAGCAGCAGCACCCGGCCGCAGAAGGCCCCGACCAGGTTCAGGTCGTGCGAAACCGCGACGAAGGTCAAACCCTGCTCCCGGCGGAGGCAATCGAGCGTGCGAAAGATGCCCAGCTCCTGCGCCAGATCAAGAAAGCTCGACGCCTCGTCGAGCAGGATGATCCTCGCCTCCTGCGCGAGCGCCCGGGCGATGAGCACGCGCTGGCGCTCCCCGCCCGAGAGCTGGTCGAGCGTGCGGCCGGCGAAGCGCTCGGTGTCGGTGCGCCGCATCGCTTCGCGGCAGATCTCCCGGTCGCGCTCCGACAGCCAGCCGGTCCAGGCCAGGTGCGGCATCCGCCCCATCCCGACCATCTCCTCGACGGTGTACGGAAAGACCGTGCCGCCGCCCTGCGGCACCACGGCCACCAGCTGCGCAAGTTCGCGCCGGGGGTAGTCGGCCACCGGCCGGCCAAGCACGCTGACCGCGCCGCCGCTCGGGCGCAGCACCCCGGAGAGCAGTCGCAGCAGCGTCGTCTTGCCCGAGCCGTTGGGGCCGACGATGCCGAGCATCTCGCCCGCGGGCACCTCGAGCGTCACCCGGTTCACGACGGTTCGCCCGGCGTAGGAGAAGCTCAGGTCATGTGCGGCCAGCGCGTTCATCCCATCCACCCGCGGCGACGCCGCAGCAGAACGAGAAAGAACGGGGCGCCGATCAGCGCGGTGACCACGCCCACCGGGATCTCGGCGGGAGGCAGCACGCTGCGCGCCACCGTGTCGGCCAACATGAGGACGACCGCGCCGGCGAGCGCCGAAGCCGGGATGAGCAGCCGGTGATCGGCGCCGACGACCGCGCGCAGGGCGTGCGGCACCACCAGTCCGACGAAGCCGACGAGGCCGGCCGACGCGACGGCCGCGCCGGTGATGACGGAGGCGGCGAAGAACAGGCGCAGCCGCACCCGCCGGGCGTTGATGCCGAGGTGCGCGGCCGTCTCCTCCCCGAGCGAGAGGGCATTGAGCTGCGGCCCGGACAGCACGGCCAGCACGACCCCGGCCGCGACGACGACCGCCACCGCCGGCAGGATCCCCTGCGGGGGTGAGGCCAGGCTCCCCATCATCCAGAACATCGCACCCTGCACCCGGCCGGCGGGCGCGATGGCGGTCATGAACATCACCAGCGCCGAGCAGAAGGCGCTGACGACGACCCCCGAAAGGATCAGGGCGGTCGGCGGCAGCGCGCCGGCCCCCGACGCCAGACGCCAGACGGCGGCGACCGCAAGCAATGCGCCGCCGCAGGCCGCCGCCGGGACGATCAGGGGCACCCCGCCCGCCGCACCTGTGGTGAGGACGAACACCGCCCCGAGCGCCGCGCCGCCGGAAACGCCCAGCAGGTAGGGGTCGGCGAGTGGATTGCGCAGCAATCCCTGGAAGGTCGTGCCGGCCACCGCGAGCGCCGCGCCAACCAGGAGCCCGAGCATCACGCGAGGCAGCCGCAGGTCGAGCAGGATGCGGCTTTGCATCGGCAGCGACGAGCGCGCCTCCGGTTCCGTGAGCACGCGTCCCAGGTCGGACCAGGAGATCGGGACCGGTCCCGTCTTCGCGGCAAACAGTGTCGCCGCAATGAGCAGCGACGACAGCAGCCCGAGGACAAGGATGGCCCGGCCGGCCGGCCCAGGCTCATCGCCCGGCTTTCGCGGGGTGCAGCATCTCGGCGAGCTGCTCCAGCGAGTCCACGATCCGCGGTCCCGGGCGGAAAAAGCTCCCCTGGCCGACGGAGATCATCCGGCCGGTGCGCATCGCCCGCAGTGCCGTCGCGCCCGGGAGGGCAGCCCAGCGGGAGATCAGCTCGGCGCTGCTCAGCGGCTCGGGATCGGCCGCGTCGAGGATCACCTCGGGGTCATCCGCCAGGAGCCTCTCGAGGCTGAAGACGGGGTACTTGATCGGCGAGTCGCCCGCGATGTTGCGCCCGCCCGCGAGCGTCAGCAGTTCGCCGACGAACGTGCCGGCCCCGGCGCTGATGAGCGGCGCGCGGTCGATCGCCGCGAACACCGTCACCGGGGCCAGGCCGGCGACCCGCGCCCGCACCGCCTCGCGACGACGGTCGAGCCCGGCGGCGATCTCCCGCGCCTGCGCGGCGCGCCCCGTGAGTTCGCCGATCGTGACCAGCGTGCGCAGCACATCCGCGACCGAGCGCGTATCGATGGTGTAGACCGCCACCTTGAGATCCGCGAGCCGGTTCACGTCCTCCGCGCGGTTTCCATCGGCCGTGGCCAGCACGAGGTCCGCGCCGAGCGCGACGATCGACTCGAGAGAGGGGTTGATGAGGCCGCCGATCTTCGGCTTCGCGGCCACCTCCGGCGGCCAGTCGCAGAAGAGCGTTACGCCGGCAACCCGCCCGCCGAGCCCCAGGGCAAAGAGCATCTCGGTCACGTTCGGGGCAAGCGACACGATACGCTTCGGGTCGCTCGGGACGTCGACGGAGCGTCCGACCGCGTCGCGCACCGTTGATGCCGCGCCCGGCGGCGGCGTCCCGAGCGCGAGCAGGAATACGAGAGCCGAGAGGGCGACGCGACGGCGATACATGGGTCTTCTTCCTTTGGCTCGAAGGGGTTAGAGGAGCTTCCGCATAGCTTCGCGTTTGTTAGCACACGCCAACAGGAAACACAAGCCGAAGCAACATGATAGCGTAACCCTTCAGTGAAGTTCGGTAACTTTTCCCGTTCGTGGTGAGCCTGTCGAACCACGAACGGGAAAGAGTCTTCATACAAGCGCCCTTCGACCGGCTCAGGGCGAACGGTACTGATCAAGCCACTGTTCACTGAATGGTTACATGATAGCGGGGTTCTCCTGCGGCGGCTAACGAAGCGTGCCCCCCAGCGGGATCGTGCCGGCGTAGCCGAACGCCGTCTGCCAGAAGCCTTCCGTGCTCTTGAAGACGTACCAGGCGCCGCCCGGCGCGGAGTAGACGCCGATGTCGTCGCGGCCGTCGCCATCGAAATCCCCGACCACGGGCTCCGTGCCGGGATAGCCGAACTGCGTCTGCCAGGAGCCCTCCGCACTCTTGAGGAGCTGCCAGCTTCCACTTGGCGGGTGGTAGACGCCGATGTCGTCGCGGCCGTCGCCGTCGAAATCCCCCACCACCGGGATCGTCCCGGCGTAGCCGAACTGCGTCTGCCAGAAGCCCTCGGCGCTCTTGAAGAGATACCAGTTCCCGCTGTCCGGGTGGTAGACCCCGATGTCGTCCCGGCCGTCGCCGTCGAAGTCCCCCGCCACCGGAATCGTCCCGGCGTAGCCGAACTGCGTCTGCCAGAAGCCGTCAGCGCTCCTGAAGAGATACCAATTCCCGCCCTCGGGAAAATAGCACCCGAGGTCGCTCGTGCCGTCGCCGTCGAAGTCTCCGACCACCGGAATCGTTCCGGCGAAGCCGAATTGCGTCTGCCAGAAGCCCTCCGCGCTCTTGAACAGGTACCAGTTTCCCCCCTCGGGAAAGTAGCACCCGATATCGCTCCTGCCGTCCCCGTCGAAGGTCCCCGTGACCGGGATCGTTCCGGCGTAGCCGAACCGCGTCTGCCAGAAGCCCTCGCTGCTGTTGTACCCGTACCAGGCGCCGGCGGGCGGAAAGTAGCAGCCGATGTCCGAGCGGCCATCCCCGTCGAAATCGTTGGCTGCGGGATGCGCGACGGTCGCCGCGCGATAGTAGGCCCGCACGGTCCGGCCGGCATCCAGCGTGACCGAGCAGGTCAGCCCCGATGCGCTCGAGCAGCCGATCCAGCCGCTGAAGGCATTGCCGGCGGCGGTCGCGGGTGCCGTCAGGGTCACCGTGACGCCATTGCCGTAGGCGCGCGCGAACGGCGTGGTCCCGTCTCCCAGAGCGCCGATGTCGACCGGACTGACCGCGATCGGCACACCGCTCGTCGGGTTGGTCGAAGCCACGGTCAGGCTTGTGAACGCCAGCGCGTCCACCGCCCGGCCGAGGTTGATCCGGGGCCTGGTGATCGCGACCTTGCCGTCGGTGACGCTGTCGCCGTAGTCGACGAGCGCGGTTCTCACCTGGTCCGGGGTCAGATAGGAGCCGCTCCTGGCCTTGGCCGCCGATTGCAGCACCGCCGCCGCGCCGGCGGCATAGGGGCTGGCCGCGGAGGTCCCGCCGAAGCCGGTGAAATAATCTCCCGGCGAGTAACCCCCGATGCCGACGATATCGGCGGTGGAGGCCAGGTTCGCCGGGGCAAGAAGCGTCAGGAACGGGGCGCTGTTCGAGTACGAGGCGACTTTGTCCGGCCGGGTGCTGTCGGTCGCGAAGAACCCGGTCGCGCAGGCCCCCGCCGTCTTCACGGCGCACGACGCGGCGTCCACGCAGGGGAAACTGGTGCCGACGCCGGCATCGTACACCGCCCCGACGGAATTCACGTGGCTGATGCAGGCCGGCCAGGCCATCGAATCACAGTAACCGTCGTTGCCCGAGGAGGCGAAAAGGGTGATCCCGGCGGCCACGGCATTGGCTGCTGCCGCCGTCATCGCCGGACTTGCGGCATCGCAGGGCCCGGAGTACTTGCCGCCGCCGTAACTGGTGCTGATGATCAGGATCGGGTTGGCCGGGTCGTCGTTCTGATGGGTCACGCACCACTCCCACCCCGCGATCATCGCCGACGACGTGGCGTCGCCTCCGGGACCGCTCGAGATCTTGATCGCGTAGAGCCTGGCCTCCGGCGCAACGCCGCCGATGTAGGAGCCCACCGTTCCCAGGCTGCCGGCGGCGATCCCGGCGCTGCACGTTCCGTGGGCCTCGGCGTAGATCCCCGGCCGCGGGTCGGCGTCGTTGTCACCGGTGTCGTAGCCGCCGATCACCTTCGCATTCGGGAAGCCGGCGGTCCCGCCCAGCCGGGGATGCGACGTGTCGATGCCGGAATCGCAGATGGCAATGCTCACGCCGGCGCCGCCGTACGTTCCCCGGGCGGCCTCCGCATTCATCAACGCGAGGCCCTGGGCGAGATGCATGTGCAGCACCACGTCCTTCTCGACGCCGATCACCTCGGGCGAGCCGAGAATCCGCTGCAGCGCGGAGGCCGTCACGCGCGCCGAAAACCCGAACTGGTACGAGAATCTGCGCTCCACCGCGATGCCGGGGGCGCCGAGATCGTCGATGTCGCGGCCGACTTTCTCAGCGACGGCAGCCCTCAGCCGGTTCCTGACGGGGGCGTCCTGGAGGCTGTAAGCGGCGCCGGCACCCACTGCGGACGATTCGTCGGGAATCTGCGCCGACCCCGGCAGGGGGAGGGCCGCCCCCGTTGCCTGAACCGT
This sequence comes from Candidatus Rokuibacteriota bacterium, assembly GCA_031406795.1. Taxonomy (GTDB): domain Bacteria; phylum JAUVQV01; class JAUVQV01; order JAUVQV01; family DATDCY01; genus DATDCY01. Next base: position 20,541 of record JANOHV010000258.1, read on the forward strand.
CGGCCGCAGCAGCACGATGACCGCCGTCTCGGACGCGCCGCGCTCGAAGTCGGCGAGAACGTCGTCCGGGGCATGGAGCTTCGCGCTACGCCGCAGCTCCGCGAGAACTGAGCCGCCTCCCTGCTGCGCGCCGGCCGGCGCCGCGACGTGAGTCAGGGCGAGAACAGCGGCGAGCGCCAGACACCAGAGCGCCCGGCTCGTGAGGCATCTGCCCGTCCGGGTTTCCCCAGTATCGCACTCCATCAAGTCTTCTCCCCCTGGCTGGCCCAACCCAGCAACATTCCATATTACGATGCTGCCGGTGGGAAGTTCGGTGCCATCGCCAGGAAAAGTTCGGTCGTCCGCCCTTTTTCGCGTTGACAATCGCCACCGCGCTCCCCCCTTGACATGGCCATATCTTGTGACTAGAGTTCGCGCGTCCACAACATATGGTAGGGCGAAGCTCTCCTATGATGAAATTTGGTACCTGGCACCGAGACAGCGATTTTCGAAGGAGAAGCACGGCATGACAACGTCGGTAGCGAACAGCGCAGTGGTCCCGGCTCTCACCAGCAACGCCCTCACCGTCCTGAAGAAGCGCTACCTGAAGAAGAACCTTCAGGGCGAGCCGCTCGAGGCGCCGGCGGACATGTTTCACCGCGTGGCGCGCGTCATCGCCGGCGCCGAGGCGCTCTTCAACCCGGCGGCCGACACCGAGGCGCTGGCCGAGACCTTCTACGGGCTGATGACCAACCTGGAGTTCCTGCCCAATTCGCCGACGCTGATGAACGCCGGCCGCGAGCTCGGCCAGCTCTCGGCCTGCTTCGTGCTGCCGGTGGGCGACTCGATCGACGACATCTTCGACGCGGTGAAGTTCACCGCGCTGATCCACAAGTCCGGCGGCGGCACCGGCTTCTCCTTTTCGCGGCTGCGCCCGGCGAACGACGTGGTTATGAGCACGACCGGCATCTCGAGCGGGCCGATCTCGTTCATGCGCGTCTTCGATCTCGCGACCGAGACGATCAAGCAGGGCGGCACGCGCCGCGGCGCGAACATGGGGATCCTGCGCGTCGACCACCCGGACATCATGGACTTCATCCGCAGCAAGTCCGACCTGAAGTGCTTCAACAACTTCAACATCTCGGTCGGGCTGACCGAGGCCTTCATGCAGGCCGTCGCGGACGATGGCGAGTACGAGATGATCAACCCGCGCAGCCGGGCGGCGGCCGGGCGGCTCAAGGCGCGCGAAGTCTTCCGCTGCATCGTGCACCAGGCCTGGGCCACCGGCGAGCCGGGGATCGTCTTTCTCGACCGCCTCAACCGCGACAACCCGACGCCGCAGGTCGGGGAGATCGAGAGCACGAACCCGTGCGTCACCGCCGAAACGTTCGTGCAGACCCTTGATGGCCCGCGCCAGGTGCGCGATCTCATCGGAACGCCGTTCACCGCGATGATCGACGGCGCCCCCTTCCCCGCCGCGCCCGAGGGTTTCTTCGCAACCGGAACCAAGGAGGTGCTCTGCCTGCGCACCCGCGAGGGGCACCGCCTGCGCCTCACCGCAGATCACCCCGTCCGCCGCGCCGCAAGCGTGACCCGGGCCCGCGTGGTCGAGGAGTGGGTCCCGGCCGCGCAGCTGACGCCGGGCGACCGCATCGTGCTGCACCGCCACGAGGGCCTCTGCTGGCCGGGGAACCACGGCGAAGCCGAGGGCTATCTGCTCGGCCTGCTGGTTGGCGACGGCACGCTCAAGCACGACAAGGCCGTCATCTCCGCCTGGCCGGTGCGCCGGGTCGCCAACGGCGATACCACGGCCGACGGCGTCGAGTCAGTGATGGCCGCCTCGGCCGGATACGCGCAGACGCTCCCGCACCGCGGCGATTTCACGGGCTGGTCAGCGGTCGCCGGCCGCGACGAGCACCGGCTGGCCCTCGGCGCGGTCAAACACCTCGCGGCCGAACTCGGGATGGCCCCGGGCGCGAAGACGATCACCCCGGCGCTGGAGCAGTGCTCCTCGGACTTCTGCCGCGCGTTTCTGCGCGGGCTCTTCGACGCCGACGGCTCGGTGCAGGGGACCACGGCCAAGGGCGTCAGCGTCCGGCTCGCACAGAGCGAGATCGCAACGCTCGAAGCCGCGCAGCGCATGCTGCTGCGGCTCGGGATCTCCAGCACGATCTATCGTGATCGGCGTCCCGCGGGGACCACGATGCTGCCGGATGGCCGCGGGGGATCCGCCGCCTACCAGGTGAAGGCGCAGCATGAATTAGTCATCACGCGCGAGAATCTTGCGACATTTGCCGAGCGCATCGGTTTCCACGACACCGCCAAGAACACGCGACTGAATGGTCTCCTCGGCTCCTACCACCGCACCATGAACCGCGAGCGCTTCCTCGCGACGGTCGAGAGCCTGACGCCGGACGGATGCGAAACTGTCTACGACGTCCAGGTCCCCGGCGCGAACGCCTTCGACGCCAACGGCCTGTACGTGCACAACTGCGGCGAACAGCCGCTGCTGCCGTACGAGGCCTGCAACCTCGGTTCGATCAACCTGAACCGCCTCGTGCGCGACGGGCGCCTCGACTGGGCGCGGCTCGGCGAGGTGACGCGGCTGGCCGTGCGCTTTCTCGACAACGTCATCGAGGTCAACAACTACCCGCTGCCGAAGATCGACGAGATGACGCGCGCCAACCGCAAGATCGGCCTCGGCGTCATGGGCTGGGCCGACATGCTGATCGCGCTCGGCGTGGCCTACGACTCGCCCGAGGCGGTCGCGCTCGCGGACCAGGTGATGCGCGCCATCCGCGAGGAGGGTCATGCGGCATCCCGGGATCTCGCGCGCGAGCGCGGCGCCTTCCCGAACTTCAAGGGCTCGATCTTCGATCGGCCCGGCGCCGAGCCGATGCGCAACGCAACCGTCACGACGATCGCCCCCACCGGCACGATCTCGATCATCGCGAACTCCTCCTCGGGGATCGAGCCGCTCTTCGCGATCTCCTACATCCGTACCGTCCTCGACCAGAACCGCCTGGTCGAGGTCAACCCGACGTTCGAGCGCCTCGCCCGGGAGCGCGGCTTCTACAGCGCCGAACTGATGGAGCGCATCGCCGAGGCCGGGACGGTGCGCGGCATGACGGAGATCCCCGAGGACGTTCAGCGGATCTACGCGACCGCGCACGACATCTCCCCCGAAGTCCACGTGCGGATGCAGGCCGCCTTCCAGAAGCACACCGATAACGCGGTGAGCAAGACGGTGAATTTCCCGAGCGACGCCACCGAGGCCGAGGTCGACCGGGTCTTCCGGCTCGCCTACGAGCTGGACTGCAAGGGCGTCACGATCTACCGCGACGGCTCGCGCGAGAACCAGGTGCTCTCGACCACGAAGAAGACCGATCCGTGCGCCGTCGAGCCGGCCGCGGCGCCCGAGCCGCCGCGCGCCCCGGTCATCCGCCGCCGGCCGAAGGCGCTGCGCG
>JANOHV010000277.1:0-3082 GCA_031406795.1 Candidatus Rokuibacteriota bacterium
CTGGGGCACGGCGGCCTCTGCCTGCGCTGCGAGCGCTGCGACTTCCCGCGCTGCCCCTTCGGAAAGTAAGGTCTTCCCGGATTGCATCGACTGCGCCTGCGCCCCGTCCGGCACCCCCCGCTAAAACAGCCGACCCAACAGCGCGGGGACTGCCGTCTCCGTGCTCAGGATTCTTTCACTGAGGCTGATCGGCAGAAACCCGCAGCCGACGAGTCTCTCCACCTCATACGGGATGAAGCCGCCCTCGGGACCGATGGCCAGAGTCACCGGCCGGCCGATATTTCGGGGACATTCCGCGGGGGCGGCGGGATGGGCGACCAACGGAACGGTGTTCCGGGCGAGCTCCGGCAGTTCGTCCTCGACGAAGGGCTTGAAAAGGGGGCGCAGCAGAATTTCCGGAAGGACGGTGTCCCGCGCCTGCTCCAGGCCGAGCAGCAGTTGCTCCTTCAGCGCGAAGGACTCGAGGAACGGACTCTGCCAGTAGCTCTTCTCGACTCGCCGGGCGTTGAGCAGGACGATCCGCTTCACGCCCATGGCGCTTGCCGTCCGCAGCACGCGCCTCAGCGCCTTGGGGCGGGGCAACGCGAGGACGAGCGCCAGCGGCAGCGGCGGTGGCGGCAGCCCGTCGAGAATGACCTCCATTTCGAGGACGTCCGGGGTCAGCTGCAGGACCCGACCGGTGCCGATGCCGCCTCCCAGCAGGCCCACGCGCAGCTCATCGCCTGCCGCCGCCCGATGGACATCCAGCACGTGTCTGAGCCTGCGCCCGCGCAGTCGCACGCGGCCGTGGACATCGATGCCGTCGTCGGGGAGCAGCAGGATCAGGTTCATGCAGCGATCAGCGGCACCAGCTGCGTGGCGGACACCGCCGTCCTCCATGAGATCTGCCGGGATCCGGTTTCATCGCGGTGGATTGTACTGCGCCCCGGCGATGGTGAACAGCGAGAGACTCCGGCCACGCCTGCCAGCTCGTCAAGCGCATCACGGACCCGGACACCGAGATCTGGGTTTTTTGCAGCACGCAGCACCGCGCGACTTACTTCGGAGCTATACTGTACGAGTATGGCTACACGAACGTCCACATCGTGGCCGGCGGCAGCGCCGGCGAGACTGTTCCTGTCGCTGCTCCTCGCCGGGATGATCGCCGCCGCCCCGCTTCGTGCCGCGGGCGAGGCCGACGCGACGACCGTGCCGATTCTCCTCTATCACCGGCTCGCCCCGACGGTCCTCGACTCGATGACCGTAAGCCTGCCGGTGTTCGAGTCGCAGCTCGCGTATCTCAAGGAACAGGGCTACGCGGTGATCCCGCTGCAGGGGCTCCTGGCCTACCTGCGCGGCGCCGCACCCCCGCCGCCCGCCCGTTCGGTCGTGATCACCGTCGACGATGGGCATCGCTCCGTGTACGAATGGATGATGCCGCTATTGAAAAGGTACGGTTACCCGGCGACCCTTTTCATCTACCCGTCGGCGATCTCCAACGCCGACTACGCCCTGACCTGGGCCCAGCTGCGGGAACTGAAGGCCACGGGTCTCTTCGACATCCAGTCCCACACCTACTGGCACCCGAACTTCATCCGGGAGAAGCGCTCGCTCGCCCCGGAGGCCTATGCGAAACTGGTGGACAGCCAGCTGATCCGCTCGCGCGAGAAGCTGGAGCGCGAGACGGGGGGAAGAGTCACCCTGCTCGCCTGGACGTATGGTCTGTATGATGGGGATCTGATGAAACGCGCATCCGAACTGGGCTATGCGGCGGCGTTCACGCTGGAGCGGCGCCACGCGCGGCCGGGAGACGACCTGATGGCTCTCCCGAGGTACCTCGTCAACGACTTCGACAGCGGCGCGAGATTCGGGCGGCTCCTCGCCGGCCCGAAGGCTCGCGGGGCGGGGCCGCGATGAAGACCCGGCGGCTCGCCCCGCTGCTCTGCCTGCTCGCCGCCGGGGCGCTGTTGCTCGCCTTGCCGGAGGCCGTCCGGGCCGTCGCCGCGCCGGGAGCATACCGCGGTCGTGTCCTGGATGCTGCGACGGGGATGCCGATCAGCGATGCGCTGATCACCGTCGGCGACACCGTCGCCCGCACCGACCGGGAGGGCGCCTTCAGCATCGCGGGCAGTGGCGTCACCCTGGGCGTCCGCGCCGTCGGCCACCGCCGCACGTCATTGCCGGCGGAGGATCTCGAGGGCAAGGAGACGACGATCAGGCTGCCGCCGCTTGCGGTGAAGGCCCTCTATCTTTCCGTGTACGGGATCGGGGACCGCGGTTTGCGCAATGCGGCCCTGAAGCTGCTGCGCGAGACCGAACTCAACGCGCTGGTGATCGACGTCAAGGGCGACAAGGGCCTGATCCCCTTCAAGACCGCGCTGCCGCTCGCGCGGGAGGTGGGCGCCCACGCCGTCACCACGGTGCGGGACATGCCGGAGCTGATGCAGTCCCTGCGCGGCAGGGGCATCTATCTCATTGCGCGGATCGTCGTTTTCAAAGACACGCCGCTGGCGCTCGCGAGGCCGGGCTGGGCCATCCGGACGCACGACGGGGAGATCTGGCGCGATCGCGAGTACCTGGCCTGGATCGACCCCTTCCAGAAGGAGGCCTGGGCCCACTCCATCGCCGTGGCGGTCGAAGCGGCGCGGATCGGTTTCGACGAGATCCAGTTCGACTACATCCGCTTCCCCGATGTCGGCGGCCTGGTCTTCTCGAAGCCGAGCATCCAGGAAGAGCGGGTGCGGGCCATCTCGGAATTCCTGGGCGCGGCCCGCAGCGCACTCGTGCCGTACAACGTCTTCCTCGCGGCGGACATCTTCGGCTACGTCCTCTGGAATCGGGACGACACGCAGATCGGACAGAAGCTCGAGGCGCTCGCCGATCAGCTCGACTACCTCTCGCCGATGCTCTACCCCTCGACGTTCCAGTTCGGCATCCCGGGGCACCGGGCCCCGGTCAAGGCCCCCTACGCAATCGTCTTCAAGTCGCTGCAGAACACGCGGCACCGACTGCGTCTCGAGCCGGTCCGGTTCAGGCCGTGGCTTCAGGCCTTCCGCGACTACGCCTTCGACAAGCGGCGATTCGGGGGCGAGCAGATCGGCCA
>JANOHV010000063.1:0-1838 GCA_031406795.1 Candidatus Rokuibacteriota bacterium
GCGACCAGCCTGCGGATCGCCCAGGGTCCCAGCAGCAGGCTCATTGCCAGCGCCGTGAGCGCGGCGTAAGCGGCGCGAAACGTGATGTAGCGAAAGACGTTGAATGCCGCGTAGTCCTGATGCAGCGGGTAGAGCAGATCGTAGAGCATCAGCCCGTCCCCCCCGCCGCCCGCAGGTGCTCGAGCAGGCGCTCGAGGCGCACGCCGCGGGAACCCTTCAGCAGGACGAGGTCCCCCGGGCGCAGCCAGCCGGCGAGCACGGGCGCCGCCGCCTCGACATCGGGGGCGGTCGCGATCGCCGACGGGCCGAGCCCGCCCGCGCGGGCGCCCGCGGCGACAGATTCGGCGAACGCGCCAACGGCGAGCAGCAGGGCCGGCGCGGTCTGCGCTGCGACCCGCCCGAGTTCGCGGTGTTCCTCGGCCGCGGCAGAGCCGAGTTCAAGCATGTCGCCGAGCACGAGCGCGCGGCGCGGGGCCGCGGGCAGCTGGGCGAACGCCGCGAGAGACGCGCGCATCGAGGCCGGGTTGGCGTTGTAAGCATCGTTCACGAGCGTCACGCCGGAGGGGAGCGTCCCGACTTCGAAGCGCATGGGCGACCGCCGGGCCCGCAGCAGGCCCGCGCCGATCTCGGCGCAACCCGCCCCGAGACAGTGCGCCGCGGCGGCCGCGGCCAGCGCGTTGCGCAAGTTGTGCTCCCCGGGCCAGGGCAGTCGCACCCGGGCGCGGCCGCCGTCCGCCAGCACGAGCGTGAAGAGCGTCTCCTGCGCCGCGTACTCGACCTGATCGGCGCGAACGTCGGCCGCCGGGGACAGCCCGAAACTGACCCGGCTTCCTCTCCAGCGCGCGGCCAGATCCGGAGTCGCCGGGTCGTCGGCGTTAAGCACGGCCGTCCCCCCCGGCGCGATCCCGTCGAAGAGCTCGGCTTTCGCCGCCGCAACTCCGGCGAGCCCGCCGACTCCCTCGAGGTGCACGGGGCCGACATTCGTAACGACCCCGACCTGCGGCGCGGCGATGGCGGCGAGCCGGGCGATTTCGCCGGGCCGGCTCATGCCCATCTCCACGACCGCGACTTCGTGCCCGACTTCCAGCCCCAGCAAGGTCAGCGGCAGCCCGATGAGATTGTTCAGGTTCCCCTCGCTGCTCAGCACGCGCCAGCGCTCGGCGGCGATCGCAGAGGTCATCTCCTTGGTCGTTGTCTTGCCGTTGCTCCCGGTGATGCCCACGACGCGCGCCGGCATCCGGCGGCGGTGATAGGCGGCCAGATCGCCGAGCGCCCGCAGGGAGTCGTTCACCACGAACACCACGCGACCCGGCCAGCGGGCGAGTTCGCCCGCCACCTCGTCGCGCTGCAGCGCCTGTTCTTCGACCAGGACGCCCCAGGCGCCGCGCCGCAGCGCATCGCCGACGAAGCGGTGGCCGTCGAGCACGACCCGCACCGGCTGCTCGCGCGGGCCGGCCAGCGCGACGAACAACTCGCCGCGGGCGAGCGTGCGGCTGTCCGTCGAGACGCCCCCGGCTTCCGACCCCGCGGGCGGGCAGGCCCGCACCGCCCCGGCCGTTGCCGCGAGCAAGTCCGTCACGGCGAACCGCGCTGCCGTCGCGGGCAGCGTCACCGCGGACATCGGGCCTCCTCGAGCGCGCGCCGTGCTTCCTCACGGTCGGAAAATTGCCGGACCGCTCCGCCGATGATCTGGGTGTCCTCGTGGCCCTTTCCCGCGATCAGCACCAGATCACCCGCGGCGCTCTCGCGAATCGCGGCGCGAATCGCCGCGCGCCGGTCCACGATCACCTGCAGCGCGGCCGCGCCCCCGCTCGCCCTGGCCCCCGCGGTGATCTGTT
>JANOHV010000072.1:0-69059 GCA_031406795.1 Candidatus Rokuibacteriota bacterium
CCAACGAACCCCCCGGGGGGGTGTGCCCCGCCGCCCCGCCGGCCCCGGCGGCGCCCCGACCTTCGACCGGTTCGTCCGAGATTTCTTCGAGGCGGCCCCGCGCCGGCGGTTGCGTCGCGCAGCCTCGGTTCGGGGGTGATCGGTGATGTCATGCTCGCTTTCCAGCGGGGCGCCTGAGTTCCAGCAGCGACGCGACTCCGAAATCTCATGCCGACGCACGTGCGCAAGTCTGCACTCGGGGAAGCGCTGTCGGCGCTTCACGAGCAAAAATAACAATAATTACAGATAGATAGATTTACGTATGTATTTTCCCGAAAACATTGACAACGAAGGACTCAAGTATTATATTTGTCCCGCAAGCAACAAGTTAACCCTTGAGGAGGGATAGTAATGAGCAAGATCATCGGTATCGACCTGGGAACTACCAATTCCGTTGTCGCGGTTATGGAGGGCGGCGAGCCCGCCGTCATCATCAACCAGGAAGGCAATCGCACCACGCCTTCGGTCGTCGCTTTCACCAAGGACGGTGAGCGTCTCGTCGGTCAGGTGGCCAAGCGCCAGTCGGTGACGAACCCCGAGAACACCGTCTATTCGATCAAGCGCTTCATGGGGCGCCGGTTTGACGAGACCAATGAAGAGATGAAGATGGTGCCCTATAAGGTCGTCAAGATCGCCAACGGCGACGCGCGCGTCGACATCAAGGGCAAGCAGTACTCGCCCCCGGAGATTTCCGCGCAGATCCTGATGAAACTCAAGCAGGCGGCCGAGGCCCACCTCGGCGAGAAGGTGACCCGCGCGGTCATCACGGTGCCGGCCTACTTCAACGACGCGCAGCGCCAGGCCACCAAGGAGGCGGGCAAGATCGCCGGACTCGAGGTCGAGCGCATCATCAACGAGCCGACCGCGGCCGCGCTGGCCTACGGCCTGGACAAGAAGAAGAACGAGACGATCGCGGTCTACGACTTCGGCGGCGGCACGTTCGACATCTCGATCCTCGAGGTTGGCGACAACGTGGTCGAGGTCAAGTCGACCAACGGCGACACGCACCTCGGCGGCGACAACATCGACCATCGGATCATCGAGTGGCTCGTCGACGAGTTCAAGAAGGACCAGGGGATCGACCTTTCGCGCGACCAGATGGTGATGCAGCGGCTCAAGGAGGCCGGCGAGAAGGCGAAGATCGAGCTCTCCTCGGCGATGGAGACCGAGATCAACCTGCCCTTCATCACCGCCGACGCCTCGGGCCCCAAACACATGAACATCAAGCTGACCCGCGCGAAGCTCGAACAGATGGTCGAGCCGATCATCCAGCGCTCGGTCGCCCCCTGCGAGCAGGCTCTGAAGGACGCCAAGCTCACCGCGGAGCAGATCGACGAAGTCGTGCTGGTCGGCGGCCAGACCCGCATGCCGCGGATCCAGCAGCTCGTGAAGGATCTCTTCAAGAAGGAGCCCCATCGCGGTGTGAACCCCGACGAAGTCGTGGCGATCGGCGCCGCGATCCAGGGCGGCGTGCTCACCGGGGACGTCAAGGATGTGCTGCTGCTGGACGTGACGCCGCTGTCGCTGGGCATCGAGACCCTCGGCGGCGTGATGACCAAGCTGATCGAGCGCAACACGACGATCCCGACGCGCAAGAGCGAGATCTTCTCGACGGCGGCGGACAACCAGACCAGCGTCGAGATTCACGTTCTTCAGGGCGAGCGCGAGCTGGCGCGGGATAACCGCACGCTCGGCAAATTCCACCTGATCGGGCTGCCGCCGGCGCCGCGCGGGGTGCCGCAGGTCGAGGTCGGGTTCGACATCGACGCCAACGGCATCGTCAGCGTCACCGCGAAGGACCTGGCCACCGGCAAGGAGCAGCAGATCACGATCACCGCCTCCTCGGGCCTCTCGAAGGACGACGTCGAGAAGATGGTCGCGCAGGCCGCGGCGCATGCCGAGGAGGACCGCAAGAAGAAGGAGGAGATCGAGGCGCGCAACCAGCTGGACACGCTGATCTACTCCACCGAGAAGACCCTCAAGGAGCACCGCGAGAAGATCGGCGCCGATGATGCGGCGAAGGTCGAGGAGGCGCTCAAGCACGCGAAGGAGGAACTCGAAAGTGGCGACGCCGCCCGCATGAAAGGCGCGGTCGAAACGCTGCAGAAGGAGACGCACCACCTCGCCGAGATGATGTACCAGTCGGCCAAGGCGGCGCAGGGCGGCCCGGCGGGCGCCCCCGGCGGCGGGCCGGCTCCCGGCGCGAAGCCGAAAGACGCGGACGTCGTCGACGCGGAGTTCGAAGAGAAATAGACTCGACCGCCCCGCGTGCCGGAGTCAGGCGCGCGGGGCGGTTTCCGTTTCTGCTAGCGCGATTTCATCGCGGCGCGGACGTGCAGCACGCGCTGCCCGGCCGTGAGCAGCGTGAGCGTGGCGAGCAGCCAGAGCGCCGGCGACAGCAGCCCGAGGAGGGCGCCGGCGACCAGCACGATGATCCGTTCGGGCCGCTCCATGAGGCCGACGTCGCATTTCACGCCCAACGCCTCGGCTCGGGCCTTCGTGTAGCTGACGAGGAAGGAACCGGCCAGGGCCGCGAGCGTCGCCAGAAGCTCCGGCTTCCCGCGCACGTGCCAGGCGATGCCGGTGAAGATCAGCGCCTCCGTGAAGCGGTCGGCGACCGAGTCGATGTAGGAGCCGAACAGCGAGGCCTCCCCGGAGGCGCGGGCGAGCGATCCGTCGAGCATGTCGCTGACGCCGGCGAGGATCAGCAGGATGCCGGCGAGCACCAGGCGACCGCAAGCAAAGGCGAACCCGGCGAGCCCGCCGAAGACGATGCCCGCGAAGGTCAGGTAGTCGGGGCTCACCCGCAGGCGGTGCAGCACGAGATTCACGGGCTGGATGTATTCGCCGAAGGCGCTCTTGTATTTGCAGCTCAACACGATAGCTTCCGTCCCCGCATGAAGTGTGGCGCCATCGTACCTCACTCCCCATCGAACCGGCAAGGGGGGGCGTTGACTTTTATCAAGGTATTTCCCATACTTCCAAGGCTATGTTGAATATCAGGCTCTTCCAGGTCGCCCTGGCGCTCTATGGGCTGGGGACCTTCGGCTACCTGGCTTTTCTGACGACGCCGCGCGAGACGGTGGCCAGGCTGGCGCGCATCGCGACCGGCCTCGGCGTGCTGGCGCACACCGGCTTTTTTCTGGCGCGCTGGGCGGCCTCCGGGTATTTTCCGATCACCAACCTCTTCGAATCGCTGAATTTCTTCTCCTGGGCGATCGTGGTCTCCTTCATCGTGCTGCAGGTCCGCTTCCCCGCGGCGGTGGTCGGCGCCATCGTGATGCCGATCGCGCTGCTGCTTGCGGCCTCTTCGCTGGCCCTCGACGCCGCCGTCGCCCCGCTCGCGCCGGCGCTGCAGAGCGGCTGGCTCTACGTGCACACGACGCTGGCCTTCGTCGGCGATGCGTTCTTCGTCATCGCGTTCGCCGGCGGGGTGCTCTATCTCGTCCAGGAGCGGCAGCTCAAGAGTCGCCACACCGGGGCCTTCTTCCACCGGCTCCCCTCCCTGGACCTGCTCGACCGGGTCAATTACCGCAGCCTGACGATCGGCTTTCCGCTGCTGACCCTCGGGATCATCACCGGGGCGATCTGGGCCGAACGGGCCTGGGGTTCGTACTGGCAGTGGGATCCGAAGGAGACCTGGTCGCTGATCACCTGGTTCATCTACGCCGCCCTGGTGCACGCCCGTCTGACGGTCGGCTGGCGCGGACGCAAGGCGGCCTGGCTGTCGATCGTCGGGTTCCTCGCGGTGCTCTTCACCTTCCTCGGGGTGAACATGCTCCTCGGCGGCCTGCACTCCTACACGAACAAGTAGGCAGCAGGCGATGGACATCATTGTGCTTGGCCTGAACCACAAGACCGCCCCCGTGCACATCCGCGAGCGGGTGGCGTTTCCGGAGAAGACGATCCACGAGCCCCTGCGCGCGCTGCACGGCGCCGCCGGCGTGCGCGAGACGATGATCCTCTCGACCTGCAATCGCGTCGAGATCGCGGCGGTCGTCGAGAGCCGCGAGCAGGGCGCGGCGGCGGTGCGCGCCTTCGTCGCCGCTCACCACGAGGTGCCCGAGGGCGATCTGGCCCCGCACCTGTACCTGCACGCCGGGGCCGACGCGGTGCGCCACCTCTTCCGCGTGGCCTCGAGTCTCGATTCGCTGGTCGTCGGCGAGCCGCAGATCCTCGGACAGGTCAAGGACGCCTACCAGTACGCGCGCGAAGCCGGGGCGATCGGCATGGTGCTCGACCGGCTGCTGAAGAAAGCGCTCTCGGTGGCCAAGCAGGTGCGCACCGAGACCGAGATCGCGCGCAGCGCCGTGTCGGTCAGCTTCGCGGCCGTCGAGCTGGCGAAGAAGATCTTCGGCGAGATCGAGGGGCGCTCGGCGATGATCATCGGCGCCGGCGAGATGGCCGAACTCGCGGTCAAGCACCTGGTCTCCAGCGGCGTGCGCGAGGTGCTCGTCGTGAACCGCACCTTCGAGAAGGCGGTCGCCCTGGCGCAGGAGTTCGGCGGCACGGCGGTGAAATACGAAGACCTCTTCGACCAGCTGGTGATCAGCGACATCGTGATCTCCTCCACCGGCGCGCCGCACTTCATCATCAAGGGCGAGGACGTCAGGAAGGTCATGGCGCGCCGCCGGCACCGGCCGATGTTCTTCATCGACATCGCCGTGCCGCGCGACATCGAGCCGTCGGTCAACGACGTCGACAACGCCTATCTCTACAACGTGGACGACCTGCAATCGGTGGTCGACGGGAACATCAAGGAGCGGCGCAAGGAGGCCGACAAGGCCGAGAAGATCGTCGAGGAGGAGGTCGGCACCTTCGAGAAGTGGATCGCCTCGCTCCAGGTCGTGCCGACCATCGTGCAGCTGCGCCAGAGCGTCGACGCGATGCGCGCGGCCGAGCTGGAGAAGAGCCTCGGCCGGCTCGCGCACCTGGCGGACAAGGACCGCGAGCAGGTGAAGCTGCTCACCCAGTCGATCGTGAACAAGATCCTGCACAGCCCGCTGACGGTGCTCAAGGAGAGCTCCCAGTCGCCGGAGGCCGGGGTCTACCTGGAGGTCACGAGAAGGCTCTTCAATCTTGCGGACCCCCCGGCGGGGCAGGGAGGAGACGAAGGCAATGGCACGAACTGACCGCCCGCTGCGGATCGCCACGCGCAAGAGCGCGCTCGCGCTCTGGCAGGCGAACTTCATCAAGGCCGGCCTCGAGGCGGCGCACCCGGGGCTCGAAGTCGAGCTGGTGCCGCTGATGACGACGGGCGACAAGATCCTCGACGTCCCGCTCGCCAAGGTCGGCGGCAAGGGGCTCTTCACCAAAGAGATCGAACAGGCGCTGATCGACGAGCGCGCCGACCTGGCCGTGCACAGCATGAAGGACGTGCCGACGCAGCGGGCGCCGGGGCTGATGCTCGCCGGCACCGGCGTGCGCGAGGACGTGCGCGACGCGCTCGTGGCGGCGCGGGTCGGGAGTCTGGAGGAGCTGCCGCGGGGCGGGCGGGTCGGCACGAGCAGCCTGCGTCGCCAGGCCCAGCTGCTGCACCTGCGGCCCGATCTGCAGATCGTCTCGATCCGCGGCAACGTGCAGACCCGGATGAACAAGATCCAGGAGTTGGACCTGGAGGCCGTCGTGCTGGCGGCCGCCGGTCTGCGCCGCCTCGGCTTCGCCGACCGGATCACCCAGTACATTTCCCCGAGCGTCAGCCTCCCGGCGATCGCCCAAGGCGCGCTGGCGCTCGAGATCCGCGCCGACGACGCGCTGACCCTCGAGCGCATCGGCATCTTCCATCATGAACCCACGCAGATCGCGATCACGGCCGAACGGGCCTTCCTCGCGCGTCTCGAGGGCGGCTGCCAGGTGCCGATCGCGGGGCTGGCGAAGATCGAAGGCGACCGCGTGTCGATGGAGGGCCTCGTCGGAAGCGTCGACGGAAAGGTGCTGATCCGCGACCGCGGCGAGGGCCCGGTCGCCGAGGCGGCGCGCGTCGGCCGCGAGCTGGCCGAGAAGATCCTCGACCGCGGCGGACGCGCCATTCTCGCGGAAGTCTACAAGAACGAAGGGCCGCACTGATCGTGACAAGAGGCGACAGCGGGCAGGTGCCGTGCGGTCGCCAGCTGCGCGCTCGACCGGAGCTTGTCCGCCCCTGCGCTCGAAGCGTGCAACTCGCCCTGCGGGCTCAGACAGCACGCTTCGCCCCTGCGGGGACGCTCCGGTGCGGCCGCTCCGGTTCCCTCGCGCTCCGCCATGCGCCCGCCCGTCACCTGCCCGCTGTCGCCCAAGTCAGTGACAGTAACTGCGGAGGGGTGGCGCGGGGGGGAGGTCTCCATCGGCGGAACGAAGTGAGTGCCCGCTCGGGGGGCATAAACACGATGGAGGTTCGTAGCGACAGGACCCCGACGACAGACATGGGCTATGCCCGTGGGTAGTTTGAGCGGGAAGACAGTTCTCGTCACCCGGGCGCCGGGGCAGGCGGGGGAGTTCGCCAAGCTGCTGCGCGAGTGCGGTGCCACGGTCGTCGAAATTCCGACCATCGAGATCGTCCCGCCGCTGTCGTGGGAGGACGCCGACCGCGCCATCGACCGTCTCCCCGGCTACGACTGGCTGATCCTGACGAGCACCAACGCCGTCGACTGGTTCTTCCGGCGGGTGCGCGAGCGGCGCGGCGATCTCGCCTGCCTCAAAGGCGTACGCGTCTGCGCCGTCGGCCCCAAAACGCGCGCCGCGATCGAGGCCGCCGGCCTCGCCGTCGAGTTCCAGCCTTCGGTCTATCGCGCCGAAGGGTTGATCAACGAGGCGGGCGAAGGCGCCTGGGATGGCAGACGAGTGCTCTTCCCCCGTGCGGCTGAGGGCCGCGACGTGATACCCGACGAGATGCGGCGCGTCGGCGCGGAGCTGGACCTGGTGACGGTCTACCGGACGGTTCCCTCTCAGGTGGGGCGCGAAAAGCTGCGATCGCTGCTAGCCGCCGGGACACTCGACGCGGTGACCTTCACGAGCGGCTCGACCGTCAACAGCTTTGTCTCGCTGCTCGATCCCGCGCAGATCGAAAGCATCGCCGGGCGGGTCGTCGTGGCTTGCATTGGTCCGGTGACCGCGGATGCGGCGCGGGCGGCGGGCCTGCCGGTGGACGCGCTCGCGCGGGAAGCGACGATGCCGGGGCTCGCGGATGCGCTGGAGGATTATTTCGCGAGGGGGATTTGACGAGCCTCTGCCAAAGCATATGATGTACCCGTTGTCCATTACCCCAGAGAGGAGAACAATTATGTACTTTCCCGTGTACCGCCCGCGGCGGCTGCGACGCACCGAGGCCCTGCGCGGGATGATCCGCGAGACCGAGTTGAATGCCAGGGACTTCATCTATCCGCTCTTCGTCGTGCCCGGAGCCGGCGTGAGAAAAGAGATTTCCTCGATGCCGGGGGTCTTCCAGTTCTCGCAGGAACAGCTCGTGAAAGAGGCCGCCGCAGCCCACGCGCTGGGTGTCCCGGCGGTGATCCTCTTCGGGATCCCCGAGGAGAAGGACGCGGTCGGTTCGCACGCCAGCCGCGCCGACGGCGTCGTGCAGCGCGCGATCGAGGCGCTCAAGCGCGATCTGCCCTCGCTCGTCGTGGTGACGGACGTCTGCCTCTGCGAGTACACCGATCACGGGCACTGCGGGATCATCGAGAACGGCGATGTCGCCAACGACCCGACGCTCAGACTCCTCGCGCAGGAGGCGCTCAGCCACGCCCGCGCGGGCGCCGACATGGTCGCGCCCTCCGACATGATGGACGGGCGCGTCGGGGCGATCCGCCACGCGCTGGACGACCACGATTTCACGGGCGTGCCGGTCATGGCCTACTCCGCCAAGTACGCCTCCGGCTTCTACGGGCCGTTCCGCGAGGCCGCGGAGTCCACGCCGCAGTTCGGCGACCGGCGTTCCTACCAGATGGACCCCGCCAACGGCATCGAGGCGCTGCGGGAGACGCGCCTGGACGTCGAGGAGGGCGCCGACATCGTCATGGTCAAGCCCGCGCTCTCGTACCTGGACATCATCGCGGCGATCCACACCGAATTCGACCTGCCGGTTGCCGCCTACAACGTCAGCGGGGAGTACGCGATGGTCAAAGCCGCGGCTCAGAAGGGCTGGATCGACGGCGATCGCGTCATGATGGAGATCCTGACGTCGATCAAACGCGCCGGCGCGGACATGATCCTGACCTATCACGCCAAGGAGGCGGCGGCGCTGCTCAAGGCAACCGGGATCTGACTGGCTGCCGCAGGCCCCGAAACCGGCCGGCCGGCACCCGGACCGGAACTACCTCAGCGTGACGCAGCCGGCGGGGAGTTCGTGCGTGCCGAAGCCCTTGACTTCGAGGTCGCCGATCTTCAGCAGCTGCGCCGTGTACACATCCTCGAGAACGGTGGCCATGAGGTCCGATGCGACCTTGTCGTAGTGCGCGCCGGCGAGGACATCGATCCTGGCGTTCTCGCCGACCACGCACAGGGTGGTCAGAATCCAGAACTTCTTCCCCGCGTCGTCCATGACCTTGATGGCCGTGAAGGTGCCGACGTCGGTCTTGGAGATCACGGTGCCGGAGCGCAGCGGAACGATCGCCGCTTGTGCCCGCGGGGCGGACGCCAGCGTGCCCAGGGCGAAAAGAACCACGGAAACCAGCATTGTTCGTGCGATGCTTCTCGTCATGGCGTCCCCCTGTCTGCGGCTACGCTCCCGGGCGACCGCGAATCAGCTGCGGGTACCGAAAACCCAAAACGCCATGAATATCACGCCGCGGCGCGAGGATGTCAAGGAATGGGGTCTGTGCGCGTTTCCCCGCTTCCCGCCGCCGCTGCGACGATCCTTGTCGCAGGCGGCTTTCGGAAGAGGGCTAGTTGGCCTGCGGGCGCACGGCGCAGGGAAGCGTGGCCACTCGAAGGGAGGAGCGGGCAA
This sequence comes from Candidatus Rokuibacteriota bacterium, assembly GCA_031406795.1. Classification (GTDB taxonomy): domain Bacteria; phylum JAUVQV01; class JAUVQV01; order JAUVQV01; family DATDCY01; genus DATDCY01. Next base: position 8,963 of record JANOHV010000072.1, read on the forward strand.
ACGACCCGTCGTGGCAGTAGGTGCACGGGCTTGCCTGCTGCAAGCCCTTGACGAAGTACGTGGTCTGGACACTCTTCTGCGTCATGTAGCTCATGACTCCCATCAGCGCGAAGGCGAAAACGGCCAAGGTCAGCAGCGACGGCAACACCAGAATCCTGAATGATCGAGCCATCATCCCATCCCCCGTGCAGTGGCCGCTATGACTCTCTTCATGCAATGAAAGATAGCTTGGCGGCGACCGCAGGGAAGTGACCAGCGTCACCGGGGTAAATAATAATGTTTTGGTTGCTCCCGGCCTGCTCCGGTGCTACGGTCAGCGAGTAGGCCGCAGTCGAAGCGTCGGGCCGTGAAGAGGGGGAGAGCGTCATGCAGGTGAGCGGATCGGCGCTGCGTTCCATCACCGCCAAATTCATGATCTTCACCACGCTGCTGACGGTGCTGCTGCTCGGGGCCCAGGGGATCTACGTCGTCCGCAGCAACAACAGTTTCGCCCGCTCGCTGCTCCAGGTCCGCGGCGAGGAGCTCCAGAGCAGCCTCGAGGCCGGTCTCCGGCACGGGTATCTGACGGTGGCGGCCGGGACGCTGCTCACGGTGCTGCTGTTCGTCGGCGGGATCTACCTGCTCACGCGCTGGGTCGTGACCCGCCCGCTCGCGCGGCTGGCGCGCACCATGGGCGCCGTGGCCGCCGGCGACCTCACCGCGCGGGCCGATGCCGGCGGCCAGGACGAGATCGGCAGCCTGGCGCGGGACGCGAATCGGATGATCGACTCCCTCGCGGTGCTCATCGGCAGGGTCAAGGTCTCTTCCGGCCGGATCTCCGAGGCCTCGGACCGGATTGCCGAAACCTCGATGCGCGTCGCGCTGGCCGCGAGCGATTCGGCGGCGACGTCGGAGCAGACCGCGCGACTGAACGAGTCCTCGGCCACCGCCGTCGAGCAGACCACCGCGACGATGCACGAGATGTCGACGAACATCCAGAGCATCGCCCGCAGCACCCAGGACCAGGCCGCCGCCGTCACGGAGACCTCCGCCTCGGCCGAGCAGATGGCCGCGGCCATCGGCCGCATCGCCGCGACGGTGAACCAGTTCGTGGAACTCTCCCGAAAGGCCCGGGAGGCGGTCACCAACGGCCTCGATGCTGTGAGCAGGTCCGTGCGGGGCACCGACGAGATCAGCGGTTCGATCTCGCGCTCGGCCGCCACGATCTCCGCCCTCGGGGGGCGCGTCGAGGACATCGGCCGGATCGTGGACGTCATCGACGAGATCGCCGATCAGACGAACCTGCTCGCGCTCAACGCCGCGATCGAGGCGGCCCGCGCCGGCGAGCACGGACTGGGCTTTGCGGTGGTCGCGGACGAGGTGCGCAAGCTCGCGGAGCGCTCGGCGCGCTCGACCCGGGAGATCGCCGAGCTGATCTCGGGCATCCAGCGGGAATCCCAGTCCGCCGTGTCGCTCATGGAGCGTTCGACGGAGTTCGTGCAGAACGGCGTCGAGCTGAGCCGCCGCGTCGAGGCGTCGCTGCGCACCATCGAGGGGCACGTGGTCGAGGTCGACCGCTATGCCCGCGAGATCGGCGCGGCGACCCAGGAGCAGTCACGCGGCAGCAGCCAGGTCGCCAAGGCCACGGAGAACCTGCGCGAGATCACGCAGGAGATCGGCTCTGCGGCCGACGAGCAGGCCGTGGCGGCCGAACAGATCGTCAGGACGATGGAGCGCATGCGCGGACAGCTGCACCAGGGGGCGGCCCAGAGCGCAGCGCTGGCGCAGACCGCGGAGGAGCTGCACCGCACCAGCGACACGGATCTGGCGGGGGCCGTGAAGAAGCTGCGCGAGCAGGCCGACGAGTTCCGCCAGATCGTCGGCATGTTCACGATCGAGTCCGGTCAGAAAACGGATCGGGAGCTCGAAGCCCTGCTCGGCGCCTCCGCGCGCGAGTTCGCGGAGAAGCTGCTCCGGGATCTCGAGGCGGGCAAGCTCCGCACCGAAGAGCTGTTCGACGAGAGCTACCAGCCGGCCGAGGGGGGGAAGTTCACCAGCCGGGCCTCGGCCTATTTCGGCACCGAGATCCTGCCGAAACTCGCGGCCTGGAAACGCGCGCACGAAAGCCTCATCTATGTGGTGGCGATGGATCGCAACGGGTTCATGCCGGTGCATCTTCTGCCCGCGCGGACCGGCGTCATCATGAAGGACCCGGTGTCCCGGCAGGGCGCCCTCTCCGATAAGCTCATCGGCCAGACCTTCCGGCGCCCGATCGAGGCCGGCGGCGAACTCGTGGTCGACATCGCGACTCCGATCGCGATCGACGGCCGGCACTGGGGCTGCCTGAGGTTCGGCTACCTGCCGAAGGCGGGAAGCTGATCCATCCCGTCTTCCCGTTGCGGCCTCAGCGGATGACGTATCCCAGCGGAATCGTGCCCGCAAACCCGAAGAACACCCGCCCGAGCCCTGCCGCGCTCCTGGCCAGATCCCATTCTCCGACGCGTGCCGTATAGAGACCGACGTCGTCCCTGCCGTCGCAGTCGAAGTCGCCGACGACCGGTTCAGCCGCAGTGGTCCAATTCGCCTGCCAGAAACCCTCAGTGCTCTTGAAGAGAAACATCCGCCCGAACTGGGCAGGCACCGAATCGTAGAGACCGATGTCGTCGCGGCCGTCACCGTCGAAATCGCCCACGAAAGGGATGGTCCCCGGGTAGCCGAATGCGGTCTCAGAGTACCCCTTCGTGCTCTTGAAAAGGTGCCAGGCGCCGGCGGGCGGATAGTAGACGCCGAAGTCGTCGCGGCCGTCGCCGTCGAAATCGCCCACGACCGGGATGGTCCCGGCGAAGCCGAATCGGGTCTCGAAGAACCCCTCCGCGCTCTTGAAAAGGTACCAGGCGCCGGCGGGCGGATAGTAGACGCCGAAGTCGTCGCGGCCGTCGCCGTCGAAATCGCCGACGACCGGAAGAGTGCCCTCGTAGCCGAATTGGGTTTGCCAGAATCCTTCCGTGCTCCTGAAGATATACCAGTTCCCCAGCGGCGGGTAGAAAGCACCGACATCGGCCCGCCCGTCGCCGTCGAAATCTCCGGTGACGGGAATCGTGCCTGCGAAGCCGAACGGGGTCGTCCAATACCCCTCCTGGCTCCGATACTGGAACCAGGTGCTGCTCGCGGGATCATAGCAGCCGATCTCCGAACAGCCGTCGCCGTCGAAATCGTTCACTCTTCTGGTCTCTCCCCGGGGTCCCTGCGTGGTCACGGTGAAGGCGCCGCTGGTGTCCCCGATCGTCAGCGTGGCGCTCGCCGCCGTCGCGGGGCTGGCCGACGAGACCAGTCTCAGCTTGACGTTGTTGCCGTTGTTCACCGTTCCCGGCAGGCTGGTGTAAGCACCGCCGTCGACCGAGTATTCGCCGGCCGCGACGGAAATTGGCGCCGAAGAGCAGATGCCGCTCACGTGGATTTCTGCAGTCGCGGCCGCAACGCTGTTGACGGCCGCTCCCGTGCGATTCAGGAAGACGAACGGGTCGGGCGTCGCCGGCGTGCAGCTGCGGCGAAGGATCGTGCCGCCGTTGCCGACGACAAAGAGGTCCAGGGACGAGGAGCCCCAGATCCCCGCGAGTTTCACCGATGTCCCGGAAACCATGGGCGACGACGCCGTCCCATTGAAGTGGACGATCCTGCCGCCGTCGCCGCAGAGATAGATGTCGTTCGGCGATAGGCCCCAGGCATCGCCTCCCGCAAGGAGACCGCCCACCTTCGTCCACGCCGATCCATCGTAATGCAGCCCGAGTCCGAATGCGTAAATGTCGCTCGACGAGGAGCCCCAAATATCCCCTAACCCCCCCGATGTTTGGGAGACCATGGTCGTCCACGCCGATCCGTCATAGTGCAGGATAAGAAAATGGGAGGCACCGAGCTGCGCGTTTTGATCGATGTCCTGGTAAAAGCCGGCAACGAACACGTTGCTTGACGATGTGCCCCAGATCGATCCGAAGATGGTGTTAGAGGGCAGACGTGTTCCGTCCACTATCATTGTCATTGGCAGCCACGTCGAACCGTCAAAGTGCAGGAGGATCGTGTGGAAGAAGCCAACGGCGAAGACGTCGCTCGCCGACGAGCCCCAGATTGCCGTGAGAGGTCCAGTTGTGCCGGAGGGTATGGCCGACCACATCGAGCCGTCGAAGTGCAGGATCGTGCCGCCGTTGCCGATGGCGAAGACATCGTTCGCCGACGAGCCCCAGATTGCCCAGAGATCTGCCGTTGTGCCGGATGCCATTGACGACCACGTCAAGCCGTCAAAGTGCTGGATTGTGCCCTGGGTGCCCACGGCGAAGACGTCGCTCGCGGACGAGCCCCAAATAGCCGTGAGATGTTGCGTGGTGCCGGAGGGCATGGCCGCCCAATCGGCCCCCCCCGATACATCCGCCATAGTAAGCAGGACCAGGCAAGCAATGCACGCGACAACGAACGCTCTGGTTTTCATGCGGACGCTCCTTTTCATGCGGACGCTCCTCGTTCCGGGCGAAGGAGGCACGGAAAGTCAGACATAGTGTAGCACACGACGGTTGCGTTGGACTTGCCCCACGGTGAAGAGGATGTTAAGGATTTGCCTCATCGCTGTCCCCGACGATGGGTGTTGCCCATATTCCCACCAAAGAGTATATTTGTTGTGGAGGTGGTGAATGTGCTTCTAAAAACTGATGAACGTCGGCGTATTACGATCCCACCCGAGGCCGGCATCAGCCCCGGGGAGACTGTTGACTTGGAGGTTCTGCCGGACGGCCGGGTGCTGCTCGTCCCCATGGTAACGATTCCCAAGCATCAGCTTTGGGCGTGGACTCCGGAGAACCGGAAGAAGGTCGCCGATTCGCTTGCTGACCCACGACTGTCGACGGTCGTCACGACGAAGGCAGATCTCAAGAAACTCGCCAAGGACTGGGATCTTGAGGATTGAACTTCGACCATCGTTCAAGGAGGAGGTCCGGAGATCAGATTTGCCCGTACGTCGTGCTGTATTGAAAACCATCGAATTGCTCTCCGCTATCCCGGACATCTCAATCCTCGGCGACCATCATGGCCTGCGATTCGAGAAGATTCACGGCTTCATCGAACCTTCGAGTGGCAGGCAGATTCATTCCATTCGGGTCACTCGCGGCGTCCGGGCCCTGTGTTGTCTTGATGAGGGACCCACAATCATTCTCGTGAGTCTGCATGCCCAGCACGACAAGGCCTATCGGAAAAACTGATCCTGAGCGCCTGCTCTGCCCGCTGCCGCGGGCACCCCTTGGGCAGCTCTTCCCGTTGCGGCCTCAGCGGATGACGTATCCCAGGGGAATCGTGTCCGGAAACCCGAAGAACAGCCGCTTGAGCCCTTCCGCACTCTTGACCAGATCCCATGCTCCGACGCGTCCCGTATAGAGACCGATGTCGTCCTTGCCGTCGCAGTCGAAATCGCCGACGACCGGTTCAGCCGCAGGGGTCCACCCCGCCTGCCGGAAACCCTCGGTGCTCTTGAAGATAAAGATCCACCCGAATTGGGGATCCGCCTGATCGTAACAACCGATGTCGTCGCGGGCGTCACCGTCGAAATCGCCCACAAAGGGGATGGTTCCCGGGTATCCGAATGCGGTCTCAGAGTACCCCTCCGTGCTCTTGAAGAGGTGCCATTTCCCGAGCGGCGCATAGTAGCAGCCGAAGTCGTCGCGGCCGTCGCCGTCGAAATCGCCCACGACCGGGACTGTCCCGGCGAAGCCGAATCGGGTCTCGAAGAACCCCTCCGTGCTCTTGAACAGGTACCAGGCGCCGGCGGGCGGATAGTAGACGCCGAAGTCGTCGCGGCCGTCGCCGTCGAAATCGCCGACGACCGGGAGAGTGCCCTCGTAGCCGAATTGGGTTTGCCAGAATCCTTCCGTGCTCTTGAAGATGTACCAGTTCCCCAGCGGCGGGTAAAAAGCACCAACATCGGCCCTCCCGTCGCCGTCGAAGTCTCCGGTGATGGGAATCGTCCCCGCGAAGCCGAACGGGGTCGTCCAATACCCCTCCTGGCTCCGATACTGGAACCAGCTGCTGCTCGCGGGATCATAGCAGCCGATCTCCGAACAGCCGTCGCCGTCGAAATCGTTCACCCTTCTGGTCTCTCCCCGGGGGCCCTGCGTGGTCACGGTGAAGGTGCCGCTCGTGTCCCCGATCGTCAGCGTGGCGCTCGCCGCCGTCGCGGGGCTGGCCGACGAGACCAGTCTCAGCTTGACGTTGCTGCCGTTGCTCACCGTTCCCGGCTGGCTTGTGTAAGCACCGCCGTCGACGGAGTATTCGCCGGCCGCGACGGAAATTGGCGTCGAAGAGCAAATGCCGCTCACGTGGATTTCTGCGGCGGCCACAACGCTGTTCACCGCCGCTCCCGTGCGATTCAGGAAGACCAACGGGGCGGGCGTCGCCGCCGTGCAGAGGCGGCGAAGGATCGTGCCGCCGTTGCCGACGACGAAGAAGTCCGCGGCTGAGGAGCCCCAGATTCCATCGAGAATCGCCGTAGTCCCGGAGACCAAGGGAGACCACGCTGTCCCATTGAAGTGGACGATCACTCCGCCCCCGCCGCAGACATAGATGTCGTTCGACGATATGCCCCATGCGGAAGTTCCAGCAGGAAGACCGTCGACCTTCGTCCATGCCGCTCCATCGTAATGCAGCCCGAGTCCGAACGCGTAGATGTCGCTCGACGAGGAGCCCCAGATTACCCCTCTAGGCGCCACCGGTGTAGTCGTCGTTTCGGCCATAGTGGTCCACGCCGATCCGTCATAGTGCTCAATAAAAGATCGGTAACCAGCGATTCCCTGGGTTTGATTCAGGATAGCGGCAGTGCCAGTAGCGAACACGTCGCTCGCCGAGGAGCCCCAAATTCCATAGAGAGATGCCGATCCGAATGAAGTCATTGGCACCCACGTCGAACCGTCATAGTGCACGATCGTGTAGCCGTCGCCAACGGCGAAGACATCGCTCGCCGACGAACCCCAGACTCCCCTGAGAGGTCCTGTTGTGCCGGAGGTCATGGCCGACCATGCCGATCCGTTATAGTGCAGGATCGTGCCGTTGGGAAAGTTGCCGCCGACGGCGAAGACATCGTTCGCAGCCGCGCCCCAAATTGCATGGAGATCTGCCGTTGTGCCGGAGGCCATGGCCGACCACGTCGAGCCGTCAAAGTGCAGGATCGTGCCGCCGAGGCCGACGGCGAAGACATCGCTCGCGGACGAGCCCCAAATGCCCTTAAGATTTTGCGTTGTGCCGGAGGTCATGGGCGCCCAATCGGCGCCCCGCGACACACCCGCCATGGTAACCAAAGTCAGGCAAGCAATACCCGCGACAACGAACGCCTTGATTTTCATGCGGACGCTCCTTTTCATGCGGACGCTCCTCGTCCGGGACGAAGGAGGCGTGACATGTCGAACATAGTATAGCAGACGACGGTTGCGTTGGACTTGCCCCACGGTGCCTGACTGCGGGACTGACGGGGAACTCGACTGCGTGGGACTATGCCAACATCGTCCCTGCCGGCACGGCGCGTCCCCTGAGGAACTCCGGCGCCGGCAGCGGCTTTTTCCCTTCGGTCTGCACGGTGAGCACCGCGACCGCCTCGCCGTTGCCGCAGGCGACGAGCAGGCCCTCGTGCAGCGAGGCGGCGAGGACGGTGCCGGGCTCGACCGCGGACGAGCGAGATGGTGACCCAGCGGCGCCCGCGCGCGACGCTGCGGCGCTCGATCCCGGTGACGCTCCCGGTCGGGCTGCATCAGCCACCTTCCAGATCTTCAGCGGCTTGCCGTCGAGGTGCGTGTACGCGCCCGGCCAGGGGTTGACCCCGCGCACAAGGTTCACGATTTCCCGCGCGCCGCGCCGCCAGTCGATCAGGCCGTCCTCCTTGCGCAGCTTCGGGGCAATGGTCGCGAGCGTTTCGTCCTGCACGCGCGGCTGCACGATCCCCGAGGTCAGTCCGTCGAGCGTCACGACGAGCAGCCCCGCGCCCAGCTCCGCGAGGCGCGTGGTGACCTCCCCCGCGGTCTCCTCCGGGCCGATCGGCGTGCGCCGCTGCAGCAGCACCGGCCCGGCGTCCATCCGCGAGGCCAGCAGCATCGTCGTCACGCCGGTTTCGGCGTCGCCGTTGATGATCGCGCGGTTCACCGGCGCCGCGCCGCGGTAGGCCGGCAGCAGCGAGCCGTGGACGTTGATCGCGCCGCGCGGGTGCAGCGCGAGCAGCCAGTCGGGGATCTTCAGGCCGTAGGCGACGACGACCGCCGCCTCGGCCCCGGCCTGCTCGAAGACCGGGCGCATGGAAGTTTCGTCGAGCGCCTCGGGCTGGAGCACCGGGAGGCCGAGGCGGTTCGCCAGCGTCTTCACCGGCGGCTCGGCGAGGTGCCGGCCGCGCCCCTTCGGCCGGTCGGGCTGGGTCAGCACGAGGGCGACGTCGAAGCGGCGGGCGAGAACCTCCAGCGAGGGGACGGCGAACTCCGGCGTCCCGAGAAAGACGACGCGCACCGGGCTAGTCTTCTTCGCGCTCGGCGAGGGCTTTCTTCAGCTTCTTCTTCGCGACTTCGCGGCGGTACGGGCTGAGCCGGTCGATGAAGAGCGTCCCCTCGAGATGGTCGATTTCGTGCTGGAGCGCGCGGGCGAGCAGGTCTTCGCCGCGCACTTCGACGGGGTGCCCGTGCCGGTTGTGGCCGCGGACCCCGACGCGACGCGCCCGCTTGACCTTGGCCGAGTAGTCCGGGACGCTCAGGCAGCCCTCCTCGAGCTCGGTCTCGTCCTCGGTCTCGAACAGTTCCGGGTTGGCCAGCACGATGACTTCGCCGGGCTCGGTGTCCGAGGAGGTGTCGATGACCAGCAGCCGCTTGGAGACGCCGACCTGGGGGGCGGCCAGGCCGATGCCCGGCGCCGCGTACATCGTCTCGAGCATGTCCTCGATGAGCTGCTGCAGCTCGTCGCCGAATTCCTCGACGGGCGCGGCCTTGCGGCGCAGCACATCGTCCGGCCAGGTGAGGATTCTCCGTACCGCCATCAGCGCGCCCCCGGGTAAAGTTCGCTGGAAAAATAACCACCGCAGGCGCGAAAAGCAAGCAGCGGGTTCATCCGGCGCGGCCCGGCGGCGCGAGCAGCTCGCCGTAGAGCCGTTCGGTCTGCGCCACGGTCGCCTCGATCCGGTAGGCGTCCTCGATGCGCTTTCTGGCCAGCGCCCCCATCTCGCGCCGCCGCATCGGCCAGGCGGCGAGTTCGGCGAGGGCGCGGGCGAGCGCCCCGGCGTCGCCGGGCGGAACGACCAGCGCCTCGCGGCCGTCGACGACCATTTCGGGCACGGCGCCGACGGCGGTCGCCACGGTCGGCAGGCCGGCGGCCATCGCCTCCAGCAGCGCGTTGGGCATCCCCTCCACGAGCGAGGGGAGGGCGAAGATGTCCGCGCCGGCATACAGGAGCCAGGGGTCCGGGAGTGGTCCGAGAAAGCGCACGAACGGGCCCAGTCGCAACGCCTCGACCATGGCCACGAGCGAGCGGCGGGCGGGCCCGTCGCCCGCCAGCAGCAGCCGCGCGGTCGGGTGGACCTTGAGCAGCGCGTGGAAGGCGCCGACGAGGTGTGCGATGCCCTTCTCCTCGTGAAGGCGGCCCACGGAGGCGATCGCCAGGTCGGTCGGGAAGAGCCCGAGCCGCTTGCGCGCCTCGTCCCGCCCGAGTGCGAGCGCCGCGTCGGCCGCCGCGAGGTCGATGCCGTTCGGGATCACCACGCAGCGGCCGGGCTCCACCCCGAGCCGCTGCTGCAGGGCCGACGCGAGCCCGGCTGACTGCAGATGAAAGCGGGTGACCCGCGAACGGGTCCACCGGTCGGCGCGCAGCAGCCAGCCGCGGTCGGCCTCGGTGCTGCTGCGGTAGGAGTTGACGATCGCCCGCGCCCCGACGCGTCGCGCCGCCAGCCTCCCGAGCAAATGGGCCCGGAAGAGGAAGGAGTGGACGATGTCGAAACTCCGCCCGCCGAGCAGCCCCGGCAGCCGCCGGGCTTCCAGCAGGAGTTCGAGTGTCGCGAAGGCCCCGGTCTCGTCGCCGACCCCGGGCGAGAGCACTTCGACGCCGAGGCCGCGGATGCGCTCGGCGATTTCGCCCGGCGGCTTGAGCGAGACCACGGTCGGCTGCCAGCGCGAACGATCGAGCCGCCCCAGCAGCTGCCAGAGCGCGAGTTCCGACCCGCCGACGCCGCTCGAGGTGATCAGGTAGAGCACTCGTGCCATAGGGACGGCATTGTAGCGGTTTTCTTGACAGCGGAGCGACCTCGCCCCTACAATCCGCATGTTTTCGACGGGATGGCTGACGAGATGCCGATAACTTTTTACACGGACAGATTGTTTAGAAAGGTCCAGGTGCAAGGCGCGCGAGCCCTGAGGAATGAGGCGTACGAGTAGTACGCCGCAGTGACGAAGGGCGAAGCGCAACGCCGCAGATGGGCCTTTCTAAACAATCTGCAACGGAGGATCATGAGCATCAACTGGAAGACTGCACTGGCGGGGACCGTGGCTGTCGCCGCGCTGGGGGCCGGCGTGTGGCTGGCGTTGCGCATGGAAGGCGAGCCGCCCGCGATCACGTTCCCGAAAGAGGTGCGCGCCTTCGGCCGCTCCACCGCCTGGGGCTTCGTCGTCGCAGACAAGAAGAGCGGCCTGCGCCAGGTGCGGGCCTGGGTGCGGCAGGGGGAGAAGTCCACGCCGGTTTTCTCCGAGGATTTCCCCGGCCGCGGTACGAACCGGCGTGAGGTGAACCTGACGCTCGACCCGAAAGCGCTCGGCCTGGCCGATGGGGCGGCAACGCTCGTCGTGGCCGCGCTGGATCACTCGCTGAAGAACTTCAAGGGCAACAGCGTCTTTCTCGAGACGCCGGTCACGATCGACACCGCGGCGCCGCGCCTGGACATCCTGAGCACGCAGTACAACGTCAATCGCGGCGGCGTCGGCGTCGTCGCCTACCGCCTGGGCGAAGCGGCGGCGCACACCGGGGTCACGGTCGGCGATCGTTTCTTCCCCGGCTACCCCGAGGCGGCGGGCGGGGCGGGAGCGTATGTCTGCTTCTTCGCGATTCCCCACGACGCGCCGGCCGCGCCGGCGTTCAGCCTGAGCGCGCGCGACGCCGCCGGCAACGAGGTGCGCCGCGCGTTCGCGGTCCGGCTGCTCGAAAAGGTCTTTCCCGCGGACGTCATCGACGTCTCCGACCGCTTCCTCGCCGCGAAGATCCCGGAGTTCAGCGCGGCGGACCCCTCGCTGCCGGCCGATCCGGTTGCGGCGTTTCTCGTCGTCAACCGCGACTGGCGCTCCCGCGACCACCAGCGCATCCGTGAGGCGTGCGCCGCGAGTTCGCCGGCCCGCCTCTGGGAGGGGCCGTTCCTGCAGATGCCGAACACGAAGAACATGGCGGGTTGGGCGCAGGCCCGCACCTACAAGCACAACGGGCAGATCATCGACCGCCAGACGCATCTCGGCCTCGACCTCGCCTCCACCGCCGGAGCGCCGGTGCCTGCGGCCAACGCCGGCACGGTGGTGTTCTCGGGCGATCTCGGCATCTACGGCCAGGCGGTGATCCTCGACCACGGCCAGGGGGTCTTCTCGCTCTACGGGCACCTGAGCAGCCTCGGCGCCAAGCAGGGCGAGTCGGTGGCGCGCGGCGCTGCGGTCGGCGCGAGCGGCCAGACCGGGATGGCCGGCGGCGACCACCTGCACTTCTCGGTCCTGGTGAGCGGCACGTTCGTCAGCCCCGCGGAGTGGCTCGACGCGCACTGGATCGCCGATAATGTCGCGAACAAGCTCGCGCTATTCGGGGCGCCGGCGCCACGCTGATGGAACAGCTGCTGAGTTTCGAGAACCTTGTCGCGCTGCTGACCCTGACGGCGATGGAGATCGTCCTCGGGATCGACAACATCGTCTTCCTCGCCATCCTCACGGGGAAACTCCCGCCGGCGCAGCAGGCGAAGGCGCGGCGGATCGGGCTGTTCCTCGCGATGTTCATGCGCATCGGCCTGCTGCTGACGCTGAGCTGGATCATGCGCCTGACGCAGCCACTCTTCAGCGCCTTCGGGCACGCGGTCTCCGGGCGGGATCTGATCCTGCTGATCGGGGGCGCGTTTCTGATATTCAAGGCCACGTGGGAGATCCACGAAAACCTCGAGGTTCCCGGCACGCACGGCCCGAGCGGCCCCGCGCCCGCCTCCTTCGGCGCGGCGATCGCGCAGATCGTGGCGCTCGACATCATCTTTTCGCTCGACTCGGTGCTCGCGGCGGTCGGGATGGCCCGGCACATCGTCGTGATGGTCGTCGCCGTTGTCGTCGCGGTCGGGGTGATGCTCGTCTTCGCCGACGCGGTCTGCCGGCTCATCGAGCGGCACCCGACGCTGAAGATGCTCGCGCTGTCGTTCCTGATGCTCATCGGCGTGATGTTGCTGGCCGAGGGGTCGGGCAAGCACATCGAGAAGGGCTACGTCTACTTCGCGATGGCGTTCTCGCTGGCCGTCGAGTTGCTGAACATGAGGATTCGCCCGCACGCGCCGCCGCACCCGCCGCCGCACCCGGTCCGGGACGAGGCCGCCGGTTGATCGCGCGCACCCTGCGCGAGGCCGTCTACAATATCGGCTGTCGCCTCGCCGGTTCCCCCGACGCCTCCGAGCAGGACATCTGCCTCTTCCGGAAGTTGCCCGCCGCCGCGGTTGACAACGGCCGGCGCTCTGGCGTACAACTGGGCGCATGAATCGTCCGCAGGCGGCAACTGAAATGTTCTGGTGGCGCTGGCCCGGCCCCGGCCTGCCCGCGGACTGAGCGTAGCGAACAGCACCGAACACCGAGCAACGTCAGCAGCCGCGGGAAGGCCGGGGGCACGGCCGATCCCGTGGCTGTTCTGTTTTCAGCGCCTGACGCGTCACGGGATCGTGGATGACCCCCCCTTTGCCGAAGGGGAAACACGGGGCGCCGGAGAAAGCGAGGAGCGATGTTCAACCCGACGAAGGAAGAGTTCAAGAAAAAGTGCAAGGAAGGGAACCTGATCCCGGTCTCGGCCGAGATCATGGCCGATCTGGAGACGCCGGTCTCGGCGTTCCTGAAGCTCGGCGGCGGGCCGTACAGTTTTCTGCTCGAGAGCGTCGAGGGCGGCGGTGGCTCCGGCCGCTACTCGTTCCTCGGCACCGGGCCGCGCACGGTCTTCCGCGCCAAGGGGCGTCGCGCCGAGTTTCTCCGGGGGGGCGAGTGGGCCGGGCAGGACACCGGCGACCCCCTCGGGCTGCTGCAGGACGAGCTGGCGCGCTACAAGGTCGTCCCGGACGAGAGGCTCCCCCCCTTCGCGGGCGGAGCGGTCGGCTACCTCGCCTACGACGCCGTGCGGTGGTTCGAACGGCTGCCTTCGCGGCTCAAGGACGATCTCGATCTCCCGGACGCCTGCTTCATGCTCACCGACACGATGCTCGCGTTCGACCGCCACACCAACAAGATCACGGTCATGGCGCTTGCGCACGTCCAGGGCAAGCCGGACGCGGCCTACACCAAGGCGGTGCTGGCGATCCAGTCGGTGATCGAGGCGCTCAAGCGGCCGCTGCCGCAGGACGCCGTGTCCTACCTCGGCGGGGCGGAGTCCCGGGGCTTCAAGAGCAAGGTCTCGCAGCCGCGGTTCCACAAGATGGTCGAGGCGGCCAAGGAGCACATCCGCGCCGGCGACATCCTGCAGACGGTGCTCTCGCTGCGCTTCGAGGCGCCGCTGTACGCCGACTCCTTCGCGGTCTACCGCAGCCTGCGCGTGCTCAACCCCTCGCCCTACATGTTCTATCTGAACTTCGGCGAGTTCGCGCTCGTCGGCGCCTCCCCCGAGCTGATGGTGAAGAAGATCGGCAACGAGGCCACCGTGCGGCCGATCGCCGGGACGCGGCCGCGCGGCGCGACGCCCGAGGAGGACCGCCACCTGGAGCGCGAGCTGCGCGCCGACGAGAAGGAGCGCGCGGAGCACGTGATGCTCGTCGATCTGGGCCGCAACGATCTGGGCCGCGTCTGCCTCCCCGGGACCGTGAAGGTCGCCGACTACATGAACGTCGACCGCTACTCGCACGTGATGCACCTGGTGTCGACGGTCACGGGGCAGCTCAAGCCCGGGACGAGCGCGTTCGATCTCGTGCGCGCGACCTTCCCGGCGGGGACGGTCAGCGGCGCGCCGAAGATCCGCGCGATGGAGATCATCGAGAAGCTCGAGCCGCACCGGCGCGGCCCGTACGCCGGGATGGTCGGGTACTTCGACTACTCGGGCAATTTCGACTCGGCGATCACGATCCGCACCGTGCTGGCCAAGGAGGGAAGGGCCTACATCCAGACCGGCGCCGGGATCGTCGCGGACTCGGTGGCCGAGCGCGAGTACCAGGAGTGCAAGCACAAAGCGCGAGCGCTCGTGCGCGCCGTCGAAATGGCGCAGGGCAGCTGAGTGCGCTACGGTTCATGCGAGCCGTTCGTGCTGAGCCCGTCGAAGCATGAATGGGCGAGCCGTCCACCCTTCGACAAGCTCAGGGCGAACGGGTACTCCTTTCATGAACGGCATTACAGATAGGGGGGATATGCGGCGATGATACTGCTGATCGACAACTACGATTCGTTCACCTACAACCTCGCCCAGTATCTTCAGGAGCTGGGGCGCGAGGTCACCGTGTACCGCAACGACGCGCTCGGACTGGACACGATCCGCGCGCTCAAACCGGAGGCGATCATCATCTCCCCCGGGCCGGGGGACCCCGACCAGGCCGGAATTTCGCTGGAGGTCATCCGGGAGCTGGCCGGGAAGATCCCGATCTTCGGCGTCTGCCTCGGCCTGCAGTGCATCGGGCAGGCCTTCGGCGGCAAGATCGTGCGCGCCAAACGGCTGATGCACGGCAAGACCTCGCTGGTCCGCCACGACGGCCGGACGGTCTTCTCCGGTCTCGAGTCGCCGCTCGAGGTCGGGCGTTACCACTCGCTGATCATCGACCCCGCCACGGTCCCCGCCTGTCTCGAGGTTTCGGCCACGAGCGAGGAGGGGGAGATCATGGCGGTGCGCCACAAGACCCTGCGGGTCGAGGGCGTGCAGTTCCACCCCGAGTCGGTGCTCACGCCGTCCGGCCGGCGCATCCTCTACAACTTCATCACCGGCGAGGAATCCGGGATGCGGGTCAAGGAGGGGATCGACCAGGTGATCTCCGGCAAGAGCCTCACGCAGAAGGAGGCCGAGGAGATGATGCGCCTGATCATGGACGGCGAGGCGACGCCGGCGCAGATCTCGGCATTCCTGACCGGGCTGCGCCTCAAGGGCGAGACGGTGGACGAGATCACCGGGTTTGCGCGGGCGATGCGCCGCAAGGTCACGAAACTCGCGGCGCCGAAGGGGCTGCTCGTCGACACCTGCGGCACGGGCTGGGACAAGTCGCGTTCCTTCAACGTCTCGACGGCCGCGGCCTTTGTCGCCGCCGGCGCCGGGGTGCGGGTCGCCAAGCACGGCAACCGCTCGGTCTCCTCGCAGTGCGGCAGCGCCGACGTGCTCGCCGCCGCCGGGGTCAACATCATGGCGCCGGTGCCCGTGGTCGAGAAGGCGCTGGCGGACAACGGCATCGCCTTTCTCTTCGCGCCGCTGTTCCACCCGGCGATGAAGCACGCCCTCGCGCCGCGCCGCGAGATCGGCATCCGCACCGTCTTCAACATCCTCGGGCCGCTTTCGAACCCGGCGGGGGCGCAGGCGCAGGTGATCGGGGTCTACGACGCCGACCTGACCGAGACCATGGCCGCGGTGCTCGGCGAACTCGGCTCGAAGGCCGCCTGGGTGGTGCACGGTCTCGACGGGCTGGACGAGATCACTCTCACCGCGAAGACCAAGGTTTCGGCGCTGCGCGACGGGAAGGTCGAGACGTTCTACATCGACCCGGTGGACCTCGGGCTTGAGCCGTGCGAGGCGAAGGACCTCCTCGGCGGCACCGCGGCGGAGAATGCGGCGACGCTGCGCGAGGTTCTCGGCGGCGCGAAAGGGCCGATTCGCGACGTGGTGCTCCTCAACGCCGCGGCGGTGCTCGTGGTGGCCGGCGTGGCAAAAGATCTCCGGGAGGGGCTCGCGAAGGCCGCGAAGAGCGTGGATTCGAAGGCCGCGCTCAAGAAGCTCGACGGCCTCGTGAAGATGACGACGGGCAAGGTTACGGCCGCGGCCAAGGCGAAGACTAAGGCTCGGCGATAGGCCCGTTCTCGCGGGCGGGGATGAACCCCGCCCCTACGGAGAGACGAAGCGACAGGTCGTAGGGGAGGGGTTCACCCCCTCCCGACAGGGGAAGGGAACGATGACTGAGGCACGAAATTTTCTCGAGCGCATGCGTCCCTTGCAGGAGCAGCGCGTGCGCGAGGCCCGGCTGCGGCGCTCGGCCGCGGCTCTGGAGGCGCTGGCGGGCAAGCGCCCGGCGCCGAAGGACTTCGCCGGCGCCCTGCGGCGGCCCCCCGGCGGGCGGGTGCGACTGATCGCCGAAGTCAAGAAGGCCTCGCCCTCGGCGGGTGTGATCCGGGAGGGCGACCCGCTCTTCTTCGCGCGCGCGATGGCGGGCGGAGGGGCGGCCGCGATTTCCGTCCTGACCGAGGAGAGCTTCTTCAAGGGTTCGCTCGACGATCTGGCGCGCATCGCCGCGGGCGTTCCGGTCCCCGTGATGCGCAAGGATTTCCTGGTCGACCCCTATCAACTGCTCGAAGCCCGCGCTGCCGGAGCCTCGGCGGCGCTGTTGATCGTGGCCCTGCTCGACGATACGCAACTGGCGAAGATGCTGGCCGAAGCGGCGGCGCTCGGTCTCGCGGCGCTCGTTGAAGTGCATGACCGGCCGGAGTTGGAGCGGGCGCTGGCTGCCGGCGCGGGTATCGTCGGCATCAACAACCGCAATCTGCAGACGCTCAGGGTCGACACGGAGACCACGTACGCGCTGCGCGCGCTGGTGCCTGCCGGCACGATTGTCGTCAGCGAGAGCGGTCAGCGCACGCGGGCGGATCTCGACCGGCTCGCCGCCGCCGGCGTCGACGCCGTTCTCATCGGCGAGGCGATCATGCGCGAGGCGGACATCGAGGGGAAGGTGCGCGAATTGTCGGGAACGACGGTGAACCCCTATCTGGAGGCGGAGATGCAGAAGCGGTTGCGCGAGGGGGGCCTGGAAGCCCGGTGAGCGACCCCCGCATCACCCGCGTCAAGATCTGCGGCCTGACGAATCTGGCCGACGCCTGGGCGGCTCGGGAAGCCGGCGCCGACTTTCTGGGGTTCGTCTTCGCGCCCAGCCCGCGCCGCGTCGATCCGGAGGCGGCCCGCGGCTTCTGGCGGGAGCTGCCGCGGGGCGTGCCGACCGTCGCCGTCTTCCGCGACCAGACGCTGGAAGAAGTCGAGGAGGTTCTGCGGCTCGTGCGGCCGGATTTCCTGCAATTTCACGGCCGGGAAACTCCCGGTTTCTGCCGCGTCTTCGAGCGGCCGGTGATCCGCGCGTTTCCGGCGCGGATCACCGGCGATCTGACGATTGCCGCGGCCTTCGTCGACGTCGCCGGGTTCTTCCTCGTCGATGTGCCCAAGGGGGACGCCGGCACCCTCGCGGCGGATGTCGCGCAGGCGGCGGTCGCCTTGCCGAAGCCGGTATTGCTCGCCGGCGGGTTGACCCCGGCGAACGTGGGCGCGATCGTCGAGCGCTTCCGGCCCTTCGGGGTGGATGTGGCCAGCGGCGTGGAGTCCTCGCCGGGGGTGAAGGACCACGCGCTGCTGCGCGAGTTCATCGGCAACGCGAAGGCCGGCTGCCGGGAACGGTAATCGCCGGGGGCCCGGGCCTGCGGGCGCTATTCGGCCCCCAGGCCGGTGGAGAACATGATGCCCGCCGCCACCATGAGCTCGTCGACGATGCCGATGGTGTACCGGGCCTCGACGAAGGGAATGACCGTCCAGCCGGTGTTGAAGGTGCTGCCGACGGACAGGGCGAAACTGACGCCCGAGTCGCTCTGGTACTTTTCCTGCAGCGTCTGCAGTTTGTTGTAGCGGCTCAGGAGCGCGGCGGCGGTGACATCCTCGTCGGCCGGCTGGAGTCCATGATCGTAGGTGCGCTTCGCGAAAAGCAGGCCGGCGCCGGCGTAGAGGTTCGCACCCTGGCCGACGGCGATCGTCGTGAACTCGTAGAGCACGTGCAGGCCGGCATCCCACGCCCGCGACTCGACGGCCAGCCCGTCGACGTCGTCGTACACGGAGGAGTCGAAGAACTTGTGGTAGTCGGCGGCGACTCGCAGCCCCGGGACGTAATCGTCGAGATCGATTTCGACGCGCGGCCCGACGCCGAAATTATTGGACGTGCCGAGATTCGCCGTCGCGCCGATCCGCAGATCGAGCCCCTGGGCCTGGGCGTTGAAGGCCAGGAGCAGCACTGCCGCGCCGATGGCGCCGATCGCTTTCTTCATCGTCGATCCTCCCGAATGGCGCAGATTTCCCAAGTGTCCCTGCACGGAATCTAGCCACTATCGCCGGGTACGTCAATGACCGCACGCACACCGCCCGGCTCCCGTCCGGCTCCCGGCAGCGGCCTCGGGCGCTGCGGCAGGCTTGTGCTATGATCTCGGACATGACGTCAGGCTATTACGGACCCTGGGGTGGGGCCTTCATTCCCGAGGTCCTCCACGAGACCTTCCGCCAGCTCACCGCGGCGTTCGCGCGCGCCCAGGCCGACCCCGGCTTCTGGGAGGAGTACGTGCACCTGATGTCGACCTACTCCTGCCGGCCGACGCCGCTGACGTTCGCCGGGAACCTGACGCGGCACTTCGGCGGGGCGAAGATCTACATCAAGCGCGAGGACCTCAACCACACCGGCGCGCACAAGGCGAACAACGTCATGGGCCAGGGGCTGCTCGTGCGGCGCATGGGCAAGACGCGCGTCATCGCCGAGACCGGGGCCGGGCAGCACGGGGTGGCGACGGCGACGATGGCGGCGAAGTTCGGCCTGGCCTGCACGATCTACATGGGTGCCGAGGACGTCGAGCGCCAGCGCCCGAACGTCTTCTGGATGGAGAAACTCGGCGCCGAGGTCGTGCCGGTGACCGCCGGGTCGCGCACGCTCAAGGATGCGATCAACGAGGCCTTCCGCGACTGGGTCGGGCGGATGGACGACACGCACTACGTGATGGGCACGGTCTGCGGCCCGCACCCCTTTCCGGCCATGGTCGCCTGGTTCCAGTCGATCATCGGCAGCGAGGCGCGCCGCCAGGTGCTCGAGCAGGCCGGCCGGTTGCCCGCGCGGGTCTACGCCTGCGTCGGCGGCGGCTCCAACGCCATGGGGATCTTCCAGGGTTTTCTCGCGGACGCGCAGGTCGGGCTCGTCGGCGTCGAGGCCGGCGGCGACGGTCTCGCCTCCGGGAGGCACGCCGCGCGTCTGGCCGGCGGCGACGGCACCCCCGGCGTTGCGCAGGGGTACAAGTCGATGTTTCTGCAGACTCCGGACGGCCAGATGCGCGACACGCACTCGGTGGCGGCCGGACTCGATTACGTCGGGGTCTCGCCGCTGATCGCGGATTTGGCCGGGCGCGGCCGGGTGCGCATGGAGGCGGCCACCGACGTCGAGGTCCTGGCTGCGCTCGATCTGACGATGAAGCGGGAGGGGATCATCCCGGCGCTGGAGTCGGCGCACGCCTTCGCGCAGGCGTTCAAGGAGGCGGGGAGCCTCGCGGGCGACGACGTCGTGGTGATCAACCTGTCGGGCCGCGGCGACAAGGACATTTTCACCATCGCCCACGCCTTCGGGGACCCGTCGTGGAAGCGCTTCATTCGCGAGAAGGGGGCGGCCTATGCTGCAGAATGACCTTCACCGCGCGCTCGAGAGCCAGGACATCCTGCTGATGACGCACCTGGTGCTCGGCTACCCCTCGTTCGCGGTGAACCGGCAGGTGGTGAAGCAGATGGCCGCGGCCGGGGACGAACTGATCGAGCTGCAGATCCCTTTCTCGGAACCGGTGGCCGACGGGCCCGTGATTGCCCGCGCCTGCCAGGCGTCGATCGCGCATGGCGCCACGGTGGAACAGTGCCTGGCTTTCGCCGCGGAGATGGCCGGTTCCCACCCGAAAGTGCTCTTCCTGGTCATGACCTACTACAACATCGTCTTTCGTTTCGGCGAGGCGGCCTTCCTCGAGCGGGCCCGCCGCGCCCGCGTCCGCGGCCTGATCGTGCCGGATTTGCCGATCGAGGAGGGGGCGGATTTCTATCGGGCGGCCCGCCGCGCCGGGATCGACCCGATCCAGATCTTCGCGCCGACCAGCACGGCGGCGCGGATGCACGAACTTGAGGCCTTCGCGGACGGCTTCATCTACTGCGTCGCCCGGCGCGGCGTGACCGGGGCGGCGACGTCGTTCGGCCCGGAGTTCGGCGCCTACCTCGCGCGCTGCCGGGCGGCAACCGACTTGCCACTGGCGGTGGGCTTCGGGATCCGCGGTCGCGAGGACGTGGACCAGTTGCGGGGCAAGGCGGATGTCGCGGTCATCGGCTCGGAGACGATCCGGATCGTGGAAGAGCGCGGCCCGGAGGCGGTCGGACCGTTTCTCGCGGGGCTGCGCTAGGCGGGGAGCTCAGACACTTGGGCAGAACAACGACCAGGGTGCTCGCCCTCACGGCAGCCCTGCTGCTCGCCTCGGGCGTCGGCGGGGGGAGGACCCTTCACGCCGCCGCCCCCGAGCCGGTCGCGTCCGAGCCGGTCGCGCCCGAAATGAATCCGGGCGCCGAGAAGACCATCGAGGGGACCGTTCAGGGGATCGTCGAGGGCTTCGGCGAGAAGGTCGGGGTGAAGCTCGGCGAACAGATCGGCGAGCAGAATGTCGCGAAGATCGACGACGCCCACGAGGACTCGGCGCGCTTCATCGGCCTGTTCTTCGAAAAGGTCGACCGGGTCTTCGGGGAGCAGTATGTGGAAGACCGGGATCGCAAGATCCAGGTCCGGGCCGGTCTGGAGACCACCTTCAACGACAACGGCGACAGCATCGACACCCGGGCGAGGATCGGCCTGCGCGTGCCGCTGCCGGCGCTGAAGCGGCGGTTCAACGTGTTCGTCGACATCGGCGGGGACGCGAACGAACTCGGCGCCGTCTCCAGTCCGAATTTTTCGGAATCCGAAAAGATCGTCTCGATCGCCGCCGGCTTCCTCCGCCGCTTCGGGGACAACCTGGAAGCCGGGCTCAAGCTGAAACTCTTCCGGAGTTCCGGCGCGTTCTTCTCCCTCTACCCTTTCGTGCGCTTCGAACATCAGTACGATAAGATGCGTTATTTCTTCGAGCAGCAGCTCATCTGGGAGAGCGACAACTCCTGGAGCACCCTGACCGACTTCGACGTGGATCGCCGGTTCCGCTCCGGGCTGCTCCTGCGGCTGCGCAACCGCATCGACTGGTCCTTCGAGGATCCGGGGGCGTCGATCGCCCACGGGCTGATCGTGCGGCGGAACGTCAAGGAGAAGAACGGCGTCTCCCTCGAGTTCTGGGTGGAGTACAACACGGCGAAGAACGACCTGGAGACGATTGCCGACGACACGATCACCTACGCCCAGCTGCGGTTGCGCGGCCGCATCTGGCGCAACTGGCTCGAGTACGAGTTGCGCCCGATCTACACGGTCCCGATCGGCGCGGACCGGAACTCGTTCTTCTCCTTCTTCGTCAGTCTCACCGTGCTCTGGGACAGCTACCTCGGCGGCGACGCCGTCGGGGAAGCCAGCCGGTAGGCGCGTCTCGCCGCCTCGGCGCTCACCGCACCTGCGCGTTCGCGTCCTGAGGGGCCGGCGGCCGGGGCCTCTTCCGCTTCAGGATCAGCACGAGGACCACTGCCGCGACGATCGCGGCGAAGACCCCGATGAGCACCCCGCGCCAGAAGAGCATGGAGATCTTCTTCTCCCAGAGGGCGATCCGCCGCTCGATGTCGCCGCGCTGCTCCACGGTCAACTCGTCGGTCGGGATGACGGGCAGCCACTGGTCCTTGATCGGGGAGTCCCAGACTTTGGTCTTGAACGCGCGGAACCTGGCGCGCGAGGGGCTGGCGGTCTGCTCGTCGATGTACGCCAGCAGGCGCGCGTGAAATTCGTCGGCGTTGGTGAAGCTCCCGATTTCGACGTGCTGCTCGGCGAAGACCTGCCTGAGGCTTTTCCAGGTCGTTTCGTCGATGCGCTTGCGCCAGTCGGACAGGCGGCCGTCTACCCGGCTGAGATCGCGGATCGCGAGCTGCTCGTCCGGATACAGTTTGCCGATGAAGGGCCGGATCGCCTGCCATTTGGCCGAGACTTTTTCCTCCTCGTACTTGATCAGACCGACATCCCGGGGCACCATGATGGTGCGCTCGACGGCCTGCAGGTTGCCGTCGATGGTCTCGATGATCTTGGCGACGTAGTCGCCGTCCCGCGCCTGGACGAACAGGTCGTTGCGCTGGGCGTCCGTCAGGTCCGATTTCGAGTACTCGTCGAACAGGCTGCCCATCATCCTGACGATCAGGTCGTCCCGGTTCCTGATGTTCGCGTTGAGCTTTTCGGTGAGTTCCTGCAGCCGGGCAATGGACTCCTTGTCCTTCCGGCCCTGCAGCCGCAGGCCCTGGATCTGCTCAACGAGTCCGGCGTTCTCCTCGGACAGTCGCTGGATCTGCGCGCTCAGCTCGGCCACCTCGCGCGTCAGTTTTTCCAGCGACAGCCGGTATTCCTCGTTCTGCAGAGTGATCGCCACGATTGTCTTCCCGTCGGCCTCGGCCTTCAGCGAGATGGTCTCGATCGTCGCTTTGTCCTTCCGGCTTTCCTCGACGAGGGCGAGCCGTTCCGTCGTCTTCTGCAACTGGTCGCGCAGGGCGCCGATCGAGTTGCCGAAGGTCTCCGGATAGAGGCCCTCGCCGAGCAACTGCCGATGCCGGGCGTATTCTGCCTCCAGGCCGCCGATCTGGCTCTCGAGCGCGTCGCGCCGCCCCGGGTCCGGGGCGGTCTTGATCGCTTCGAGCAGCGACTGGTGCCGGCTCTTGTAGGCCTGGATGATCTCGTAGTCGGAGGATTGGGCGAACGCCCCGGCGCTCTGCAACAGCAGCGTCAGGATCGCGAGCAAACCGGCGAGCTTCTTCATTTCTTTCCCCCGGAGACGATCCCTTTGCGGTTCAGCAGGTAGACCTGGCCGTTGGCGCCCAGTTCAATCCCCCGCTCCCGGCGGTTGAAGAAAGGTTTCTCCATGCCTGCCGCGGCGATCAGCACCTTCTTCCGGAGCGTCAACTTGCCGCGTGAGCTGCAGAAGACGTAGACGTGCTTGAAACCGGGGGAAGTGACAAAGTAGTAGCCCTCCCGATCCCGGATGACCCTGACGGTCCTGCCCGCCGCCGTGTCCTGGTTGCCGGTTTCCGCCCGAAACAGCACGCCCGCGTCGAAGGCGATCGTCTTGGGCTCGCCGCTGACGATGCCGGCCGAATTCGCCGTCAGCACGCTTTCGAACGACCAGGAGAAATCCACCGGCTTGATCGTGACGGACGCACAGCCGGACAGCGCGAGCGTCATCGACGCCAGCCAGACCAGAGTTACTCTCTTCATCGGCATCCCCTTATGCATCGCGTTGCTCTGTGGCCGCCGGGGTGCTCAAAACCCGATCAGGGCGCCCGCGGTTATTTCCAGCCCGTTTCCGCCGCCCAGACCGATGCGGGCTTCGACGAACGGGGTGAAGCCGAGGTCGAACTCGAACGAGCACCCGCCGATCGCGTTCAGCAGGAACGACGAGTCGCTGGAGTTGTCCCGCGTGGTGATGACGCCGAAGAAATCGGAACGCGTGTCCCGGCGTTTCCAGCTCGCGAATGCCAGGCCCGCGCCGGCGTACGGGATGAACGTGTCGCTCACGTCGAAATGGTAGAGCGCGGCGGCATTGACTTCCCACCAGCCGGTGTAAGGATCCCGGGGGAAGAAGACATTCAACCCGCCGGCAATGCCGAGGTTGGGCACCCACTCCTCGAGCGGGTATTCGACGCGCGCGCCGACCCCGAAGTCGGAGTCGCTCCCGTACGTGAGAGCCGCGCCGACCTTGAGGTCCTCTACTGCGGCGCCGGCTCCTGCAGGGGCGCAGATGCAGAACAGTGCGACCAGCACCAGCGTCAGTTTCTTCTTCATCGTTCAGCCCTCCATGCAAGTACTTGTTTCGGTGCCGTTTCACTTTATCTTCAGCGTTCGGCGCTTGCGGTGACGGGGCTCACAGTCGGCCATGCCCCGCACGCCGGCGAGTGCTCTCCACCGGCCCGGGGCCGGCGCTCAGCGAGGTCCGCGCACAGGGAGCGGCGCACGCCGCGCCAGTACCTGGACGACCGCGGCGCGCCCCGTATGGTAGCACCCCTCCACCACGTCGCGTTCGATCTCGCGGCCGATTTCGAGGTCGAGACCGGCCAGGTCCTCCCGCAGTTCTTCGAGAGTGTAGAGCAACTCCGGTTTCTGCGGGCCGCCGGTGCCCAGCGCAAGTTGGCGCGGCGTGAACGCCTCGAGAACGAAGACGCCTCCTGCCGCCAGCCCCCGGGCGGCGGCCCGGTGTACCGAACGCCGCAACGGTGGCGGCAGGTGGGCGAAGATCGCCACGATGCCCGGCCAAGCCCCGGCCTCGATCGCGAAGGACGCCAGATCGGCGACGATCGTCGCGATCTGCACTCCGCGCATGTTTGCCAGGGCTTCGGCCTTGGCGATGCCTGCCGCCGACTCGTCGACCGCGGTCACTGGATGCCCGCGTCGGGCGAGCCAGACAGCATTCCTTCCCTCCCCCTCGGCGAGGCAAAGAACGGGGCCGGGCGGCATGCGGTCGGCCAACTCGACCAAAAAACCATTCGGCTCGGTGCCGTAGGCATAAGCCGGCTCGGAGTACCGGCGTTCCCAGAACGCGGACTCCGGCGAGGCGGGCCTGCCGGCTTTGTCGACCATGCAATGAGTGTAGCACCGGGCGGGCCACCGCTTCATGGGATTTGTTGCCTGGGAGGACTGCGCTGGACACGACGGAGGCGCGAAACGCTTGCCGGCATGTCGCTCCGGGACAGGTCAGGAGCAGCGGATAAACCCGGGCATTCATGTGGGAATTGAAAGAGGTATTCCTCTTGACAGGTGTCACCCAGGAGGGTCATTGTTGCCGGTGTCATGAGCGTGTTGAAGACCTCGGTTGGCAGAAAGCTCGCCATGGCTCTCACGGGACAGTTTCTGCTGCTGTTCCTCCTCGGGCACGCCGCCGGGAATGCCACCCTGTGGGTCGGCCTGATCAACGCCTACGCCGCCCATCTGCACGCGGTGCCCTCCCTGGGCTGGGTCTTCCGGGTCGTCCTCCTTGGCTTGCTCGCGCTGCACATCTGGCAGGGGATTGCACTGACGCTCGAAAACCGGTGCGCCGGCGGGGGCGGCTATGCCGTCATTTCGTACCGGCGCGCGACGATCGCCTCGCGGACGATGATCTGGAGCGGGTTGGCGGTCGCCGGCTTCCTGATCTACCACCTGCTCCACCTCACCGTGCAGGTGCTGCACCCCGCGGCCGCCGCCGCGACCCACCCGGATGCGCTCGGGCGCCCCGACGTCCACCGGATGCTCGTCGCCGGCCTGCGCCATGCCGGGACCGCGGCGGTCTACGTCGTCGGGATGTTCGCCCTCGCCCTGCACCTCTTTCACGGGATCGCCAGTTCGGTGCAGACGTTCGGGCTCAACGGTCCGCGCTCCTTTCCCTGGTTCGAGCGCGCCGGCGCCGCGATGGCGCTGCTTCTCGCCGCGGCGTTCGTCGCCATCCCGGCCGGTATCCTCGCCGGCCTCGTGCGATAGCCATGGGCCGACTACGAGAGATTGTCGAGGAAGAGATCGTGGCGGCGAGAAAGTATCGTGCGCAATCCGGGGCCGGGCGGGGATCAACCCCGCCCCTACGGGGGTTTGGTGCGCGTGTGGCGGATGGACACCCCCGGCCCCTGCGAGGTGTTTTCGAGAGTGTAGGGGAGGGGTTCACCCCCTCCCGCACCGTCGACAGGATCCCGCCGATCGGGCACACAATGACTGGCATGGAGCGTATCCGATGACCCTCGACGGCAAGTCGCCCTCCGGGCCGATCGAGCGGCAGTGGGACCGCCGCCGGGAGGAGCTGCGGCTGGTGAGCCCGGCGAACAAGCGCAAGTACCGCGTGATCGTCGTCGGCACCGGGCTCGCGGGCGCCTCGGCCGCCGCCAGCCTCGGCGAACTCGGCTACCAGGTCGAGGCGTTCTGCTTCCAGGATTCCCCGCGTCGCGCCCACAGCATCGCGGCGCAGGGAGGGATCAACGCCGCCAAGAACTACCCGAACGACGGCGACAGCGTCCTGCGGCTCTTCCGCGACACCGTCAAGGGCGGCGATTTCCGCTCCCGCGAGTCGAACGTCTACCGGCTCGCGCAGGTCAGCGGCGCGATCATCGATCAGGCCGTCGCGCAGGGGGTGCCGCTCGCCCGCGACTATGCCGGCTACCTCGACAACCGCTCCTTCGGCGGCGCGCAGGTCTCGCGCACCTTCTACGCCCGGGGGCAGTCAGGACAGCAGTTGCTGCTCGGCGCCTACCAGGCCCTGATGCGCCAGGTCGGCGCCGGCACGGTGCGGCTGCATCCGCGCACCGAGATGCTCGATCTGGTCGTCGTCGACGGCACGGCCCGCGGCATCACCGTGCGCGACCTGGTCAGCGGAAAGATCGAGTCGCACGCCGCGGACGCCGTCTGTCTGTGCACCGGGGGCTACGCGAACGTGTTCTTCCTCTCGACCAACGCGCAGGGCTGCAACGTCACGGCGGCCTGGCGGGCCTGCAAACGCGGCGCGCACTTCGCCAACCCCTGTTTCACGCAGATCCACCCGACGTGCATCCCCGCCAGCGGCGAGCACCAGTCCAAGCTGACGCTGATGTCCGAGTCGCTGCGCAACGACGGGCGGGTCTGGGTCTCGAAGAAGATCGGCGACACCCGGGCGCCGGCGTCGATCCCCGAGGCCGAGCGCGACTACCTGCTCGAACGCAAGTACCCGAGCTTCGGCAACCTCGCCCCGCGCGACATCTCCTCGCGGGCGGCCAAGGAGGTTTGCGACGAGGGGCGCGGCGTCGGCCCCGGCGGGCGCGGCGTCTACCTCGACTTCGCCGACGCGATCAAGCGGCTGGGCGCCGCGACGATCAGAAGCCGCTACGGCAATCTTTTCGAGATGTACGAGTGCATCACCGGCGAGGACGGCTACCGGGTGCCGATGCGCATCTACCCCGCGCCGCACTACACGATGGGCGGGCTCTGGGTGGACTACCACCTCGAGAGCACGATCCCCGGTCTCTTCGTGCTCGGCGAAGCCAACTTCTCCGACCACGGCGCGAACCGTCTTGGCGCCAGCGCGCTGATGCAGGGTCTCGCCGACGGCTATTTCGTGATCCCGTACACGATCGGGCACCACCTGGCGCAGGCGAAACCCGGCGCGGTCCCGGCCGGTCACCCGGCCTTCGCCGCGTCGCGCGCCGAAGTCGAGCGGACGACGCAGCGGCTGCTCGGCATCAACGGACGGCGCACGATCACCGATTTTCACCGCGCGCTCGGCCGGATCATGTGGGAGAATGTCGGCATGGCGCGCAGCGCGCAGAGTTGCCGCGAGGCGCTGGAGCGGATCCCGGCGCTGCGGGCGGAGTTCTGGGAGGACGTGCGGGTCGTCGGCAGCGGCCTGACGCTCAACCGCGAACTGGAGCGGGCCGGCCGCGTGGCGGACTTCCTGGAATTCGCCGAGGTCCTGGCGCGCGACGCGCTCTATCGCGATGAGTCCTGCGGCGGTCACTTCCGCACCGAGCATCAGCTGCCGGACGGCGAGGCGAAGCGCGACGACGAGCGCTTCTGCCACGTCGCGGCCTGGGAGTACCGCGGGCCGGACCAGGAAGCGCAGGTCCACATCGAACCGCTCGATTTCGAGGCGATTCCACTGGCAGTGAGGAATTACAAATGAGATCGGGGCGCCGCCTTCGTCACGGTGGCCGGGTTTACTTCCGCACGATGGAACGCGTATGGTAAGAACTCGATGAAACTGACCCTGTTCATCTGGCGGCAGAACGGCCCGGCCGACCACGGCCGGCTCGTGCGCTACGAAGTCCCCGGGGTCTCCCCCGAAATGTCGTTCCTCGAGATGCTCGACGTGCTCAACGACGGACTCGTGCTGCGCGGCGAGGAGCCCGTGGCCTTCGATCACGACTGCCGCGAGGGGATCTGCGGCACCTGCTCGCAGGTGATCAACGGGCAGCCGCACGGCCCGCGCCGGCGTACGACGATCTGCCAGTTGCACATGCGCAATTTCAAGGAGGGCGACACGATCTACATCGAGCCCTTCCGGGCGCGGGCGTTCCCGGTGATCCGCGACCTGGTGGTCGACCGCTCGGCCCTCGACGCGCTGATCCGGGCCGGCGGCTACGTCTCGGTGCACACCGGCGGCGTGCCGGACGCGAATGCCGTGCTGATCCCCCGCGACGACGCCGAGGAGGCGATGGACGCCGCCGAGTGCATCGGCTGCGGCGCCTGCGTGGCGGCCTGCCCGAACGGCGCGGCGATGCTCGTCGCCGCCGGCAAGATCGCCCAGCTGGCGGCGCTGCCGCAGGGGCGCGTGGAGGCCGCGCGGCGCGTCTGCGCCATGACCGAAGAGATGCTCCGCCAGGGCTTCGGCCACTGCAGCAACCACTACGAGTGCGAGGCGGCCTGCCCCAAGGGGATCAAGGCGCGCTTCATCGCGAAGCTCAACCGTGAGTTCGTCAAGGCACAAACCCGGGGTGAAAGGAGACCAGCATGAAGCATTCCGTTGTGGCTCTCATGGCCGTAGTGGCGCTCGTTCTCACGTCCTCGCTCGCCTTCGCGGCGGACATTGAACTGGCGATCCCGCTGCCGCTGACCGGCTCGAACGCCAAGTTCGGCGAGATCCAGAAGAAGTCCTACGAGATCGCCGCACAGGAGATCAACGCCGCGGGCGGGATCAAGGGCGCGAAGCTCGTGCTCTCGTTCGAGGACTCCCAGGGCAAGCCCGAGGTCGCGCGCTCGATCGTCGAGCGGTTGATCGACGTCAAGAAGCAGCCGATCATCATCGGCGAGTATACCTCGGCCTGCGCCAAGGCGGTGGCCGCGGTCGCCGAGGAGCGCAAGACCCCGTACCTCGTGGTGGCCAGCGCCGCCGACGACATCACGCAGAAAAACTACAAGTACGTCTACCGGATGAACCCGACCAGCGCCTACTATGACACCGGGCTGCTGGCCTTCCTCAACGAGGTCGTCAAGCCGACGAGCGTCGCGATCCTCTATGAGAGCTCGGACTTCGGCACTGCCGGCGCCGACAACATGGAGAAGCAGGCGAAGAAGATGGGTTGGAACGTCCTGCTCAAGGAGAAGTACGAGAAGGGCGCGGTCGACTTCAAGCCGGTGCTCTCCCAGGTCAAGTCCAAGAGCCCGGACATGATCTACATGGTTTCCTACGTCATGGACGCCTCCCTGCTGATGAAGCAGATCAAGGAGCTGCGCATCGAGGCCAAGCTCTTCGCGGGCGGCGCTGCCGGGTTCGACATCCCGAACTTCGTCGACAACGCCAAGGACGCCGCCGAATTCGTCGTGACCGCGACCCTCTGGAGCCCGCAGGTCAGCTACAAGGGCGCCAAGGAGTACGCCGAGAAGTACAAGGCCCAGGACAAGGACAAGGATTACCCCTCCTACCACGGCGCGGCCGCCTACAGCGCGCTGTACGTCTTCAAGGCCGCGGCCGAGAAGGCGAAGGACCTCTCCACGGAGTCGCTGCGCGAAGCCATGAAGGGGGTCGACATCGAGACCGCCTACGGGCCGGTCAAATTCGAGGACAAGGACGGCTATCAGAACCAGAACTTCATGGAGACGCTGGTGCGCCAGGTGATCAACCAGAACCACGAGACGATCTGGCCGAAGAAGGTGGCGAGCAAGGCCTGGGTATACCCGATCCCGAAGTGGCGGGATCGGAAGTAGGGGCGGGATTCATTCCCGCCTGGAACGGGGCCGATCGGGAGGGGGTCAACCCCTCCCCTACGCCCGGGATAGTAGCGAGACCGTAGGGGCGGGGTTGATCCCCGCCCGTGGCGAAAGGAAGCATGCCCAAGCTTGAAGTCTTCCTCCAGACCCTGATCCAGGGTTTCCTGCTCGGGGGCCTCTACGCGCTGATCGGCCTGGGCATGGCGCTGATCATGGGCGTGATGAAGATCATCAACCTCGCCCACGGGCAGCTGATGATGGTCGCGATGTACATGGCCTTCTGGCTCTTCACGCTCGGGCGCGTCGACCCCTATCTCTCCGTCGTCCTCGTCGTCCCGGCGATGTTCGTGCTCGGGGTCGGCATCCAGAAGTTCCTGATCAACCCGCTGCAGCGGGTCGATTCGATCATGCCGCAGAACCAGATCATCCTGACGGTGGGCATCGGCATGGTGCTGACGAACCTCGCGACGCTCTTCTTCTCCGGCGACTACCGCTCCACGCCGGTGAGCTACGCGACGAAAGCCTGGTACCTCTCGGACTTCTGGAAGAGCTCCCCGCTCGAGCTGTCGATCTCCTACAAGGAACTGGTTTCCTTCCTCGTCGCCGCGGCGATCACGACGGCGCTCTGGTTCTTCCTGCAGAAGACCGACACCGGCAAGT
This sequence comes from Candidatus Rokuibacteriota bacterium, assembly GCA_031406795.1. Classification (GTDB taxonomy): domain Bacteria; phylum JAUVQV01; class JAUVQV01; order JAUVQV01; family DATDCY01; genus DATDCY01. The sequence continues at coordinate 39,576 of JANOHV010000072.1, forward strand.
CCATCCGCGCGACGGCGCAGGACAGGGACGCTGCGCTGCTGATGGGCGTGAACGTCGAGCGGATGCGGGTCGTGACCTTCGGCATCGGCACCGCGCTGGTCGGCGCCGCGGGCTGTCTGTTCATTCCCGCGTACTATCTGTTCCCGGATCTCGGCGGGCAGTTCACGACGATCGCCTTCGTCGTGACGATCATCGGAGGGCTCGGCTCGACGACCGGCGCGATCTTCGGCGGGCTGATCCTGGCGATCTTCGAGTCGTTCACCGCGACCTATGTCGGCATGGGCTGGGCGACCGTCGGCCGCTTCGTGATCTTCGTCGCGGTGCTGATCTTTCTGCCCGGCGGCGTCTACTCGCTGATCCGCAGCAAGAAGCTGGGTAAATAGGCCATGCAGCGCTACGCCCCGCTCGCCGTCGCCGCGCTGCTGGCGCTCGTGCCGCTGCTGCCGCTCTCCTCCTACCTGATGCACATCTTCATCCTGGTCATCATGTGGGCGATCATCGGCATGGCCTGGAACCTGCTCGGCGGCTACACCGGTCTGGTCTCCTTCGGCCACGCGGCGTTCTTCGGGCTCGGGGCCTACAGCGCCGGCATCGTCTACCAGAGCCTCGGCTGGTCCGGGTGGTGGGGCCTGCCGATCTCGGTCGCCGTGGTCACGATCTTCTCCCTCGTCATGGGCTTCGTCGTGCTGCGGCTGCGCGGCCCCTACTTCAACCTCTCCACGCTGGCGATCGGCGAGGTGCTCCGGGTCACCGCGCAGAACCTCGACAAGCTGACCCAGGGCGACCTGGGCATCCTGATCAAGCAGCGCTCGTGGACCGACAAACAGAATTTCTACTGGGTTGTGCTGCTGATGGCGCTCGGGACCTACTACGTGGTCAAGGGTCTTGTCGGGTCGCGGCGCGGCTACTACTTCGTCGCGATCCGCGAGGACCAGGACGCCGCCGAGTCGCTCGGGATCGACACGACGCTCAACAAGACGATCGCGCTGACCGTCAGCGGCGTGCTGACCGGGCTGGCCGGCGCCTTCTATTTCAACTACATGGGCTACATCGACCCGAAGGTGGTCTTCGACCTGCCGGGGATCTCGATCCTGGCGATCATGATCGTCATGGTCGGCGGCGCCGCGACGCTGACCGGCCCGCTCGTCGGCTCCCTGATCATGGTGCTGCTGGCCGAGTGGGTGCGCTCGATCCCGAAGCTCGGGGCGGCGCACATGAGCGTCTTCGGCGTGCTGCTGATCCTGATCATCATCTTCCTGCCCAACGGCTTGGTCGGGGATTTCGGCAAGATCCGGCGGCTCTTCACCGGGAAGAGGAACGCATGACGGCGCTGCTGGAAGTGCGCGGGGTCTCGCGGTTCTTCGGCGGCCTGGCGGCGCTGAGCGAAGTCAGCTTCGCGGTTGAAAAGGGCGAGATCCTCGGCCTGATCGGGCCGAACGGCGCGGGGAAGACGACGATGTTCAATGTGGTCAACGGCTTCTACGCGCCGTCGCGCGGCGAGGTCCATTTCAAGGGGCAGCGGATCTCCGGCCTCAAGCCGTACCAGATCTGCCAGCGCGGGCTGGCGCGCACCTTCCAGGTCGTCAAGCCGCTGCAGCGCATGAGCACGCTCGACAACGTGGTGGCCTCGGCCTTCCTGCGCTCGAAGAGCAAGGGCGAGGCGCTCGCGAAGTCCGAGGAGATCCTGAAGTTCACCGGCCTCTGGGAGGAGCGGAACATGCTCTCCAAGGGGCTGCCGCTGGGCAGCCGCAAGCGGCTCGAGATCGCCCGCGCGCTGGCGACGGAGCCGGAGCTGCTGCTGCTGGACGAGGCCTGCGCCGGCCTCAACCCGTCCGAGCTCGACACGTCGATCGGGATCATCCGCAAGATCAAGGAGCGCGGGATAACGATCATGATCATCGAGCACCACATGAAGGTGATCATGGCGATCTCCGACCGCATCGTCGTGCTCACCTACGGCGAGAAGCTCGCCGAGGGGACGCCGGCGCAGATCAGCGGCAATGCCGAGGTCATCAAGGCCTATCTGGGAGAGTCCGATGGGGACTGAACAGGGCGCCGGTTCGGGGGGGGCGCTGCTCGAGGTCCGCGGCATCGACGTCTTCTACGGCGATGTCCAGGTCCTCTGGGATCTCTCGTTCCGGGTCGGCAAGGGTGAAATCGTGGCGCTGATCGGCGCCAACGGGGCGGGAAAGTCGACGACGCTCAAGACTGTCTCCGGCATCCTGCGCCCGCGCCGCGGCGAGATCCTCTACCAGGGAGAGCCGCTGGCGGCGCGCGCGGCGTGGGATCTCGTGGAGATCGGGATCGCCCACGTTCCCGAGGCCCGGCGGCTCTTCGTCGAGATGACCGTCGAGGAGAATCTCGACATGGGCGCGCTGCGGGGCGAGGCGAAGCGCCGGCGCGAACAGACCAAGGAGCAGGTCTTCACCATCTTCCCCCGCCTCAAGGAGCGCCGCCGCCAGCTCGCCGGCACCCTCTCCGGGGGCGAGCAGCAGATGGTGGCGATCGGCCGCGGGCTGATGAGCCTGCCGGTGCTGATCATGTTCGACGAACCGTCGCTCGGTCTGGCGCCGATTCTCGTGCAGGAGATCTTCAACGTCGTGCGCCGGATCCGCGACGAGGGGACGACCGTGCTGATCGTCGAGCAGAACGTGCGCCAGACGCTCGCCATCGCCGATCGCGCCTACGTGCTCGAGACCGGCCAGGTGCAGATGCAGGGCGCCGGGCGGGATCTGCTTGACGACCCGCACGTCAAGGCAGCATATTTGGGCTTATAGGAGAGAAATCATGTTCGTAGCGGATTGGATGACGAGGCGGGTGGTCACGGTCGGCCCCGACGACAGCATTTCGCAGGCGATGCACGCGATGCGCGAGCGGGGGATCAAACATCTGCCGGTTGTTCGCGACGGCGCGGTGGTCGGGGTCATCTCCGACCGGGACATCAAGGCCTATTATCCCTCGAAGGCGACGGCGCTGGACATCTACGAGATCAACTACCTGCTCGCCAAGGCGACCGTCAAGGAGGCGATGGGGGCCCTGCTGACCACCACAGGCCCGGATACCCCAGTCGAAGAGGCGGCGCTGGTGATGTTGGAGAAGAACATCGGCTGCCTGCCGGTGGTCGAGGGTGACGTGCTCGTCGGCATCATCTCGGATCGCGACATCTTCCGGGCGCTGGTCGACATCACCGGCGTGCGCCATGGCGGCCATCGCATTTGCGTCACCGTCGCGGACAACCCCGGGACCATCCGCGAACTCACCGACATCGTGCGCCGGCACGGCTTCCACCTCCGCGGCATCCTCACTTCCTACGAGGGGGTGCCGAAGAGCACGAGGCGGGTGGTGATCCGCACGAGCGACGAGGGGGACTTCGCCGCGCTGCGCGGCGAGCTCGAGGCCGCGTACAAGGCGGTCAGGATCAATTAGGAGAGCGCTCCGGGGGCGGAGCGGCCCTCGGGAGGGTAGGGGTTTCATGCGCGTCGTCATCATCGGGGCCGTTGCCGTCGGCCCGAAAGTCGCCTGTCGTCTGCGCCGGCTGCTCCCCGACGCCGCAATCACCGTCGTCGACCAGGACCGCTTCATCTCCTACGGCGGCTGCGGCATCCCGTACTATCTCGCGGACGAAGTCCCGGACGAGACACAGTTGATGTCCACCAGTTTCCACGCGGTGCGCGATGGGCGCTTCTTCCGCGAGGCCAAGGGCGTGACCGTGCTGTCGCGCACGCGGGCCACGGCGGTCGACCGGGAGCGGCGCGTCGTGACGGTCGAGGATCTCGAGAGCGGCGCCTGCAGCGAACTGCCGTACGACCGGCTCGTGCTCGCCACGGGGAGCGTGAGCGTCGTGCCGCCCGTGCCGGGGCGCGACCTCGGGAACGTCTTCTTCGTGCACAACCTCCAGAATGCCCTCGATCTCAAGCGTGCGCTGATCACCGAGGAGCTTCGACACGCGGTGGTCGTCGGCGGCGGGGCGATCGGCCTCGAGGTCACCGAGGCGCTCGCCGATGTCTGGAATCTGAAGACGGCCGTCGTGGAACGGCTCGGCCACCTGCTGCCGCAGCTGTTCGACGCGAACATCGCGGGCATCGCCGAGGCCACGCTGCGCAGCAAGGGGGTCGCGATTCACACCGGCGAGTCGCTACTGCGGCTCGAGGGCGAGGGGGGCAAGGTGCGGCGCGTCGTCACCGACCGGCGCACGCTGCCGGCCGAGCTGGTCGTGATCGCGACCGGCGTGCGTCCGAACGCGGCGCTCGCCCGCGCGGCCGGGATCAAAGTCGGTCCCCTGGGCGGGATTGCGGTGAACGAGCACCTGCAGACCTCCGACCCGTCGATCTACGCCGGCGGGGACTGCATCGAGACCCGCTCGCTGGTGACGGGGCTGCCCGCGTTCACTCCGCTCGGCTCGCTCGCGAACCGGCAGGGGCGCGTGATCGCCGACCACATCGCGGGCAAACCAGCCCGCTTCGCGGGGGTCGTCGGCAGCTTCATCGTGAAGATCTTCGACACGGCGCTCGCCGCCGCCGGGCCGACGCAGGAGCAGGCGATCGCGGCGGGGTTCGACGCCGAGCGCGTGCTCGTCGTCGGCTATGACCGCGCGCATTTCATGCCGGACAAAGCCATTCTCGTGCTGCAGCTGATCGTCGATCGCGCCACCCGGCGCGTCCTGGGTATCCAGGGGGCCGGGCCGGCGAACGACGCGCTGATGGCCCGGGTCGACGCCGTGGCCGTGCTGCTCAAGGACGCGCCGACGGTGGAGGACATCGGCCAGCTCGAGCTGGCCTACTCGCCGCCGTTCGCCTCCGCGATGGACACGCTCAACGCGCTCGGCAACACCGCGGGCAACCTGCTCGACGGTCTGTACCGGCGCATGACGGCCGGCGACGCGCACGCCGCCCTGCGGGACCCGCGGAGCGAGGTCCTCTTTCTCGACACGAACGCGCCGAAGGCGGCCGCACCGTATCTGGCGCGCTACCCGGGGCGCTGGGTGAACATCCCCTACGAAAAACTCTCGGGGCGCCTCGACGAACTGCCGCGCGAGCGCACGATCGTCACGATCTGCGACTCGGGGATCCGCTCCTTCGAAAGTCAGGTGCTGCTGAGCGCCAAGGGCTTCCCGCGCGCCTTCGCGATGGAGGGCGGGCTGAACATCTTCAAGCGCAGCGGGATCGACATCCTGGCCGACGACGCCTGCGCCGACCGCTCCGGGGAGTCGTCGGCAGCGTCGTGAGTCTTCCCGGCTCGTCCCCCGTCCGTCGACGGTTACTTCGGCCTTGGCAGCGCGTTATCGAGGATGAGATCCCGCCAGGTGCGGGGGAGGATCTTCGATGCGACGGAAAGCAGCGTGACATCGAAGCTCGAAAGCACGATGTGCTTGCGGCTCCCCCGGCACTGCTTCAGAATCCTCCCGGCCGCGAGATCGACGGGGAGCACCTTTCTCGGCGAGTCCTGTTTCATCCACGCCGGTTGATGTTTCATCTCGTGTTCGAGCTGCGGCGTGTCCATGTCGCCGGGACAGGCGACATAGACATTGATGCCCTCGGACAACAGCTCTCTGCGCAGCGATTCGGCGAAGTTGATGACGCCGGCTTTTGCCGCGCAGTACACGGAATAGCCCGCCGCACCCATCAACCCGAAGCCCGAGGACACCATCAGGATCTTCGAGCCTCTCCTGAGCAGCGGCGAAAAGAACAGGGCGGAAAAGATCACCCCCATCAGGTTGATTTCCAGATCTTTTCGGATCGCCGCCGCCCCGGTGTAGTCTTTCAGCAGCCTGGTCGTAACCACACCCGCGTTGAGCAGCAGAAAATCCAGCCTCTCGTGCTTCTTCTTGATCGATGCGGAGACCTCGAGCAACTGGTGCTCATCCGAGATGTCGCAGACGTGCCCCTCCGCATGGATGTTCAGGGCTTTGAGTTCACGGATCGCTTTCTCGATCCTGTCGCGGTTTCTCGCCAGGATGATGATGTCGAAACCCGCGCTTCCGAGTCTCTTCGCAAACGAGAAACCGAGCCCGGATGACCCACCGGTGATGAGCGCCGTCTTCTTCATGTGCCTGTCATTTTGAAGTGCATCCCGTTTGCAGTCCCCCTCCTGCTGCAGGCCAGAAGGGTCTTCCTCGAGTACCGGCCTTCGTCGCCAACCGGTCCGGCGGCCCGATCAGCAGCGCGGCGACAGGGCGATTCTCCCGGCAAGCCGGGGGTTTGTCAACGCGTTGCCCGCCATTGCCGCACCATCCGCTGCCGGGGCGCGCCCGGGCCTCCCTGCCGCCCCGGCTACAGGAACTTGGCGCGAAGGGCGACCTTGTTGGTCTTGCCGACGCTCGTCTTGTCGATCGCCTCGACGATCTTCACCTTGAGCAGCAGCGCGTGCTTGGAGACGAAGCCCTTGTCGGCGTAGTCCTTCACGAAGTGCATGATCGCCTTCTCGGCACCGCTCTCGGCAGCGCCGGGCTTGAGCGCCACGAGCGCCAGCGGCCGCTCGCCCCAGCGGTCGTCCGGCGCGCCGACGACGGCGACCTCCGCCACGGCCGGGTGCTGCGCGATCAGATCCTCGAGTTCGAGCGAGGAAACCCACTCCCCCGCGACCTTGACCACGTCCTTGAGCCGGTCGGTGATGCGCAGGTAGCCCGCCTTGTCGCGCACGGCGATGTCGTTCGTGTGCAGCCACCCCCCCTGCCAGAGCTTCTCGGAGTGCGCGGTGTCCTTGAGATAGCCCTGGGTCAGCCAGGGCGAGCGCACCAGGATCTCGCCCGCGCTCGCGCCGTCGGCCGGCACGTCGTGCCCCTGCTCGTCGGCGAGCCGGGCATGAACCAGCGGCAGGGGCAGGCCGGTGCGGCAGCGCACCTCGGCCTGGCTCTCCTCGTCGAGCGCGAGCATCTCCGGTTTCAGGTGGGCGATCGTCAGGATCGGGCAGGTCTCCGACATGCCGTAGCCGGCGAGAATGTCCATGCCGCGTCGCATCGCCTCCAGACAGAGCGCGCGCGGCAGGGCCGCTCCGCCGACGAGCATCGTGATGCCCGAGAGGTCGTAGCGCTCAGCGCCGGGGTTGCGCAGCAGCATGCGCAAGATGGTCGGCACGCAGTGGGTGAACGTGACCTTTTCGGTGCGAATCAGCTCGAGCAGCAGATCCGGCACGTAGCGCCCCGGGTAGACCTGCTTGACGCCCATCGTGGTTGCCAAATACGGCACCCCCCAGGCGTGCACGTGGAACATCGGGGTCAGCGGCATGTAGACGTCTTCGCGGTGAAAGCGCCCCTGGGTGCGCGGCGTGCCGAGGGCGGCCATCGCCGTGAGGGTGTGCAGGACGAGCTGACGGTGGCTGAAGTAGACGCCCTTGGGCACGCCGGTGGTGCCGGTCGTGTAAAAGGTTGTCGCCCGGGTGTTCTCGTCGAATTCGGGGAAATCGAAGCGCGCCGGGGCGGCGGCGAGGAGCGCCTCGTACTCGCCGGCGAATTCGATCGCGCCGCCGGCGGGCGCGTCGTCGTCGGCGAGCAGCACGAAGCGGCTCACCGTGTCGATCCGGCCCTTGATCGCCTCGAGGATCGGCAGGAAGTCCTTGTGCACCAGGATCACGTCGTCCTCGGCGTGGTTGATCGTGAACAGAATCTGCTCGGGTGTCAGGCGCACGTTCACCGTGTGCAGGACGGCGCCGATCATCGGCACCGCGAAGAAACACTCCAGGTAGCGGTGGCTGTCCCAGTCGAGGATCGCGACCGTGTTCCCCGCCTTCACCCCCTGGGCCGTGAGGGCGGCGGCCAGGCGGCGCACCCGCTCGCGAAAGGCGCCGTAAGTGAAGCGCAGGTGTCCCTTATAGACGATCTCCTGGGCGGGGTTGTCGACCAGCGGCGCCTCGAACAACTGCTTGATCAGAAGTGGATAGCCGTACGCGGAAGGGGTGCGGGTGATGAGATTCTCGGTCATGCGCGTCTCCTTGGGTGTGGTCGGGGCAGCATAGCGCAGCGATGCGGGTTTTGGTATGCCATGGTGTTCCCGTGCAAGCTGCGGGGTCCTGACGCTGCGGACCGTCCATCCAACTCGACCGTTCGCTTTCAAGCTTCTTGAAGCTCCCTGCTCGGGGGGGCTCACGGTCTCGTTCGGCATGCGATCGGATCGCGTGCCGGAGAAGCGCCGCTGGCACTTCCTCATGGTGCTCACTTCGTTCCGCCGATGGAGATTTCCCCTCCGCGCCACCCCTTCGCCCACCCCGTGTTCGGGGTAGTTCGTTCTCCTTCGGCAACGGGGCCGTTCCTGAATTACGGCAGCCTGTTAGAATGTCCGCACGACGGACGCGGGTGTCGGGGGTTGCCGGTCAGGCGAGGAGCGCGACGATGAGCATGAAGAACTACAGCATCCTTGAGGCGGTCGAAGTGGCCCTGATGATGGAGGAGGAGGGGATCCGGTTCTACACGCTCGCCGAGCAGAAGGCCGGCGATCCGGAATTGAAGCAGCTCTTCTCCCTGCTGCGGGACAAGGAGCACCAGCACATCGAGACCTTCCGGCGCTTCTTCGGGGACCTCTCCACCCGCAGCAGCGATCCGGACGCCGAACTCTGGCTGCTCGACACGGAGGTCGCTTCCTACTTCCGGGCCGCCGTCGAATCCGCGGTCTTTCCGACGAAGGGAGCGGCCGAGCGGGCCATCGCCGGGTTGCACGGGGCGGCGGAGATCTTGCGCCTTGCGCTGCGCATGGAGAAGGACAGCGTCTTGTTCTACAACGGACTGCTCGCCGCCGCGCCGTGGCCGGAGGCGCGAGCGCTCGTCGAGAAGGTGGTCGCCGAGGAGCGCCGGCACGTGGTCTTTGTCCACGAGAAGCTCGCGAGCCTCGGCGGCTGAGCGTCGCGCCGGCTAGTCCGCGAGCAGCACGGTCTCCAGGTACGGGGGCACGGAGACCGGCCAGCCGAAGTGTTCGTCGATGTGCTTGGCGAACGCAGCGGACGCTTCCGCTTCCCCGTGCGTCACGAAGACCCGCCGCGGCGGCTTCTGCATGCCCGAGAGCCAGCGCGTCAGTTCGTCGCGGTCGGCGTGGGCCGAAAAACCGGGGATGCTCTCGATCTTCGCGCGCACCTGGCGCATCTTCCCGAAGAGCCGGACTTCGGGCCGCCCGTCCAGGATCTGCCGCCCGAGCGTCCCGGCCGCCTGGTAGCCGACGAAAAGCACGGTGCTCTCGGGCCGCGAGAGGTTGGTCTCGAGGTGGTGCTTGACGCGCCCGCCGTTGCACATCCCGGCGCCGGCGATGATCATCACGGTCCCGGAGATGCTGTTGATCGCCTTGGACTGCTCCACGGTGCGGATCAGCTTGAGCCCCGAGAATTGAAACGGCGAGGCCCGGCGCGCGATCAGGCCGTGCATCTGCGCATCGAGGATCTCCGGGTGCTTCTCGAAGACATCCGTCACGCGCACCGCCATCGGGCTGTCGACGAAGACCAGCAGGTGCGGGATGCGTTTGACCCCGATCAGTTCGTTGAGGTACCAGAGCACTTCCTGGGTGCGCTCGAGTGCGAAACTCGGCACGACGATGTTCCCCCCGCGCCGGCGCGTCTCGGTGATGACCGCGGCGAGGTGCTCCTTGATCTGTCCGCTCTGCTCGTGCAGCCGGTCGCCGTACGTCGATTCCACGACGATCCAGTCGGCGTCGGCGGCGGCAACCGGGTCGTTGAGCAGCGGCTTGTCCCAGCGGCCGACATCCCCCGAAAAGAGCACGGCCCGTCGCGCGGCGCCCGTGCCGATGGCGACGAGCACGGAGGCGGAGCCGAGGATGTGGCCGGCGTCGCGAAACTCGGCGGTGATGCCCTCGCCGATCGGCACCGGCGTGCCGTAGGCAACGGGGTCGAAGAGCGGCAGGGTCGCGGTCACGTCGTCCATGGTGTAGAGCGGCACCTCGGGGTGCGGCCCGGTGCGCTTCTCTCGAGCGTGGCGCTTTTTCTTGTAGGCGGCATCCTCGACCTGGAGTTTCGCCGAATCCGCGAGCACGATCGCGGCGAGTTCGGCGGTGACCGGCGTCGAGACGATGCGCCCGCGGAAGCCGTCGTGCACGAGCCGCGGCAGATAGCCGCAGTGGTCGACATGGGCGTGCGTGAGCAGCAGCGTGTCGATGGAGGCGGGCGGGACCGGGAAGGGGTCCCAGTTGCGCGCCAGCAGATCGCGCTCCTGGTAGAGGCCGCAGTCGACGAGGATGCGGCTGGCCCCGGCCTCGAGGAGATACCGTGAACCGGTGACGTTCTGCGCGGCGCCCAGAAAGGTCAGGCGCGGCGGGACTGCGGAGACGTTCTTTGCCGTTTTCTGGGTCATGGTCGTCCTCCCTTGGTATGATGAAACAACTCTAGCAGGGGAGGGGGCGGATGGAAACAGGTGGTGACGCTACGGGGATGCTCGCCGCGCTCGCGGCGGCGCGGCACAATCTGCGCCGTCCCGACGGCGGGCCGTTCGGCGCCTGCATCGTCCGGGACGGCCGGGTGCTCGCCGTCGCGCGCAACACCGTGCTCGCGCGCCGGGACCCGACCTGTCACGCGGAAGTCAACGCGATCCGGCTGGCCGCGCGCCGCCTCGGCGCGCACGAGCTGGCCGGCTGCCGGATCTATTCCACCACCGAGCCCTGCCCGATGTGTTTCGCCGCCATCCACTGGGCCGGCATCGACACGCTGGTCTACGGGACGCGCATCGCCGACGTGGCGCGACTGGGCTTTCGGGAACTCACGATTTCGAACCGGACGATGCGCCGGCTCGGCGGCGGTTCGATGCGGATCGTTTCCGGCGTGCTGCGGGAGGAGTGTCTCGAACTGCTGCGGGAGTGGGAAGCACGCCACTCGAACACGACGTACTGAGCGCAGCGGCTACCGGGCGGGAATGAATCCCGCCCCTACGACAAGAACGTCTTCTGTGCGCTGGTGCTTGGAAGCGTCTTCCGGGAAGGAGAGCCCGTTCCGGTGTAGGGGAGGGGTTGATCCCCTCCCGATCGGCCCGATCAGGCCGATCAGGCCGATCAGGCCGGGAACAGCGCGGCGATGCGGCTTTGGATCGCCACGGCGGCGGCGCGCGGGTCCGTCGCGGAGCGGATGGGGCGGCCGACGACGATGTAATCCGCGCCGCCGCGGAAGGCCTCCTCGATGTCGACCGTCCGCTTCTGGTCGTCAGTCGGGCGGTTGAGCACCGGACGGATGCCGGGGGTCACGACAAGGAACCGCTCGCCGAGATGCTCGCGCAGCCGCGGGGCCTCGAGGCCGGATGAGATGACCCCGTCGCACCCGATCTCCAGGGCCCGCCGGGCGCGCGAGAGCACGAGGTCCGCGACATTGCAGGAGAAGCCCAGGTCGTCGAGGTCCCCCTGGTCGAGGCTGGTGAGCACCGTGACCGCAAGAATCTTGACTTCGCCCCGCGCCTCGACCGCGGCACGCATGATCGCGTCATTGCCGTGGACGGTCGTGAAGCTCACCCCGCGGCCCTGGAGGCGCCGCACCGCCGAGCGGACCGTTTCGGGAACGTCGAAGAACTTGAGGTCGGCGAAGACCTGCTTCCCCTGTCCGGTGAGCCAGGAGACCAGCTCCCAGTAATTGCCGGCCATGAACAGTTCGAGGCCGACCTTGTAGAAACTGACGCTGTCGCCCAGTTGTTCGACGAAACGGCGGGCCTGCTCGTGGTCGGGGACGTCCAGGGCCACGATGAGCCGGTCAGTCGCGGGAATCCCCTTATAAGTGTTCGGGGGGAGGCCGTCGCCGGCAGCCGTTCCGTCCGTCGTCATGCGCGGCATTGTCCGGCCACGCCCGCTCCGTGTCAACCGCCGCGCTCGCCAGGCTCCCCGTTCTCGCCTCTCGCGCCGGGGGGCCGCTGTAGTAGAATGGCGCCAGGTACCGTACTACTCTGTCATGGAGCTACGCCGTGCGTTCTGAAGAACAGGGTTCGTCCGTCTCGCTGCCGCACGAGGTGTGCGAAAGCCTTGTCGAAGAGGCTCCCGTGGGCATGTGCGTGGTGCAGGACGGCCGCGTCGTCTATGCGAACCGCTGGCTGCGCGAATTCAGCGGCTATGCGGGCAGCGCCGATCTCCCCCGGGACGTTGACACCGTGATTCACCCGGATGACCTGGCGCTGGTCACCCGGCAGATGCACCTGCGGCTCTCCGGGCAGGAGGCGTTCCCGAGTTGCACGGTGCGGTTCATGCTGCGCGACGGCGGGGTTCGCGAGGTGGAACTCTACGACAGGAGCATCCTCTACCGGGGCCGCCCGGCCATCGAGGCCGCCGTTATTGACATCACGGCCCGGGTCGCGGCCGAGCGCAAGTTGCAGGAACATACCGCGCGTCTCGAGGAAACGAATCGTCTGCGCCTGCTATTCTGCGACATTCTCAGCCACGACCTCGTGAATCCCGTCTGGATCACGGAGAACTACCTGCGGCTGCTGATGGATGGGGGCGTTCCCGAGGACAAGCTGCCGTACTACGGCGGGATGCGCGGCTCCCTGACGAAGGCCCGGGGCATCCTCGCCGATGCCCGCGCCTATCTGGCGATACCGGATCGTACCGCGGGCGAAGAGGGCAGGATCGATCTCGACGGGATTGCCGAGGAGGTGGTGAACAGCCTCCGTCCGCTCAGTGAGGAGAAGGGCCAGCGGATCGCCGTCACCCTCGCCGGGGGTGCGGCGATCGCCGCGGGGCCCCAGGTCAGCGAAGTCGTCGGACAGCTGCTCTCGAACGCGATCAAGTACGGCCCGCCGGACTCGGCGATCGAGGTTTCAGTCAGCGCCGGCCCTCGCGTGCGTCTCGAGGTCCGCGACCGCGGCCCCGGCGTGCCGCTGGAGGGGCGCGAGCGCATCTTTCAGCGCTTCGAGAGCATGGAGAAGGGTCCGATTGCCGGGATCGGTCTGGGTCTGACCATCGTGCGCCGCATCGTGGAGCTGCACCACGGCCGGGTCTGGGTGGAGGAGAATGCGGGCGGTGGCAGCGTCTTCATCGCCGAGTTCCCCGCAGCCCGCTGAAGCCGGCCCCTTTCAGCGGCCCTCGCCGAAGGGTCTTCTGTCGAAGGTGGCGGCGATGCCGTCCGGGGCCTTGCGCAGGACGATGTCGCACCGCCAGCGGGCGTCGTCGCGGGCGGGGTGGTCCGTGGTGAAATGCAGCCCGCGGCTCTCGGCGCGGCGCGCGGCGCACTCGATGATCAGTTCGGCGACCGTGGTGATGTTGCGCAGCTCGATCAGGTCGTTGGTGACGAACACGCCGCGGTAGTACTCCTCGATCTCGTCCTTGAGCAGCCTCACCCGCGAGCGGGCGCGTGCCAGCCGTTTGTCCGAGCGCACGATGCCGACGTAGTTCCACATCGCCCGCCGCAGTTCGTCCCAGTTCTGGCTCACGACGACCTCCTCGGTACTCGGCGCGGCGTTGCCCGGGTTCCACGCGGCGACCGGCGGGGGCGGCCTGCCGCCGTCTTTGATCGCCGCCTCGTACGCCCGATGGGCGAAGACGACCGCCTCGAGCAGCGAGTTGCTCGCCAGCCGGTTCGCGCCGTGCAGTCCGGTGAAGGCGGTCTCGCCGGCGCAGTACAGGCCGTCAAGCGTGGTCCGCCCGTCGGGCCCCGTCACGACACCGCCGCACAGGTAGTGCGCAGCCGGCACCACGGGGATCGGCTGGCTGGTGATATCGATGCCGTACTCCAGGCAGCGCGCGTGGATGGTCGGGAAGCGCTCCCGCAGAAATTCGGCGGGTCGGTGGCTGATGTCGAGCAGCACGTGCTCGGCGCCGCTGGTCTTCATTTCGTGGTCGATGGCCCGCGCGACGATGTCCCGCGGCGCCAGGTCCCGGCGCGGGTCGTACTTCGCCATGAAGGGCTCCCCGGCGATCGTCTTGAGGATGCCGCCCTCGCCGCGCACCGCCTCGCTGACCAGGAAGCTCTTGGCCGCCGGGTGATAGAGGCAGGTCGGGTGGAACTGGAAGAACTCCATCCCCGCGACGGCCGCGCCGGCGCGAAAGGCCATCGCCACCCCGTCGCCCGTGGCGACGTCGGGGTTGCTGGTGTAGAGATAGACCTTGCCGGCGCCGCCGGTGGCGAGCAGGGTCGCGGGGGCGAGGAACGTGTGCACCTCGCCCCGGCGGCTGTCCAGGACGTAGGCCCCCCAGACCCGGTCGTGCCCGTCGCGGATCGCCCCGCCGAGTCGCGATTCGAGGATAAGGTCGATGGCGATGTGGTACTCGAAGATGCCGATGCGCGGGTGCGCGCGGCAGCGCTCGATCAGGCTCTCCTCGATCTCCCGCCCCGTCGAGTCCTTGGCGTGCAGGATGCGCCGGCGCGAATGGCCGCCCTCCATGCCGAGGTCGTACCCGACACCGGGTTCGGCGTCGCGGGAGAAATCGCACCCCAGGTCGATCAGCTCGCGGATGCGCTCCGGTCCGCTCCGCACGACCAGCTCCACCACGTCGCGGTGGCAGAGGCCGTCGCCGGCGGTCAGCGTGTCGTCGATGTGCAGGTCGAAGCGGTCCTGCGCGCTCCAGACCGAGGCGATGCCCCCCTGGGCGTACCAGGTGTTCGAAGCCTGCGCCTCGCGCTTGGAGACGACCGCGACGGTGCCGTGCGCTGCCGCCTTGAGCGCGAACGAGAGCCCGGCAACGCCGCTGCCGATGACCAGGTAGTCGATCCGGTGCTCCATCAGGGGGACTGTTTCTAGAGCGTGGATGAGTGACGAGCGGGATTTTTCGTCCTGGCAAGTCGTCCGAGGAAGCGGCCGCGGAGGCGTACCGGAAGGTACGACGCACAAGGCTGCAACGAGGCGACGCAGTCAGGGCGGAAAAGACCCTCGTCAATCATCTTCGCTAATGGGGTTTGTCCATGTCGGTGCGGATGATGCCGTACTTGTCCAGTTCGCCCTGCAGGGTGGCGCTGCCCAGCACCCAGGCGCGCCGCAGATCGTCCTGGGATTCCTGTTCTTTCCCGAGCGAGTCCTGCGCCATGCCCCGGCAGTAAAAGGCCACCGCGTACGAGGGATCCAGCTCGATGGAGCGGGAGAAGTCGGCGACCGCCCCCTCGAAGTCCATCTGGGCCATGCGCCCCATCCCGCGGCGGAAATGCAGGCGGGGGCTGTCCGGCTTCAGCTCGACCGCGCGGTCGAAGTCCTTGAGCGCATCCGCGTACTGGCCCAGCGTGATTAGCGCCGCGCCGTGGGCGACGAGCAGTCCGACATCGTCGGGGTCCAGTTCGAGCGCCTTGGCGAAGACGGCCGCTGCCTCGTCGAACTTCGTCTGGGAGAGCAGTCGCTGCCCCTCCGCGATCAGGTCATCCATGTCCATTGAACAATCCCTCCATTTACCGTCCACGGTACCACAACCGCGGGCGGCACGCCCTTCCTGTGGCGGCGGTCAGGGCTGGTCTGCGGCGGGGGAGGGGGTGAACCCCTCCCCTACGCACGCACGAATATTGGGATGAACCGCTCCCCTGCGCTCGCATGCTATTAGGGTGAACCGCTCCCCTCCGCTCGCATACTATTGGGGTGAACCGCTCCCCTACCCACGCACGATTCCGCCTACGCGTGTCTGGGCTCGTCGTAGGGGCGGGGTTGATCCCCGCCCGACAATGGCCCGGTCAGCTGAAGAGCCCGGAAATCAGGTTGTTGAGGCGCTCGAAGGCGCCGGTGATCAGCAACACGCCCATCGCCATCATCACCACTCCCGCGGCGATCTGCACCGGGCGCAGCCAGCGCCCGCTGCGGTTGGCGAGGCGCAGGGAGTAGGAGGCCGCGGCTCCGAAGACGAGAAAGGGGATCGCCAGGCCGAGCGAGTAGGCGATCAGCAGCAGCCCGCCGCCGGCGACGCTGCCGGCGGTGGCGGCCTGGGCGAGCACCGCGAAGAGGACCGGGCCGACGCAGGGCGTCCAGCCGAAAGCGAAGGCCATCCCGAGCAGCAGGCTGCGCCCATTGCCCGGTTCGCGGCGGCGGACCTCGAAGCGCCGCTCGCGGTAGAGCCAGGCGAAATGCAGCAGCCCGGCGACTTGCATGCCGAAGAGAAAGATCAGCACCCCGGCGACCCGGCGCAGCAGCAAGGCGTGGCCGGCGAGGAAGTGGCCGAGGGTGGTGGCGCTCAGGCCGAGGGCCGTGAAGACGATCGTGAACCCGACGCAGAAAATCGCGGCGTGCCGCAGGGTCTTCGGCAGGTAGGCGCGAGGAGGAAGGGTCTCGAGTTCCTCGAAGGAGAGTCCGGAGAGGTACCCCAGATAGCCGGGCATCAGCGGCAGCACGCACGGGCTGAAGAAGGACACGATGCCGCCGAGAAAGGCGGCCCCGTAGGAGAGGCCGTCGGTCATCGCTGCGGCCGCCGTCGAGGGTCCGGCTGTGGAGTGGAGGTCTTGTCATCGTCACGCATGGTCGGTATTGTACCCGAACGCGGAACGCAACAACCATGACATCCCAGACGAAGACCAAGCCCGCCGCCCTCGCCGTCGGCCTCGACGCCGGATCGGTGAGCGTCAACTGCGTCGTGCTCGACGCGGCCGGCCGCATCGTCCACGAGGAGCCGTACCGGCGCCATTTCGGCCGTCCGGCCGCCGCCTCCCTCGCGGCGCTCGGCGCGGTGCGGGAGATGTTTGGCCAGGCGACGATCGCCTCGGTGACCTTCACCGGTTCGCACGGCCAGGCGCTCGCCGCGCGCCTCGGCTTCCCGTGGGAGCCGGAGACGATCGCGCAGATCCTGGGCGCGGCGCACGTGGCCCCCGGCGTCCGCACGATCATCGCGATCGGCGGGCAGGATGCGGCGCTCTTCGCGCTGGACTGGGAGCAGGAGCGCTGGCGGCTGGAGCACTTCGCGATGAACGGCCCCTGCGCTTCGGGGACGGGGTCCTTCATCGACCAGCAGGCCGAGCGGCTGGCCGGCGCCCTGACCGCATCATCCGCGCAGGGCGACCAGGCGCAGCTCGAAACGCTGCTCGCCGCCTTCATCAGGGAGGGGCTCACGAGCGAGACGCCGGCGCCCGTGGCCTGCCGCTGCACGGTCTTCACCAAGTCGGACATGATCCACCTGCAGAACAAGGGCGAGCCGCTCGCGAACATCATCGCCGGTCTGCACGAGGGCAACGCGGCGAACTACCTGAGCACGATCGTCGGCACCCGGCGGCTCGAGCCGCCGCTGGTCTTTCTCGGCGGTGTCGCCGCCAACCCGCTCCAGGTGCGGGCGTTCCGGCGGCGGCACCCCGAACTGACAGTGCCGCCGCACCACGCGTCCCTCGGGGCGGTCGGTGCGGCGCTGGCATCGCAGCGGGCGGGCCGCACGGCCGTGCTGGATCTGGCGCGGTTCGGGGAGGGGCCGGACCTCGGGGGGGAGGCAGTGCCGCGCACCGGACCGCTGCGGGCCCCTTCGGCGCCGCCGGACGGCGCGCTGCCCGCCGCCGACGCGGCCGCGCTCGCGCACGGCGTCTGGCTCGGCATCGACATCGGCTCGACGACGACGAAGTTCGCGTTGATCGACACCGGGGGGCGCATTCTCGCCAAGCGCTATGTCCCGACGCGCGGCCGCCCGATCGAGGTTGCGCGCGAACTGGTGGAGGGGCTCCGCGCCGAACTGGGGGGCGGGGTGCGTCTGCTGGGTCTGGCCACCACGGGCTCCGGGCGGCAGGTGGTCGGCGACTTTCTCGCCGCGGACCTGGTGATCGACGAGATCACGGCGCACGCGCGCGGCGCGATTGCGGCCGATCCCGAGGTGGACACGATCTTCGAGATCGGCGGGCAGGACGCGAAGTACATTCGTCTCGAGCAGCGGCACGCCATCGACTTCGACATGAACAAGGTCTGCGCCGCCGGGACCGGCAGCTTCCTGCACGAACTGGCGGCCAAGCTCGGCGTGGACATCGTCGGCGAGTTCGAGAACGTGGCGCTCGCCTCCCCCGCGCCGGTGCGGCTCGCGGAGCGCTGCACGGTCTTCATGGAATCCGACCTCGTCAGCGCGCTTCAACAAGGAGCGCCTCGCGACGACCTGATCGCCGGCCTGGCCTCCGCCGTCGTGCACAACTACCTCAATCGCGTGGTCGGCCGGCGCAACATCGGCCGGCGCGTGATGTTTCTCGGCGGCCCCTCGCTGAACCGCGCCGTGGTGGCCGCGTTCGAACAGGTGCTCGGGCGGCCCGTCATCGTGCCGCCGCACCGCGAGGTGATGGGCGCGTTCGGCGCCGCCCTCGCCGTCCGCGCCGCCGCCGCGCGGGGCGAAATCGCGCCGGAGCAACGCAACCTCGGCGCGCTCGGCGCCGCCGCGGCTTCGTTCACGGAGCGGGTCTGCCGGGCCGACGCGGCGTGCCGCAACGAGTGCAAGCTGCGGGTTTACGACTTCGGGGGACGCTCGAGTGTCTGGGGCGGCGAGTGCGGGCGCTACGAAGTCGCCCGGCGCGGCGTGGTGCGACGCCCGGATCTGTTCGCCGAGCGGGCGAAAGCGTTCGCCGAGGCGCTGGCGGGGCGGGCCGAGCCCGGCGACCCGCGAGCGCCGGCCCCGGCGCGCGTCCCCGCCGGCACGATCGGCGTGCCGCTGGCGCTCTACGGCATCGGCTGGGGTGTTTTCTGGACGCACCTGCTCGCCGGCCTGGGTTACCGCGTGCTGCTCTCGCCGCCCACCGACGAGAGCATCGCCCGCGCGGGCATCGTCTCGATGTCCGCCGAGACCTGCTTCCCGGTCAAGGTCTTTCACGGACACGTGCACTGGCTGCTCGAGCGCGCCGAGACGCTTTTTCTCCCCAATGTGATCACCCTGCCGACCCCCGGGGGCGAACGCGGGCTGCTGTGCCCGTATGTCGAGGGTTCGCAGTTCATGGTCAAGGCCGCGCTCGACATCCCGGAGGCGCGCATCGTGCGCCCGACGCTCTTTCTGGCCGAGGGTCCCGAGGAGGCGGCGCGCGAACTCCGGCGCAGCCTGCCGCGGTCGCGCCGCCCGTCAAAGGCCAGGATGACGGCCCTCGCGGCCGAGGCCTGGGCGCGGCAGCAGGAGTTCACGAGTTCGCTGGAGCGGCGGGGCGAGGAACTGCTGGCCCAGGTCCCGGCCGGCGAGCCGGTCTGGCTGGTGAGCGGGCGCCCGTACAACCTCTTCGACGAGCGCTGCAACCTCAAGATCGGCCGCCACCTCGCCGCGCTCGGCGTGACGGCGCTGCCGATGGATTGTCTCGCGCTCGACGGTGAGGATCTCACGGATTTTCCCGGCATGTACTGGGGGCTCGGGGCGCGCATCCTGCGGGCGGCGCGGCGCGTGGCGCGCACCCCGAATCTCATCGGCGTGCACCTGACCAACTTCGGCTGCGGCGCCGATTCGTTCGTCGAACACTTCTACCGGCACGCCACGGAGGGGAAGCCGACACTCGTGCTCGAACTCGACGAGCACACCGCAGTTGCCGGCCTGCTGACGCGGCTGGAGGCCTACCGCACCGTGGTGCGCAGCGCCATGGCGGAGGCCGCCGGCGCGCCGCCTTCGGGCGCCGCCGGCGGGGGTCGCCGGTGAGATCTTTCGCCGCGGCGCGCGACCGGGTGGGGAGCGTTGCGCTCGCCGGGCGCACGCTGCTAGTGCCCTCGATGCACCCGGCCGGGGCCGAGTTCCTCGCCGCGTGCTTCCGGGCGATCGGGGTGCCGGCCCTGGTCATGGAAACCGGAACCGGGCTGGAACTGGGCCGCGAGCAGACCTCGGGCAAGGAGTGCTTCCCCTGCCAGGTCACCCTCGGCGATGTCCTGCGGCACCTGCAGGCCGAGCGCAACCGCCTCGGCCCGGCGTTCGACGCCAGGAATTACGCCTACTTTCTCCCCGAGGCCACCGGTCCCTGCCGCTTCGGGATGTACAACAAGTTCCAGCGGCTCGTGCTCGACCGCTTCGAGGAGTTTCGCGAAATGCCGATCGCCGCGATCACCACCGCGGACTCCTACTCCGCCGAAGGGCTCGTCCCGGCGGCGGATGCGGCGCGCTTCCGGCTGATGATTTTCATGACGATGATCGTCGCCGACGCGCTGGACCGCATCCTGTGGCGCGCGCGTCCCTACGAGCGCCGGGCGGGCGCCGTCGAGGAGCTGCACGCGTCGGCCGTCGCGGCCATGATTCGGGTGATCGAAAACGGCGGTCTGCGCACCGATTTTCGCGAATTTCACGAGGTCGTCGCCGACGCGGCCCGGGCGGCGCGCGGCCTCATCGACCCGTCGCTCCCGCGGCGTCCGCGCATCGGCATGGTCGGCGAAATCTACCTGCGGTCGCATCCCTTCTCGAACCAGGAGCTGATCCTGGAACTCGAGCGCCACGGCGCGGAAGTGGTCAACGCCACGCTCGCCGAGTGGGTGAGTTTCATCACGTACTGCCGGATCCGCGAGCACCGCCAGAGCGCCGGCCGGCAGCTGCGGGCCGGCCGGATCGGAGAGGCGCGGCGCGCGGCGCAGAAGTCGCTCGGACAGGCCATCGAGTACCGCTACCTCAACGCCAAACGCCGCGGCGTCTACGCGGCGGCGCTGCGGCATCTGGACATCGCCGCCGACCACGACGTCCACACGGTGGAGCGGCGGCTGGAGGGCGATCGGCATTTTTCCTTCGACATCGGCACGGAGTCGGTCCTGAGCATCGGCGGCGCGCTCGAGTACGTCGCCCACGGCTGCGACGGCATCGTGAACGTCTACCCGTTCACCTGCATGCCGGGCACCATGGCGACCTCCGTGCTCGGTCCGCTGCTCGCGAAGATGCGGGTGCCCTACCTGGAGGTCCCCTGCGACGGCACGCGCCGGGCGAGCCGGGAGACGCAGATTCGCACGTTCGTCTGGCAGGCGGCGCAGCGGGGGGCAGCGGCGCCGCCTGGCCGGGGCGGCGGCGGTCGGGGCCGGAAGGAGTGAGGCGCGCGCTCCGGGGAGCCGCGGCCTGCTGCCTGCTGGTACACCTCGGCGCGGCGGGCGCCTTCGCCGCCGGTCCCTCGTGCCACTGCTTTCGCGACCGCGAGTATGATCCCGCACAGCCCGGCAAGTCCGACGGGTACCTGCTCGCGACCGGCGCCAACACGCTGCTTTCGGCCGCCTACGGGGTACCCAAGCGCGACATCGTCCAGGCGAGGATGTCCGGGACCTCCGGGGAGGATCTCTGGATCTCGACCTACGCCGCGCGTCGTCAAGGGGCGGATGCCGCGGCTCTGATGACAGCCCGCGCCGCCGCCGCGTCGTGGGCGGAGGTCTTTCGGTCGCGGGGCGAGCCGCTCGAGCCGCTCGGGCCCCGCTTCGTCGCGGCGCTCGCGGGTGGAGCGGGTGATGCAGCCCTTGCGCTGATCGCCGCCGGCGAGACCATCTCCTCCCGGCTCGGGACCCCGTGGGCGGAACTGGACGAACTGGCCGCCCGCGGCGCGACCTTGCAGGAGACGGTGCTCGCCGCGCTGATCGGCGGCTGGTCGTCCCGCGCGGCCCCCGCGGTCTACGCCGAGATCAGGGCCGGAAAGTCCGGCTGGAGCCGGCTGCTCGCCGCGGTCAACCTTGTCCCGAAACAGCTGGAAGTGGAGATCCCCAGGGCGCTGCGCCCGGCTGCGGCCCGCTGAGTCCCCGTTGCGCCTCCTCCGGCTAGAGCCAGAGGTGGATCATCAACAGGAGTTGGTTGTAATCCTGCTTCGACGGGTTGTTCTCCACGATCCGGCGCACCTGCAGGTCGAGTTCAGTGAACGGGTAGGGGTGCAGGTCGATCCCGACCCCGTAGCGCTGCGTCGCGTCGTCCCCGGTGTCGCGATCGGGGTCGAAGTACTCGTGGCGCAGCTTCACCGTCAGCCCGTCCCAAGCGCGCCAGGCGAGCTCGTTGTACGTGATCACGGCGTCGACCTGCCGCCGCCCGGCGATGTCGTCGGAGCGCAGGTCGCCTTCGAAGAGCCAAACCAGAGTCCCGAGGCGTACGGCGCCGAATGCGCCGGCGGCCGTGCGGTCGCCGCGAATGTTGGTCCCCGCGCCGTAGACGTCCTCCCAGCGGTCGTTGTCGTTGATGCGCAGATAGGAGGCGCCCAGTTCCAGCCACAGACCGTGCCAGCCGACGGTGCCGGCGAAGATCTGCGGCGTGTTGTTGGTGTTCTCGCGCGGCAGCAGGTCCCGGTTGAAGTAGGCGGCGCGGGCGAAGGCGACGAGCGGTTCCGTGCCGAATTCCACGCCGGAGCCGTAGGAGACGGGGTTGGACTGGTCGACGAACAACTCGCGGCGGATGAACGCCGTGTGGTCCTCGAGCCGGTGTCCGAAGGGGGGGATGAACTTGCCGAATTTCAGATAGGAGTTGAACGGCAGGTTGTCCACCAGGCCGAAGGCTTCGCGCACGGCGCCATTGCCGCCGCGCTGGAGCCCGAACTGGCTGAAGAGCGAGACATTTGCGTGGAGGCGCGCGGATGCGTACAGATCGCCCTGCATCGGAAAGAACAGGGGGCTGCGCTTGTCATCCTGGTCGGTGATGACGTCCATGAAGCGTGTGTCCAGGCCGAGGACGAGGTAGCCGTTCTCTTTCAGCGCGGTGACGGCTTTGTCCACGTTCGCCTGTACCGACTTCACGAGGGGCAGGGTCTTGGTCCCGAAATACTGTCCCGCCCGCGTGCGCAACATCCCCCCGGAGGGGTTGACGTGGCAGACGCCGCAACTGAGGCGGCATTCGCGCTCCGACAGGCTGTAGTTGGCCTCAATCCACTTCGGGTCGGAGCGCTGGGGCATCACATGGCAGGTGTCGCAGCGCTCGGCGGCCTGCATCGCCAGCAGCGGAGTGGCTCCCGCCTCGGGTGCTCCGAGCGACAGCAGGCCGAGGGTCAGCGACAGCAAGGACAAGCGGAGCGCGAGCGATCGTTTCATTGAGCATCCCCCTCTGTTGGTTGTGCCGGTGCACGGCGCCGGGCGTGGAACCCGGCAACGCTGCTATCCGGATTATCCACCCGGACGCAGGGGTGTCAAGCCGGTATCCGCCTCATGCCGGCAGGGGCCGGCCGGCGCGATTTCCCGGCGGCGCTTCACGCGGCACGCTGGCCCTGTCCGTCGGGACGCGGTATGCTCCTGCGAGCGCGAACTACCGCAACTTCAAGGGAGGATGCCGATGAATCGACCTTGGACACACAACTACGATCATCCGGTTCCGGAGCCCTTCACCTTCCCGGAGACCACCCTCGACCGGCTTTTCGTGGGCACTGCCGCGAGCCACCCGGACTGGGTGGCGCTGAGCTACAACGACGAGGACACCAGTTACGCTCAGCTCAACGAGCGCGTCAATCGCTTCGCACACGGCCTGCGGTCTCTCGGGGTGGCCAAGGGCGATCGTGTGGCGCTGATGCTGCCGACCGCGCCGGTGTACCCGATCGCCGCCGTGGCCGTGCACAAGCTCGGCGCGATCATCGTCAATGTCGGCGTCATGACGAAGGGGCCCGAATTCGCGGCGATCCTCCGCGCCACCGGCGCGCGGGTGCTCGTCACGCTCGACGTCTTCCTGCCGAACATCCACCAGTCGCTGGCCGCAGCCGGCGTCGAGCACCTGATCCTCCACTCCGTGTCGGGTCTGGAGAAGAAGCTCCCGCCGCTCGCCGTCACTCCGGTGCCCTTCGACCAGCTGCTGCGCTCCCACCCCGCGACCGAGCCGCCCGCGGTGGCCGAACCGGGGGACCTGGCCCTGCTCCAGATGACCAGCGGCACCAGCGGCCGGCCAAAGGCCGTGATGCTCACCCACCGCTCCGTCGTCGCGAACCTGCACCAGATCGAGGCTTTCCGCCCCGGCGCGGCGCCGTCGAACGCCCCGGTGATCTGTCTGCTGCCGTTCTTCCACGTCTTCGGTTTCACGATCTGCCTGCAGCTCTCGGTGCTGCGGGGCTATCGCATGGTGCTTGTGCCGCGCTTCGACCCGCTCGCCGTGGTGCCGCTGCTCGGGCTACTGGAGAAGTATCGGCCGGTGCTGTCGCTTCCCGCGGTGCCCGGCCTGTGGATCGCGCTGACCAAGCACCTCGAGGGCAGCCCCGGGATGCGCGCGGTGCTCGCCGAGATCGAGATGCCCTCGTGCGGCGGCGCCCCCTTGCCGCCGGCCGTGAAGGAACGGTATCTCCAGCTCACCGGGCGCCGCCTCCACGAGGCCTACGGGCTCTCGGAGGCCTCCTCCACCACGCACATGACACCGCTCACCAAACCCTGCCCTGCCGGCTCCATCGGCATCCCGCTGCCGGGCACCGACGCCCGCATCGTCGATCTCGCGGCTGCCGAGCGCACGCTCGAGCCCGGAGAGGTCGGCGAACTCGTGGTGCGCGGTCCCCAGGTCATGGCCGGGTACTGGCAGACGCCGGAGGCGACCGAGTCCACCGCGCGGCTTGAAGGCGGGTGGCTGTTCACCGGCGATCTGGCGCGGATGGACGCGGAGGGCTTCTTCTTCATCGTGGACCGCAAGGACGATCTGATCATCACCAGCGGCTTCAACGTCTATCCGAGCGAAATCGAAGCGGTCCTCAAGGCGCACCCGGGCGTCGCCGATGCCGTCGTCGTCGGAGTGCCCGACGCATCCCGCGGCCGCTCGATCGTGGCGCGCGTGATCCCGCGCGAGGGCAGTGCGCTCACGGACGCCGAGGTGCTGGCGCACTGTCGGGCGCGGCTGCCCGATTACAAGGTTCCCCGCCGGGTGCTGATCGTCGCCGAGATTCCCAAGTCGCCCGTCGGCAAGCCCCTGCGCAGGGAGTTGCGTAACACGGCAGAGGGAGCAGTCAGCTGAAAGAGGCCGTCTAGAAATAGCGGCCGAACAGCAGCTGCACGGAATTCACGCCGGTATTCTGCTCGTCGAGGCCGCCGTTGGAGATGTGGTGGAGGCGCGCCTCGATGAACAGCGCCGGATCCGGCCCGAACTCGACTCCCAGGCCGAGCAGTGGGTTGAAGTTGAACCGCCACCCCTGCCCGTCGACCATGTAGTCGGTGTAGATGATGCCGACCCCCCCCCCGATATAGGGCCGCACGCGCCCGGCGCTCATGCCGGGATAGTAGAGCTGGGCGACCATATTCGCCGAGGTCATCAGCTGCAGCGACGGCTCGAAGTTCGCCCCCAGACTGTATTCCACCCTGAAGCGCAGCGTCTCGGGCGCCCGGTGCGGCCAGATCCGGTCGTAGTCGTAGAGGAGGATTCCGGTCAGCAGGCAGAAGCCCACGCCGCCGGGGCTGTACGATGCGCCGCAGGAGACCGCGAACCCCGCCCGCGTCGGTTCGGTCGCGGCCGCGTGCAGGGATGGCGGCGCGAGCAGGCTCGCGGCGAGGAGCGCGGCGTTGACGATGACGCGTTTCATGCCTTCGACAGCAGCGTCAGCGCGTATTCCCCGCCGGCCGACACGCGCAGCAGGCCGATGCCGGCGGACGGCAGCGGTTCGCCGGCCGGCGGCACGCGCCAGGAATGCGGGCGATCCGACTCCGGCGGCGATGCGGGCGTGCAGCCGGACCGCAGCAGCACGGCCGCCGCCGCGGCGTCGAAAGCCGTTGCGGTCGGGAAACTGCCCCAGATCTGGCCGAGCGAGGTGACCGCGCACCCCGCGGGGACGAGTTTGACGTAGGCGCCGGCGCACCGGCGGTGGCCGTCCGCGCCGAGCACGAGGAGACGATCCGCGGGGATCCCCGCGGGAGCGCCGCCGATGCGTCCCATCCGCACCGCCTCGATGATCGCGTCGCCGCCGCGCCCCGCCGAGGGGCGCTCCAGCAGCAGGAAGGCGCAGCCCTCGCCGGGGCGGGCCGTTTGGCGGCGGGTGTCCAGGGGGAGGCACCGCGGGGAGTCGGGCTCGCCGAAGGAGCGCTTCCAGCAGTACCCGAGGACATCGCAATATTCGTCGACACCGCCGACCAGCACGCGATCCACGCGTCCCTCCGCGAGCCAGAGGGTGGCGGTGAGCAGCGCCGAAGAGGCCGACACCTCGAACTGGCTCAGCGAGAGATTGGGCCCGGTCACCCCGAGCAGGGTCGAGAGGTTTGCGGCCGGGGCGTTGTGAACGGAGGAGGAGAACAGCGTGGGGGAGGAACAGGAATCGCCGCTGTCGATGAAGGAGTCGAGGAATGCGAGGGTGGTGCCCGAGGGGCCGTACCCGGTCGAGAGCACGACTCCCATGCGCCCATCGGGGCGGTCGACGCCGGCGTCGCGCAGGGCCAGGCAGGCGCCGAGAATCGCCAGCCGGGAGATGGTGTCCATCCGGCGCAGGGACCGGCGGTCGACGAAGGCCTCGAGCGCGGCGGTGTCCGCGCGCCGGCACCCGCTGTCGACCCCGCCGGCGCCGGGGATCGGAACGGCCGGGCCCGGGTTGCCGGCGAGTGCGTCGCGCAGCGCCTCGACCCCGGTCCCGAATCCCCCGACGACGCCAATGCCGCGGATCGCGGCCAGCGCGCTCACCGGTCGGCCCTCCCGAGGATCAGGACGGCGTTGTTGCCGCCGAACGCCAGCGAGTCGGAAAGCGCCACGCCGCCTTCGATGTCGCGCCCGATCGCGGACGGCGTCCCGTGGATGTCGGGGTCGGCCTCGGCGAAGCCGGCGCTGGCCGGAATCCGTCCGGCCTCGAGGCAGGCCACCGTGAAGGCGGCCTCGATCGCCCCGGCGGCGCCGAGCGTGTGGCCGGTGTAGCCCTTGGTGGACAAGAACGGCGTCTCCGGGAACAGCTGGTTCAACACCCGCCCCTCGACGCGGTCGTTGTCGGGGGTGCCGGTGCCGTGGGCGTTGATGAAGGCCACCTCGCGCGGCGCGACGCCGGCGCAGGCGAGCGCTTCGGCGAAGGCCTGGCGCAATCCGCGGCCTTCGGGGTGCGGCGCCGTCAGGTGGTGTGCGTCGCAGGCGGAGCCGTACCCGAGCACCCGGGCACGCACCCGCGCGCCGCGGGCCGCGGCCGCCGCGGGGCTCTCGAGCACCAGCACCGCGGCCCCCTCGCCGAGATTGAGGCCACGGCGATTGCGGTCGAACGGGCGGCAGGGCTGGTCGTCGGTGATCATCAGCGAAATGAAGCCGTTGTAGATGATGCGGCAGAGTTCGTCGGCGCCGCCGGCCAGCGCCACGTCGCAGACGCCCGCCCGGAGCCACGACGCGGCGATGCCGATGGCGTCGGTGCCCGACGAGCAGGCGTTGACCACGGTCTGCACCGGACCGTCGAGCCCGAGTTCACGCGAGACGGCGGCCGCGGGGTTGCTGCGCAGGAAACGCTCGATCGTTTCGAGGTCAGGGCACCCGCCGCCGCGGTACTCCCGGTAGAAGTCCTCGATGTTCAAAGCGCACCCGACGGTGGTCCCGAGGCAGACGCCAACCCGCAGTCGTTGCAGCGCGGCGGGCTCCCAGCCGGCGTCGACGAGGGACTGCCGGGTTGCCGCCAGCGCGAATCGCGTGGTCAGGAGCAGGTCGGTCCGTTCGAGGAGGTCTGCCGGGACAAAATCGTCGGGCACGCCGAAGACCGGATAACGCTTCGGGTGGCCGGTGCTGAAGCGAACCGGGGGGTGAGGGGAGCGCCGCGCGGCGGCCATCGAGGACATCGCCGCGGGAAGATCCCGCCCGGCGGCACAGATGCACCCGATCCCGGTGACGGCCGCCGGGGTAGGGGGGGTCATCCCCGGTAGCGCTCTTCCACGAACGCCGCGAGCGTGTCGATCGAGCGGAAGGCCTCGCGACCCTCCTCCATGTCCTTGATCTCGACGCCGAAATGTTTCTGGATCAGAACGACGAGCTCCACGGCGTCCAGGGAGTCGAGCCCCAGACCTTCGCCGAACAGGGGCGCGGAGTCGACGATATCCTCCGGGCGCATCTCCTCGAGGTTGATTCCCTCGATGATGATCTTCTTCAACTGGTCTTTCACGGTCATACTTCCCGACCTCCCCCAGGTAATTGACTTTTCATTATACCCGCCCGAAGTGCGGTCCTCAAGGCGCCCGGCCGCCTCCGGCAGCGCGCGGCCCCGCCGGGCCGCCACTTCCAGCAGCATGCCGTCGAAGGGCCAGGACTTGAGCAGGTTGGAGGAGACCCGGATCTCTTCGAAGCCGGCGGCCGCGAGCATTGCGGTGATTTCCCGGCGGCTGTGCGCCTTGAGCCACACCCCCTGACGCGCGGCGTTGCCGATCTGGGTGAACAGGCCGAACAGCGAGCGCCGCGTGGTGATGAAATAGAGGATGCCCCCCGGTTCGAGGTGCCGCGCGAGGCATTTCAGGAACGCGGGGAGATCGGCCAGGTAATACAGCGCGGAAAAGCCGCAGGCCAGGGAATAACGACCCTCCAGGTCCAGCGTCTCCGCATTTCCGGTCAGGGTCCGGATGTTGACCAGCCGTTCGGTGATCGCTTTCCGCTTCAAGATCTCCAGCATGCGGCTGGAGACGTCGACGGCTACCACTTCCCGGCAGTGCCGGGCGATGGGCAGCGTGAAGATGCCGGTGCCCGCCCCGATCTCGAGCACCCGGTCCGCCCCGGTGAAGAGCCGCGGAAGCTGCGCCTGGAAAAGCGCATACTCGGCCCGTTTGGCGATCGAAACCGCCGAGTTGAACTGCTCGGCGTCGTAGTCTGCCGCCAGGGTGTCGTAAAAGAGGGCCGCCGGCAGCCGCTCTTCGGGCGTCGCTTCGCGCACCATGACCTCCCTGCCGATCAGACGGGCCAGCGGGACGACGTCCAGCCCCTTCTGCTTCAGGCCGCGAATCAGCGCGTCGAACTCGCCGAGCAGCAGGTCCGCGCTCGCCCGCGGCGGAGCGACATCGTGGAGGGCGATGATGTCACCCGGGGCGACCTTCTTCAGCACCCGCGACGCGAGGCGGGCGATCCGCCGGTTTCCCATGTCGCCGGCACGGCAACTGAAGTTGACGCAGTACATCCCCTGCTCGAGCAGGACCCGCCAGAGGTGGGGATTGGTGATCCCCACCGGGGGCCTGAAGGCCAGCGGGACGATGCCGAACCGCCCGAGCACGCTCTGGGCGGCCTGGACCTCGCGCCGGAGCGTCCGCATCCCCTTGAGCATCAGCCACGGCAGGTGGCGGTAGGAGTGGTTGCCGATCGCATGCCCGCGCGCGAGGGTGTCACGGACGATGGCGGGGTGACGGGCGGCGTTGCCCCCCGTCACGAAGAACGTCGCGCGGACGCCGTGCCGGTCGAGAAGATCGAGCAGCCGGGGCGTGAAGGCGGGATCCGGGCCGTCGTCGAACGTCAGCGCGACGCCCTGTTCGCCGCGCTTGCCCCGGCTGACAACCGGCAGAAAGAAGCCGAAGCTGGGAAGAAACGGGGCGATCGCACAGACCAGCACGAACGCCAGCAGCGGCAGCGGCGCGAACCGGCTGCCAAGGAGCAGCAGCAGCGCGTAGACGTGAAACGCGGCGAACCCGAAGATCGCGGCGGGCGAGAACGGGCAAATCTTCAAGAGCGGCTTCCGGCGCCTTCAGTCATCGCATCTCCCTGTCGCGTCCATGATGCCACAGTGCCGCCGGAGGTGCCGGCGCGGCGCCTTGACTTTCGCCGTCTGCAGCAGGAGACTCCGGCGGTGCGCTGCGCCGGCGCCCGCTCTGAAAGGATGGGATTCAGGATTTGGACGATTCGATCAAGAAGTTCATACTCGGCTGGTTGCCGTATCGCCGTCAGATCAGGA
>JANOHV010000079.1:0-2556 GCA_031406795.1 Candidatus Rokuibacteriota bacterium
GATGTTCCTGCTCTCCGAGTCCTGCACCGGCCACACCAACGGCGAGACGGTCGCCGAGATCACCGTGGCCACCTGTTGGGACGCCGACCGGTTGGACCTTGCGCGTGTCGGCAAGATACCCCGCCCGGAGCGTCTCTGCACTGATGCCGCCCGCGACCCCGGGATCATCGCCTGGGCCTGCAGCAGGAGCCAGGGTCGATGATGGTCAGCGACCCGGTCTTCAGGCATCTGCTCGAATTCCTCGGCGTGATCGCTTTTGCGCTTTCGGGCTTCATTGAGGCCGAGCGCAAGCAGGTTGATCCGGTGGGCGTCTTCGTCGTGGCCTTCGTCACGGCCTTCGGCGGCGGCACCTTGCGCGACCTGCTCCTCGACCGCCGCCCGTTCTACTGGGTCGAACATGAAGTCTACGTGCTCCTCCTGTTCGCCCTCACCGCCGTGGCGCCGATGCTGCTGCGCATGCTGCACAAGCATTTTCTTTTCTCGTTCTTCATCCTGGCCGATGCCGTGGGATTGGGCATCTTCTCGGTGGCTGGAACCGTCATGGCGCTCGCAGCCGGGTTGCCGGCGTTCTCCTCGACCATGTTGGGCGTAGTCACGGGCGTGTTTGGAGGTGTGCTGCGCGACGTCATCCTCAACGAGGTGCCCATGGTGCTGCGCGACGGGCGGCCCTATGCCACTGCGGCCTTCGTCGGGTGCCTGGCGTACACGGGGCTGGTGCGGGCCGGCGTGGGCGAGGCCAACGCCCTGTGGGTGGCGGCGCTGTCCATCGTCGTCCTGCGCATGGTGGCGTGGCACCGCGACTGGCACATCGGCTACCGGCGCCGCTAAGGGCAGCGGTATCGACGGGAAGAAAATCAGCCACTCACCGGTATGCTTCACCGCGCGGGACGATGGCGAAGACATACAAGAACCTCTCCTCCGTATTCGGTGTGAACAGCACCCGCCAACCGCCGACACGCAGCCGCTCCTCGACCCACTCCGGTCGCGAGAGCAGTTCCAGGGTCTCACGGTGACGTTCGACATACTCGTCAATCAGCTCCGCGATGATGTCTTTCATCTCCCGCCGTTCCACACTCGCGATAATCTTAAGCAGGTCCCGCTTCTCTTCTGGAATGCGCAATGTTGCTGTCGACATGCCTTATCCTCCATCCAGGAGGAGCTCTTTGCGGGCGCGCACCTAGTGCCGACGCTACACCCGCACTACCCTCAGGCCGCGAGCCTTCGCCTTCCGGACGCACTTCTCGTCGAAGGTGTGAAAGACACCTTCGGCGGAAACCATGTGCAGGGCGTCCGCGAAATCCAGTCCTCCCCGATAGTGCTCCAAAGCAGCCGCGACGACCTCCGGCTCCTCCGGCTTGACCACCGGCAGCCCCAGTATGTGCAACAAGGACCGCTCGACCGCGTCTGCGGAAAGACCATAGACCGCCCGAAGCACCCACTCCAACTCCAGGAGCACCGTCTTGGGAACGAAGATCGCCGTCGACTTCGAGATCAGACGCACCGCCCGTGCGGCCTGGTCGGCATCGTCGTTCGTGACGTAGCGTACCCAGACGCTGGTGTCGAGTATGATCACGGTCGCTTTCCCTTGCGCCACGCGGACCGGACGGCGGCATCGAGCCCTTCCTGAATCTCTTCCAGGGACCTGGGCGGCCCCTGATACCCTGCACAGCCCAGACCGTCCTCGATCCGGGAAACTGGAAATGTTTTTCGCGGCTTGAGCAGGAGACCGGCCTCCGTGTCTTCGACCACGAACACCGTCCCGGCCTGCCAGTGATGCTTCGACCGCACAGTCTTGGGGATGATGAGTTGCCCTTTGCTGGAGAGGATCGTCGTCGTCGTCATCGCTGCCTCCGTAAGATTTAGTAAGAACAAGATACGCGCCGGTTCACGCGTGGTCAAGCCCGGCGAAGTGGTGCTGGTCGAGCTGCTGGGGACCGGCGCCCGGCGCGAGCTCGACCCGGCGACTGGGTTCTCGCAAAGATCACTTGATTCGTTCAAACCTGGATTCCTTTTCGTGTACAGTCCCTCAACGAGATGCAGCGGTTCCTGTTGGTTGTGCTATGATAGCCATCATGATGGCCATCATGGAGGATACGACATGAAGCGCGTGTATTCGGTTGCAGAAGCCCGGAACCATCTTGCGGCCCTCGTTCACGAAGCCGAGGCTGGCCGTCCGGTGCGGATCAGCCGCCGGGGAAAACCTGCCGCGGTTCTGGTCGCGGACCATGAGTACGACCGTCTGGCGCGGCAACATTCCGGTTTCTGGGCGGCGCTGGAGTCCTTTCGCTCGACGGTTGCACCCGACGCTCTCGTCGACGCCGCCACCGCATTCGACGACGTCAGGGACCAGGCTCCCGGGCGGGACGTCGCCCCGTGAAGCCGCAGTACCTGCTCGACACGAACATCCTCTCCGAACCGCTGTCAACGACACCCAACACGTCCCTGCTGGCACGCCTTAAACGTCACGAGGGCGAACTCGCCACCGCCTCGGTTGTCTGGCACGAGTTGGTCTTCGGCGCGAGCCGGCTGCCGCAATCCCGGCGCCGCACGGCGATC